>NZ_JBGVJL010000059.1:0-9408 GCF_045129435.1 Ruminococcus sp. | reverse complement strand
AAACAGCCTGTTCCTGTTAAACCAGACAGGTCTTTTAATCGACCAATTTTTTCTCATCAGCGAAAAGTATCTTGTCCTAAATATGCCATTTGATTTTATACGGGGTAAATGCCACAACTTTTCTTAAGTTGTTGGCATTGTTCGCCCACACCCACAACCTTTGAAAAAGGTTGACCAAATTTTTACGTTCGCGTATAAAGTTTGTGATAATTTAAGTCAAAAATTTCCCGACCGTTACTAAACCATAATTTACCCCCAACTATCGAAAAAACCTCAAAAGAACCTTCTTAACTATTCAACTATTCCTCCTCTCCCCCACTCTAACTATTTCACATATTTTTTAATAACACAAAAAGCCCGACAACAACATTAGTCATTGTCGGACTTTATCACTTTAAATCAATGAAAAGCTATTAACTTGTTTATAACAATTAAACTTCTCTGTAAGATGTGTGCCAAATATCCTTAGCATACTCAACAATAGCTCTGTCTGATGAGAACTTGCCGGCATTAGCAATATTGATGAGGCACTTCTTACCAAACTCTTTACGGTTAGCGTAATCTGAGTTAGCTCTGATCTTTGTTTCTACATAGAGTGGGAGATCATAGATGTGGAAGTAGTGGTCAGCAGCCTGCCATGAAGTACCGTTGATAAGAGCGTTGTGAAGTTCAGCAAAGCTGCCCTCGCCCTGAGCACCGTCATCATCAAATGTGCCGTCGATAAGTGTATCAACAACTCTCTTGATTTCAGGATCAGCCTCATAAAGCTTCTTAGGATCATAGCCTTCCTTCTTGAGTCTTTCAATATCTTCAACTCTTGCACCGAAGATATACTCGTTCTCTTCGCCTGCACACTCTGCAATTTCGATGTTTGCACCGTCATATGTGCCGAGTGTTAATGCACCGTTGAGCATAAACTTCATATTACCTGTACCTGAAGCCTCAAGACCTGCTGTAGATGTCTGCTCTGAAAGGTCAGCAGCAACTACGATCTTCTCAGCGTAAGATACGTTGTAGTTAGAAATGAATACAACCTTGAGCTTATCCTTTGTATCAGGATCATTGTTTACAAGGTTAGCAATCTCGTTGATGTACTTGATGATTGCCTTAGCTCTTGCATAACCAGGAGCAGCCTTAGCACCAAAGATAAATGTTGTTGGTGTCCAGTTAGGAAGCTTGCCCTCTTTAATGCGGAAGTAGATTGTCATAATTGAGAAAGCGTTGAGAAGCTGTCTCTTGTACTCGTGAAGTCTCTTAACCTGAATATCATAGATAGAATCTGGGTTAATCTCTACGCCGTCCATCTTCTTGATGTACTCAGCGAGCTGAACCTTCTTCTTCTTCTTGATTGTGTTAAACTTTGTAATTGTCTTAGCATCAATGCAATCGTTGAGCTTTGAAAGGAGTGAAAGATCGATAAGCCAGTTATCGCTGCCAACCTTCTCTGTGATGAGTGCTGCAAGCTCAGGGTTGCAAAGACCTAACCAACGACGCTGTGTAATACCGTTTGTCTTGTTCTGGAATCTCTCAGGATATACCTGGTACCACTCCTTAAGAACATCGTCCTTGAGGATTTCTGTGTGAAGCTTAGCAACACCGTTTACATATGTGCCTGCATAAGTTGCAAGTCTTGCCATATGAACTGTGTTAGCGTCAACAATACGCATCTTAGCTTTCATATCCTCGCTGATGCCCTTAGCTGTAAGCTCTTCCTGAAGCTTGTTAGCAATAAGGCAGATGATGTGGTAAATCTCAGGAATTACCTGCATCATAAGGTCAGCATGCCACTTCTCGAGAGCCTCGCCGAGAACTGTGTGGTTTGTGTAAGCACAAGTCTTTCTTGCAATCTCGAAAGCTTCGTCAAAGTTCATACCCTCGTTCATAAGAAGTCTTACGAGCTCTGGGATTGAGCATACCGGATGTGTATCGTTAAGCTGGATAGCGTTCTCCTTAGCAAAGAAGCTGAAATCATTGCCGTGCTTTGCCTTGTATCTACGCATAATATCCTGGAGAGAAGCTGAGCAGAAGAAATACTGCTGCTTAAGTCTTAAAACCTTACCCTCGTACTTGTTATCGTTAGGATACAGAACCTTTGTGATGTTCTCAGCGTCGTTCTTCTCCTGAACTGCTCTGTTGTACTCTGTATTGTTAAATGCCTGGAAATCGAACTCGTTAAGAGCCTCAGCCTGCCAGAGTCTTAATGTGTTGATGTTGTTTGTCTTGCAACCGATAACAGCCATATCATAAGGAACAGCTTTAACTGTCTGACCCTTGAAAGATACTGTTACAGCCTCATCCTCACGACGGAGGCACCATGGATCTTCAAATCTCTGCCAATCATCAGCAACTTCTACCTGATAACCGTCCTTAATAAGCTGCTTGAAAAGACCGTACTTATAGCGAATGCCATAACCGTCAAGCGGTACTTCCATAGTAGCAGCACTGTCGAGATAGCAAGCTGCAAGACGGCCAAGACCGCCGTTACCGAGAGCTGCATCGTCGATGTCCTCAAATACATTGATGTCAACGCCCTTTTTCTTGAGCATTTTCTTTACATCCTCAAGAATACCGAGGCAGTAAAGGTTGTTGTACATCATTCTACCCATAAGGAACTCAGCTGAGAAGTAGTAAGCTCTACGCTCGCTGTTGTGTTTAGCCTTGCTTGCTGCCCAGTTGTCGGCAATTTCGCCCATAACAGCCTTGCCGAGAGAAAGATGAAGTTCGGAAGGTGTAAGCTCTTCTACCTTCTTACAATACATAGACTGTGCTGTAAGCTCAAGCTTTTCCATAATATTGCTCATTTGTTTAGTCCTCCAGTCGTCCGCTATTTACAGACATTGTTTTTAATTTATCTGCAAGCTCATCAGTAAGAGCTGCTTTATCAACTCTCCAAGTCCAGTTGCCGCCGAGTGTTGACGGAATGTTCATTCTTGCCTCTTTGCCAAGACCAAGAATATCCTGAACAGGAATAATAGCCATACCTGCCTTGCTCTGGTATGCTGTACGGATAAGTCCCCAGTTAAAAGGCTCGTCCTCAGGCATCTGGCAGTAGCTTCTTGCATAGTTTACATCTTCAGGCTTAGCAGTTTCAACCCAACCCATAATAGTATCGTTATCATGAGTACCTGTGTAAACAACGCAGTTTTCAGTATATTTATGTGGGAGATAATCGTTCTCTTCTCCGCTGTCAAAAGCAAACTCAAGTACCTTCATTCCCGGATAACCTGTCTGCTCCATAAGCTCGGTTACATCAGGAGTAAGAGTTCCAAGGTCCTCTGCAACAATGTTAATCTTGCCAAGAGCCTCTTCCATCATCTTGAAGAACTTAATGCGTGGACCTTCAACCCACTCACCGTTGATAGCATTTTCAGCCGGGTAAGGAATTGAATAGTAGCTTGCAAAAGCTCTGAAGTGATCGATTCTTGTGATGTCATAAAGCTTTGAAGCAGCCTTAATTCTCTCAAACCACCACTCGTAGTCTGTTTCTGCGAGGTAATCCCAGTCATAAAGTGGATTGCCCCAAAGCTGACCTGTTGCTGAGAAGTAGTCCGGAGGACAACCTGCAACTGCAATAGGATCACCGTCATCATAGAGCTGGAACAACTCAGGGTTTGCCCAAGTGTCTGCACTATCCATTGCAACATAGATAGGCATATCGCCCAAAATCTGAATGCCAAGACCGTTTACATAAGCACGGAAAGCATCCCACTGCTCGTAAAACTTAAACTGTAAGAATTTCCAGAAGTCAACATCGTCCTTAAGCTTACGCTCGTAACGCTTAACGGCAGCCTCTTCGTGCATACGAATTTCTTCGTCAGGCCACTCTGTCCATGAAACCATATTGAAGCTCTTCTTTACAGCCATATAAAGGGCATAATTTTTGAGCCACTTGCTGTTCTTTCTCTTAAAAGCAGAGAAAGCCTTCTGGTCTTTCTTTTTAAAATTATCATAAGCAATTCTAAGAGCGTCGAATCTGTTGTTGTAGATTTTTTCGTAATCTACCTCAGCAGCGTTTGAACCCCAATCATAACTGTCGAGCTGCTCTTTAGTAATAAGACCCTCTTCACAAAGTGTGTCAAGGTCAATCAGGTAAGGGTTACCTGCATAAGTTGAAAAGGACTGATAAGGAGAGTCACCGTAGCTTGTAGGGCCAACAGGAAGAATCTGCCAAACCTTCTGACCTGCCTTTTTGAGAAAGTCAGCAAACTCACGAGCCTCTTTACCAATAGTACCAATTCCGTAGGGGGACGGAAGCGAAGTAACCGACAACAGGATACCTGCACTTCTTTCCATTAAAATCAACTCCATTCTGACGGATATTAAATTATAATATTTTCGGGATAAATCAAAAGATTAATTATAATTATCTAAATGAATTATAATTTCAGGGCAAAAAAAGCCCCTTATCCACAGTTACGATTTTATTTTACCACAATATTAAATATTTTACAAGATTTTTTTACAACATTTAGCTTAATTTCCAAATTGTATAAAGAACGGCATTACAAGCAAGTTTTCTTATATAATTTCGGGAATTTTTACTTCCGTTTGTTTCGCCGAGCAAAAGCTTTACGGGAAATTTACTGCAATTTGCACAAATTCCTACATAAACAAGTCCCACAGGTTTTTCATCAGTACCGCCTGTCGGGCCGGCAATTCCAGTAGTGCTCGCACCAATATCGGCATTTGCAAGCTTTCTTACGCCCTCCGCCATCTGCATGGCAGTTTCGGCAGATACCGCACCGAGCGTGTCAAGCGTTTCTTCACTCACACCAAGCACCCTGTGTTTAATTTCATTTGCATACGAGCATACTCCGCAGTCAAAAACCTCGCTCGCACCGCTCACAGCAGTAATTCTGCCCGAAAGCAAGCCGCCTGTGCAGCTCTCGGCAGTAGCAAGCTTTTGCTTGTTTGCCTTAAGCTTTTCCACTACCATATTTTGCAGCTCATCGGGATTTATATTCTCTTCCCTGAAAATTTTCTCCAATTCATCAGCCGTATATGTCAGCATAGTAAGACTTCCTTTTTATAGTATATCCAAATTTATGTAAACTAATTTTAATCATCATCTTCAAGTGTGCCGCCACAGTTTGGGCAATGCTTTGGATTGCCCTTTGTACTGAACGAAAGCAAACAGTTGCAATGCGGGATGAATGCTGTTCATTCCGAATTTAATCTTTGAAATAAAAGCAAAAATTGCTCCTAAGACACATATTAAACTTGCAAGATACCTGCATTGATTAGGATTTAAAAAGTTTTCATTAATTAATTTTCCTTTATATAAGACATAAAAAGAAAATTTGGAAATTCCGAATTTTCTTTTTTCATCAGTCCGTACCGGTTAAAAAAGCAATACTTCTTTCGATTGAGTCCTTTGATGTACCCCAATCCTGTCCTTGACTGCGGTAGTCAAACATTGAGCAAAAGTGAGTTATGTCGGCTTTTAGGCTTACAAGATAATTTTTTGTAAGTGCGGCGGTTTCTGCGTAAAAGTCAGGCAAAAGCTTTGACGAAATTCCGCCCTTGCCTGTTGCGGCACTCATAATGAAAGAATAATGCTTTAAGCAGATAAACGGCTGTTCGTTGTACAGCTTTCTGAACTCGCCGCCCTTTGCCCACTCCACAAAAATTGTAGCCATAAAGTGGTGCATATCGCTTGCGATTCTGTCGCAGACATAGCAGGACGACAGTTCTTCTTTAATGCCCTCAAGCTGTTTTTTGTCAGGCTTGCCCTTGAGCTTTGCCGGCATATATTTGTCGATAATTTCCTGCAAATGGCTCTCCAGTATGAGTGCATTCGGCAACTTTTGACCTACTGTAAACATCTGTGAAAAGTGGCGGTGGCAAAATCCTTTTTTGTTGGTTTCTATTCTGATGTTCGGCTCCATCATTGCGTCCCCGGTGATGAATTTTACATACTGCTTTTCGAGCATATCCTCCATTCGGCAAATCGGGCAGCCGTCCTTTGGCATAAAAATATCATTAATCGGTATAGTGCAAATTGTTTCTTTCACAGCAATTCTCCTTATACTGTATATAATAAATAATTATATCACATTTTGAGTGTTTTTACCATAGAATATAAAAATTTTGTGCTAAACATTGTTTAGAATTTATACAATATCGTATATTTTCTTAAGAATTAAGTATAAAGCAAAAAGTTTTCAACACTTTATTCTAATCGTGTTGAAAACTTTTCCGTACAAATTATTTACAAAGCTTATCTTTGAAGAATTCAGCCACCATATCCCATAATTTTTCCTGAGCAAAGAAAATATCGGCGTGTTCAGCACCCTTTACCGCAACCAATGTGGCATCACAGCCGTTTTTTACGAGCAAATCGTGCAAAACTTCACCCTGTGAAAACGGAACTGTGGTATCCTCAGTTCCATGAAAAATCATAAACGGAGGTGCAGACGGGGTAACAAATGAAACCGGGCAACATTTCTGAGCTTTTTCCTTGTTCAGCACAACATTCATACCGAGCATAAGCGATTCCATACTTGCTCCTGCCTCAATAGCCGACTTGTGCGGAAATGATGCGATGTCTGTTGGCGGATAGAACGGACAGCATGCCTGTATATCACTTGAATAATCAAGATATTCACCCACATCAAGATTTTTATCGTGATTGAGTGCTGCCATTGCGGCAAGGTAACCACCAGCAGATTCCCCTGCTATACCGAATTTAGTATCGTCAATGCAATAGCGTTCAGCGTGAGCCTTGAGGTAGCGGATAGCCGCCTTAACATCTTCAAGAGGCATAGGGTAAGCACCCTCGTTGCTGGTGCGATACTCAATGCTTGCAACGGCAAAGCCCTTGAGTGCAAGTTTGGCAAGGTAGGCAAAATGGGCGGATTTATCCATTCTTATCCAACCGCCGCCACATAACCAGATGATGCAGGGATATTTTTGCCTTTTGTCCTTTGGATATATTAAATCAAGCTTTAAGTCCCTTGTGGTGTGACCAAACCAAGCGTCAACCTGAGCAAAGGTGATGTTTGAAACTGTGTAATATCGAGGCTGTTCGATTTGTAAATCAAGATCTATTTTCATAAAGTTGTCCTTCCTTTGTATTTATTATACAATAATTAAGATTGAATTATAATTTTATTATCATAATTTTAACACAATATTTTCTGAAAGGCAATAGGGATAAGTGTTGGTATGCTTTTAATATTGGAGTGAGATTGATATATTATTGTTTTTAAAAGTCGGGAATTTTTTGCTTGTATTATCACATACTTTATACTCGAGCAAAAAATTTGGTCAACCTTTTTAAAAGGTTGTGGGTGTGGGCAAAGCCCACAAATACTATAAGTTTATGCAAAATTTTGATAACCAAACAGTAGGCTGTTTGGTGGCTTGAACACAACAGCGAAAGCCTTATAATGCGATAGCATCATAAAAAGCCATTCTTCCTTATAAATGTATTATTTCTTTTTAATGGCCGTAGCCTGTTTTATCAAACTTTGCTTTAACACACAAACAGCGTTGCTGTTTGTGCCTTACAAATTGCGATGAAAACAGCTTTTCTCGGGCGTTGCCCAAACCCACGAGCCTTTAAAAAGGCTCGACCTAAATTTTATTATTGTTAAGCTTTTGTGTTAGTAAAAAGGACTGCCGAAGCAGTCCTATAATCATCATTTTTCGGTATTATATTTTTTCGGCTCAGTTTCATACACATTATTGCCTTTACTGTCAATCGCAACGATACATGGGAAATCCTCAACTGTGTATCTTCTCACAGCCTCAGTGCCCAAGTCCTCGTAGCACAGCATTTCTTCTTTTTTAATGCTCTTTGCAATTAACGCAGCCGCACCACCAATTGCCGCAAAGTACACACAGCCGTTTCTTACGATAGCGTCAATAACTTCCTGATTTCTCGCACCCTTGCCAACCATTCCTTTTAAACCGAGGTCTAAAAGTGCCGGTGCGTATTTATCCATTCTGTAGCTTGAAGTCGGGCCGGCAGGGCCAACAGCATATCCCGGTTTAGCCGGTGCAGGGCCTACATAATAAATAATCTCGCCATTAATATCAAACGGAAGCTCCTCGCCCTTTTCAATAAGCTCAAAAAGCCTTTTATGTGCGGCATCTCTGCCTGTAAGCATTGTGCCAGAAAGCAACACGCTTTCGCCGGCTTTTAAATTTTTAATATCCTCATCGCTGAGTGGTAAAGTCAATTTTTTCGGCATTTTTCTTCCCCCTTAAATCTCTGCACTTGCGTGTCTTGCAGCGTGACAACAAATGTTGACCGCAACAGGCATTCCGGCAATGTGAGTTGGCGAGGTTTCAATATTCACGCCGATTGCGGTTGTATTTCCGCCAAGTCCGGCAGGGCCAAATCCCATTTTATTTATGCTTTCCAAAAGCTCGTCCTCAAGCTTTGCATAACGCTCGTCTGAATTGTGGGTATCAATAGCTCTGAAGGTCGCCTTTTTTGCAAGCTGAGCACATCTCTCAAAAGTACCGCCAATACCAACACCAACCACGATTGGCGGGCATGGATTAGGACCGGCAGTTCTTACGGTATCAAGTATAAACTTCTTTACTCCCTCAATTCCGTATGACGGAGTGAGCATTTTTATAGCAGACATATTCTCACTGCCAAAGCCTTTGCCGCCTGCTGTAATTTTAATTTTATCGCCGCTCACAATTCTTGTGTGAATAATTGCAGGAGTGTTATCTTTAGTATTCAAACGGTCAAAAACAGGATCGTTTACCACACTTTTTCTGAGGTAACCGTCTTTATAAGCCTGTCTTACGCCCTCGTTTACAGCATCTTCAAAGTTACCGTCCTCAATAACAACCTTGTCGCCGTATTCAACAAACAAAATTGCCATACCGGTATCCTGACAAAGCGGAATTTCTTCTTTTGCGGCAAGCTTATCATTCTCAATAATCTGAGAAAGTACGCTCTTGCCTACCTCTGATTTTTCATTTTCTCTTGCATTTTCAAGAGCAGTCATAATATCCTTGCCAATAAAATAATTGCAGTCGAGAAAAAGCTGTTTTACTGTCTGTGTTACAGTTTCAGCTTTGATTTGTCTGATGTTCATACTCAATTTCCTTTCGGTGCGTTTTAGCCGTACTGCTTTTATTATAAAACTTTTTACGACACATTTCAATAAATTAAAGCAAAAATAACTCTCTGCCCTAAATGTTAGAGTGATATTTTTATTATGGGAAGATAGTTTGCAAAATAATAATTTTTCTGTTTCCGGTAATAAATTAGTAACGGTCGGGAGTTAAAAGGTTTGAGATTGTGTAAATGTCAAGTGAAAATGACGAAAAACGCTCATTTAAAATGTACAATTATGAGCGAAGAATCAGTCATCAGAATCATCAAAGATTTTTCTGCCCTTGATGCGGTAGGAATTTCCGGTAATTTTGATAACTTCGCAG
>NZ_JBGVJL010000058.1:0-10395 GCF_045129435.1 Ruminococcus sp. | reverse complement strand
AGGCGGTGCTTTGGCTGTTGACAGAGATATTTTTTCAACTCTTGTTACCGAGGGTATAAAATCTGATGAAAATATTGAAGTTTTTGAAGAAGAAATCACAGATATTCCCGATGATGCAATAACAATTATTGCTACGGGCCCCCTTACATCAGATGCTCTTGCCGATAAAATAAGAGAACGCTTTGGTACTTCACTCTCATTTTTTGATGCGGCCGCACCAATCGTCAGTGCGGAAAGTGTAGATATGGATTACGCTTTTTTTGCTTCAAGGTATGATAAGGGCAGTGGTGACGATTACATTAATTGCCCGATGAATAAAGAGGAGTACGAAACCTTTTACAATGCTCTTGTTACCGCCGAAAGAGCAGAATTACACAGCTTTGATGTAAATAATCCTAAAGTATATGAGGGATGTATGCCGGTTGAGGTAATGGCTCAGCGTGGCGAAAACACCTTGCGTTTTGGGCCGATGAAACCGGTAGGACTTGTGAATCCAAAGACAGGTCACAGGCCATGGGCAGTCCTTCAGCTGAGAAAAGAAAATTGCGAGGGTACGATGTATAACCTCGTCGGTTTTCAAACTAATTTGAAATTTGGTGAGCAGAAAAGAGTATTTTCTCTTATTCCTGCACTTCATAAGGCTGAATTTTATCGCTATGGTGTAATGCACAGAAATACATTCATCAATTCACCAAAGCTACTTGACGCTGACTTTTCTCTCAGAGAAAACGGCAATTTGTTCTTTGCAGGTCAGCTCACAGGAGTAGAGGGATATATGGAATCAGCGGCATCAGGAATACTTGCGGGTATCAATGCTGTTCGTAAATTACAAGACAAAGAGCCTTTTGTGCTTCCAAAGGATACAATGCTTGGAGCGTTGGCAGGCTATATTTCAGACAAGTATGTTGAGAAATTTCAGCCTATGGGAGCAAACTTTGGTGTGCTCCCTGCTCTTGAAAATCGTCCTCGTGACAAGCAAGAGCGTGGAAAGGCATATTCGGACAGGGCGTTGAAAAGCCTTGAAGATTATCTTGCACAAAAGGATATAGAGGTGTAAAAATGAAAATTATAGTAGATGCCTTTGGCGGAGATAATGCACCGCTTGAGATTATAAAGGGTTGTGCGGAAGCTGTTGCGGAATTTGACGATTTGTCAATTATTCTTACAGGCGATGAAAGTAAAATCATTAAGGTAGCAAGCGAGAACAATATTTCCCTTGACAGAATGGAAATTCACAATTGTACACAAGTAATTACTATGGACGATCACGCTGATGCTGTTTTAAAATCAAAAAAAGACAGTTCAGTGGCAGTGGGCTTTAATTTGCTAAAAAACGGTGAGGGCGATGCTTTTGTTTCTGCTGGTAACAGCGGTGCTCTTTGTATGGGTGCGACACTTTCAATCAGAAGAATAAAGGGTATTAAAAGACCTGCATTTTCTCCTGTTATGCCGTCAGCAAACGGATTTTTTATGCTTGTTGACGGTGGTGCAAATGTTGATTGCCGTCCTGAAATGCTCGTTCAATTTGCAGTAATGGGTTCAATTTATATGAACAAGGTTATGAAAATTGATAATCCAAGAGTTGGTCTTGCAAATGTCGGAACAGAGGATCACAAAGGAAATGAGCTTTACCAGACTACATATAAGCTTTTAAAGGAAAGTAATTTAAACTTTGTCGGCAATGTTGAGGGCAGAGATATTCCGCAAGGTGCTTGTGATGTTTTGGTTTGCGATGGCTTTACCGGCAATCTTATCTTAAAAACCTATGAGGGCGTTGCAATGGTTGTAATGAATGAGATAAAGAGCGTTTTCACAAGCAGTCTTAAAGGCAAGCTTTCCGCAGGTCTTGTACTTTCTGATATGAAAAAACTCAAGAAAAAGCTTGACCACAACACATACGGCGGTGCACCTGTTTTGGGAGCGTCAAAGCCTGTATTCAAAGCACACGGAAGTGCAAAGGCGGTTACAATAAAAAATGCAATCAGACTTTCAAGAGATTATGTTCTTGCTGATGCAATAGGCGAAATTTCAAAGGTTATTAATTCGGAGGATTGATTAAAAGTGCAGGAGCTTGAAAATAAAATTGGCTATAAATTTAAAGATATAAGCTTGCTTGAGGAGGCACTGACACATTCCTCTTATGCAAACGAACATAAGTCAAAGCATATCAAATACAACGAAAGACTTGAGTTTTTGGGTGATGCCGTACTTTCTATTGTGGTATCGGATTACATCTTCAAGAATTGTCCTGAACTTCCTGAGGGTGAGCTTACAAAGCTCAGAGCATCACTTGTGTGTGAAAAAAGTCTTTTTGTATTTGCAAAACAGCTTGGACTTGGTAAGTATCTTATACTTAGCAAGGGTGAACGCCACAACGGCGGTGCAGAGCGACCGTCAATTCTTTCTGACGCATTCGAGGCACTTATTGCCGCAATTTACATTGACGGCGGAATTGAGCCTGCTGCAAAGCATATTCTTAATTTTGTAATCCCTGCTATTAAGGCTTCAAAGAAAAGACCTGTTAATGATTACAAAACAACATTACAGGAAATTATTCAGAAAAATCCGGGAGAATTGCTTGAGTATGTACTTGTTGCAGAGTCAGGTCCTGACCATAATAAGCACTTTGTTGTAGAGGTACATCTCAACAGCAATGTAATCGGCAAGGGCGGCGGAAGAAGCAAAAAAGAGGCTGAACAGCAGGCGGCAAGAGAGGCATTGGAGTTGATGGGCTATTAAACATTCAAATGTCGCACTCTTTATTCCGCACAACGGTTGCCCTCATAAGTGTACATTCTGCAATCAAAAAAACATTGTAGGACAATCAAGCCAGCCTAATGCCAATGATGTAAAAAATGCTATAGAGATTGCTGTTAATTCTTTAAAAGAAAATACGAAAGAGGCTGAAATTGCATTCTTTGGCGGCAGCTTTACAGCCATTGACAGAAGATATATGCTTGAGCTTTTAGATGCTACAAAGCCATATATTGCAAGATTTAAAGGTATTCGTCTTTCAACAAGACCTGACTACATTGATGATGAGATAGTTGCCCTTTTAAAAAGCTACAATGTAATATCCATTGAGCTCGGTGCTCAGTCAATGGACGATGAAGTGTTACGACTTAACGAAAGAGGTCATAACTCAGAAGATGTGCGAAATGCCTGCAAAATAATAAAAAATTATGGCATTTCACTCGGTTTGCAGATGATGACGGGACTTTACGGTTCTGATTTTTATAAAGACATTTATACTGCTGATGAATTTATAAAGCTCAGACCTGAAACCGTAAGAATTTACCCGACTGTTATTATGCAGGACACAGAGCTTGCAAACCTGTATAACAGTAAGAAGTTTGTACCGTATACCCTTGAGCAATCTGTTGACCTTTGCTCAAAGCTTATTTTGAAATTTAAAAATGAAAACATCAAGCTGATAAGACTCGGACTTCATTATTCCGAAAGCCTTGAGAAAAACAGCCTTGGTTCAAATTATCATCCTGCTTTCAGAGAGCTTTGTGAAAATAAAATCCTCCTTGAAAAAACAGTTGAGCTTATTAAAAATTATTACAATAAGTCGGCAGATTTTTTTGAGGTCTATGTAAATCCACATTCGGTTTCTAAGCTTGCAGGTCAAAAAAAATCAAATATATTAAAGCTAAACAGTATGGGGTATAAAATTAAAATCAAGACAGATAAAAGCCTTGACGAATACGAAATATACATAAAACAGAGGTAATAAATGCGATTAAAATCACTTGAAATTCAGGGTTTTAAAACCTTTCCCGATAAAACTAAATTATCATTTGAGCAGGGCATTACCGCTGTTGTAGGCCCAAACGGCTCAGGTAAAAGCAACATTTCAGACGCTATCCGTTGGGTGCTCGGCGAGCAATCTCCTAAAAGCTTGCGTTGCTCCAAAATGGAAGATGTTGTTTTTAACGGAACCGACAAAAGAAAAAAGCTTGGCTATGCCGAGGTTTCTTTAAATATCGAAAACAAAGACAGAGTGCTTGCTTTTGACGGAGATGAAATTTCAATTACACGCCGTTATTATCGCAGTGGTGAAAGTGAATATCTTATCAATAAAGCACAGGTAAGACTCAAAGATATTAACGAGCTTTTTATGGATACAGGTCTTGGTCGAGATGGTTATTCTATGATCGGACAGGGTAAAATTGACAGTATTGTATCTTCAAAGGGCGAGGATAGACGAGAAATTTTTGAAGAGGCGGCAGGTATTTCTCGTTACCGTTACAGAAAAACCGATGCTGAGCGTAAGCTTAAAAGTACAGAAGAAAATCTTTTAAGACTCAGAGATATTGTTACCGAACTTGAGGAGCGAGTAGGTCCACTTAAAAGACAATCAGAAAAAGCACAGGAATTTTTAAAATATTCCGAGGAAAAGCGTGGACTTGAAATTGCACTTTGGCTCCTTACGCTTGATAAGAGTCAGGCTGCTCTTAAAACTCAGGACGAAAAAATTGCAATCGCTCATTCTCAATATGATGATGCCGAAAAAATGCTTGAAGAAATTCAGAAAGAATCTGAAGAAATCTATCTTAAAAATGGTGAGCTTGCCGTTAAGTCTGACGAAGTAAGACATCTCATTTCTGAACTTGATTCTCTGATTTCAGATTTGCGTTCCAGACTTTCGGTTTCAAAAAATGACATACTTCACAACGAAGAAAACATTAAGCGTGTTGAAAACGAAATTGAAAACGCACAGCAAAATTCTGAACTTATTACTACTCAGATTGCAGAGAAAAACGAGCAGATTGCCGAGCTTGATAAAAAAGTAATTGAAAAGCAAAAGGAATACACAGCACTTTCCGAAAAGCTAAATGTAATTAATTTGGATACCGGAAAAAGCGGTGATAAACTTCAGCAGCTTACATCAGAGCTTTCAATGCTCACTACAAAATCTGCCGATGCCAGAGTAATTGATATGACGGCAGAAAGCTCAATTTCTGACCTTGAGGAGCGAATTGCAAGCCTTACCGCTGCTAATAAAGACGGTATCTCAAGAGTGAATGAGCTTGAGGAAATCTCTGAGCAGTACGCAGCTAACCTTACAAATTTAAGAGAAGAAATTACTTCTGTAACAAATGCTATACAAGGCCTTGAACTCAAGTTGCAGTCAAAAGCTCACAAGCGTGACAGCTATAAGGCAGAAAGTGACAGACTTTTGCTCGACAGCAAGGAGCATATAAGGAAAATCAACTTCCTTGAAAATCTTGAGCGTAACCTTGAGGGCTTTTCAAAGAGCGTTAAGGTTGTAGTAAATGCCTCTAAAAACGGCAGATTAAAGGGAATCTGCGGTCCGGTTTCACGAGTGATTTCTGTACCGCAGAAGTACGGCGTTGCCATTGAAACCGCACTCGGTGCGGCAATGCAGAACATTGTTGTTGAAACCGAAAATGACGCTAAATCCGCAATTGCTTATCTTAAATCATCAGACGGTGGCAGAGCTACATTCTTACCCCTTAACACAATTAAGGCAAGAGAATTAAGAGAAAACGGACTTGAACTCTGCCAAGGTTTTATAGGTGTAGCAAGCGACCTTTGCTCTTGCGATGATAAATTCAGAAATATTTTATCGTCACTTCTCGGCAAAATTGTAATTGCAGATAACCTTAATTCTGCAACTGCCATTGCTAAGAAATATTCGTACCGTTTTAAGATTGTTACACTTGACGGACAGGTTGTGAATGCTGGCGGTTCGCTTACCGGCGGTTCACTTAACAGAAATACAGGTTTGCTGAGCCGTGCAAGCGAGATTAAGGATTTAAAGGAGCAGACAAAGGCTATTGAAGAAAAGTCTGCACAAGCACAGAAAATGTGTAATGAGGCTGCTCAGGATTATGCCGCTGTTGAAGCTGAGCTACTTGGCACAAGAGCAGACCTTTCAAATAAAAAACAGAGTCTTGCAAGAATGGAAGCCGAAAGCAAGGCTTGCGAAAACGAACTTTCAAACTCTAAGCTTGCTTTAAAGAATTTTGACAATCAGATAGAAGAATATACTAATAAAATCAATGTTCTTTCTGAGGATAGAAAAAATGCAGGAGAACAGCTTTCAGAGCTTAATCGCAAAATTTCTGAGGCAGAAGAAAAGGTAAACAGCATTACAGGCAGTCGTGCAAAAATGATTGAACAGCGAGAAGAAATTGCTGCTCAGCTACAGAATGTAAGACTTGAAATTGTTACCGCACAAAAGGACATTGACGCACTCAATTCTGAAATTCTCTATGCAGAAAATTCATCAAATAACTTTGGTGAAAGACAAAAAGAGCTTAATGCACAGATTGAGGACTATAAAAATAAAAATGAAGAAATCCAGAGCAGAATTTCAATTCTTGAAGCAGAAATCAAGGAAAAGACAGATAAGATTGCCGAATATAATTCAAGAATTGAAACCATAAATTCTGAAAAGGATACTTACGAAAAGAGAAGCGTTGAGTTAAGAGCACTTGAGCGTGACAAAACTTCTGAACGAGAGGTTTCAGGCAGAGAGCTTTCAAGGCTTGAGGAAAGAAAAATCAACCTGCAAAATCAGTATGATAATATTATTTCTAAACTTTGGGAAGAATATGAGCTTACCAAGAGAGAGGCTGAACAGCAGGCTATTGAAATACCGGATTCCAACGCTGCACAAAAGCGACTTAATGAGTTAAAACAGAAGATTAAAAATCTCGGTAATGTAAATGTGTCTGCTATTGAGGAATACAAAGAGGTGTCTGAGCGTTATGAATTTATGAGCACTCAGGTAACTGATGTTGAAAAGTCAAAGCGAGAAATCGAGCGACTTATCAATGACCTTACAAAACAAATGAAAGAAGTATTTGTTGAGAGTTTTGAAGAAATCAATAAGAACTTTACTTTTACATTTAAAGAACTATTCGGCGGCGGTACGGCTTCACTTTCGTTATCTGAGCCTGAGGATATACTCAACAGCGGCATTGATATTGTTGTTCACCCACCGGGCAAAATTGTAGTACATCTTGATGCACTTTCCGGTGGTGAGAAAGCACTTGTGGCTATTGCACTTTACTTTGCAATTATGAAGGTAAGACCTGCACCGTTCTGCGTAATGGATGAGATTGAGGCGGCACTTGATGATGTCAATGTTGACCGTTTTGCAAACTATATGAGAAACCTTACTCATACCACTCAGTTTATTTGTATTACCCACAGACGAGGCACTATGGAAGAAGCTGATGTGTTATATGGTGTTACAATGCAGGACGAGGGTGTGTCAAAGCTGCTGGAGCTACGCTCTACTGAAATTGCCGAAAAGCTTGGTATAAAAGCTAATTAATGAAGGGATGATTTTATGGGCTTTTTTAATAAAATTAAAGAGGGTTTAAAAAAGACAAGAGATGCAGTAGTCGGTCAGATTGACTCAATGCTCAAATCTTTTACTAAAATTGATGATGAGCTTTTTGAAGAGCTTGAGGAATTGCTTGTAATGGGTGATGTTGGTGTACCGACAGCAGAAAAAATCTGTGAAGAACTTAAAAAGAGGGTTAAGAAAGAGGGTATAAAAAACCCTAATGAAATCCACACTTTGCTCGAAGAAACTGTTTCTGATATGCTCAGAGGCGGCGAAGAGCTTGATATTTCCACAACTCCGTCAATCATTCTTGTTATAGGAGTAAACGGTGTGGGCAAAACCACAACTATCGGCAAGCTTGCAAACAGTCTTACAAAGCAGGGCAAAAAGGTTATTCTTGCAGCAGGCGATACATTCAGAGCCGCCGCTATAGAGCAGCTTGAAATTTGGGCAGACAGAAGCCATTGCGAAATCGTAAAGCAGAATGAGGGCAGTGATCCTGCCGCTGTAATTTATGACGCTATATCTGCCGCAAAGGCAAGACACGCAGATGTAATTATTTGCGACACAGCAGGTAGACTTCATAATAAAAAACACCTTATGGATGAGCTTGCAAAAATCAATAGAATTATAGACAGAGAACTTCCGGATGCAGCAAAGGAAAAACTTCTTGTGCTTGACGCTACTACAGGTCAGAACGCTGTTAATCAGGCAGAACAGTTCAGACTTGCAACAGGCATTACAGGTATTGTCCTCACAAAGCTTGACGGTACTGCCAAGGGCGGTGTTGTGCTTGCTATTAAAGAGGGACTTGGTATTCCTGTTAAATACATTGGTGTCGGTGAGCAGATAGACGATTTACAGCCGTTTGACGCAGAAGACTTTGCAAAGGCTCTCTTTGCTCAGAATTAAGAGGTACAAAATGAAATTTATTATTGCTACCAACAACGCAAAGAAATTAAAGGAACTTGAAAGAATATTAAAGCCGCTTGGCATTGATGCAGTATCGGCAAGAGAAGCCGGGGTAAGTCTTGATGAGGTCGAGGAAACAGGCACAACCTTTGCCGAAAATGCGTTTATCAAAGCAAATGCTGCTTTTAAAGCTACAGGTATGCCTGCCGTTGCCGATGATTCAGGCTTGTCGGTAGACGCACTTGACGGCAGACCGGGAGTGTATTCGGCAAGATATTGTGGTGAAAATGCTACAGATGAAGACAGGTATAATAAATTGCTTGAAGAAATGGAAAATGTTCCCGATGAAAAAAGAACAGCTCATTTTACCTCGGCAATCTGTTGTATTCTTTCGGCTGATGAAAAAATTGAGGTAAGCGGTGTGTGCAACGGTACTATTTCACACTCACCAAACGGCAACGGCGGTTTTGGCTATGACCCGATTTTTGATTATGACGGCAAAAGCTTTGCTGAACTTTCAGATGATGAGAAGGATAAAATAAGCCACAGAGGAATTGCTCTCAGAAAGCTGCAGGCAGAGTTGAAAAATAAATTTGATAAATAATTTTATATAAGAAAGGAGCAGTTAAATGCTCACAAGTAAACAGCGTGCATACCTTCGTGGTCTTGCAAATCCTATTGAAACTATCCTTATGATTGGTAAGGGTGAAATTACAGACAATATCGTAAAGCAGGCTGATGATGCACTCACAGCAAGAGAGCTTATCAAAGGCAAGGTGCTTGAGAACAGCGGTTATTCTTCAAGAGAAGCTGCTGAGCTTATTGCTGAAAAATGCGGTGCAGAGGTTGTTCAGGTGATAGGTTCAAAGTTTGTTCTTTACAGAAAGAACGAGGATGAGCCTAAAATTGTTCTTCCTAAGAACAGAAGAAAATGAGCAGAATAGGAATACTCGGCGGCACTTTTAACCCGATTCATAACGGTCATAAGCAGATGATTGAGTACAGCCATAAAGAGGCAAAGCTTGATAAGATTATTGTTATGCCAACCTTTGTGCCACCGCATAAAGAAAGCTTAAATCTTGTTTGCTGCGAGCACAGACTTAATATGTGCAGACTTGCCTGCTCAGAAATCAGCTATGCCGATGTATCGGATTTTGAAATTAAATTAGAGGGCAAAAGCTACACCTACAGAACACTTGAACTTTTAAAAGAGAAGTACCCAAATGACGAGCTGTTTTTTATAGTCGGTGCAGATATGTTTTTGTCACTTGAAAGCTGGAGAAATCCGGAGATTATTTTTAAACTTGCAACAATAATTGCTATTCCGAGAGATGACGACAGCGTAGCCGAACTTACAAGGCACTATGATGATATTTTAAAACCGATGGGTGCAAAAGCAATTATTTTGCAAAAGTCGGTTCTCACGGTTTCTTCAACTTATGTGAGGGATAATATAAATAATCACGATGCTTTAGCAAATCTGCTTGATAAAAGGGTTTTTGATTACATTAAGGAAAATAATTTATACAGGGTGTGATTTTATGAATTTAGACGAGTACAAAAAAATTATAAAATCAAGAATGAGCGACTACCGCTATACACACAGCGTAAATGTGTCTAAGGAAGCGGTAAGACTTGCAAAAAAATACGGTGCAGACGCAGATAAAGCTGCCATTGCAGGAATACTTCACGATATTACTAAAGAAACACCAAAAGAAGAACAGTTGCAAATTATGACAGATGGTGGTATAATTTTAGATAATGTGCAGAAAAATTCTGCAAAGCTATGGCATGGTATAAGCGGAAGCGTATATATTCGTGATGTTCTAAAAATCACAGATGAGGATATTTTAAACGCTGTAAGGTACCATACAACCGGCAGAGCCAATATGTCTTTGCTTGAAAAAATAATCTTTATTGCAGATTTTACTTCTGCCGAAAGAGATTATTCAGGTGTAAAAACAATGCGTAAAAAGGCCGGCAAGACTCTTGAAAACGCAATGCTTTACGGCTTGCAGTTCACATTAAAGGACTTGTCAAAAAGGGCAATGATAATTCACCCTGACGCCCTTGCCTGTTACAACGAAATTGTAATAAATAATTCAACGAAAGGAACAGCCAAATGAATTCTTACGAGCAATCAATTTTAACAG
>NZ_JBGVJL010000057.1:0-7684 GCF_045129435.1 Ruminococcus sp. | reverse complement strand
TAAAGGGCTGTCGCCTGTTTTAACAAACTTTGCTTTAGCACACAAACAGCAACGCTGTTTGTGCCTTAAAATTGCAATAAAACAACTTTTCTTGGGCGTTGCCCAAACCCACGAGCCTTTAAAAAGGCTCGACCTAAATTTATTGTTATTTATCCGAAACTTTCCGCTAAACAATAATTTACCCCGACTCTCGAAAAAGAACACATAAGTTAAGCCTGACAGTTCGCTATGAATTGTCAGGCTTTTTATTGCAAAAAACCTCTCAAATATGCTATACTTTTGTAGGTGATAAAATGTACTATACATATATACTCAGATGTGCCGACAACACACTTTATACCGGCATAGCAGCCGACATACAAAAGCGAATGAACGAGCATTTTTCTCTAAGCGAAAAATGTGCAAAATATACACGCACTCACAAGGCAAAAAAGCTTGAATCTCTTTGGACAAGCGAAAACCGAACCACAGCCTCAAAGCTTGAATATCAGATTAAGCAGCTTACGAAAAAACAAAAAGAAAAAATTATTTTAACCAAAAGCCTTGAAGTGCTAAAAGATAAAATTCAAATAGAGAATTACCAATATTCTGATATAGAATTAAACATTACAAAGTAAAAGTCCGACTTTCGCTGTCGGACTTTTTTGTTTATAGAGTAATTTTAAATGTTATTGACTTTTCATCATTGCTAAAGCAGACTGCCTTGCCCTTATGTGCATTTGCAATGGCTTTTACGACAGAAAGTCCGATGCCGTGACCGCCGGTTTCGGAATTTCTTGAGGAGTCGGCACGATAAAATCTTTCAAAAAGTTCATCATGTCTGCCCTTCTCAATCTTTTCAACACTGTTTGTAACCAAAATTATACGGCTTTTTCCGCTTGACTTTAAGGAAATGCTGATACTTCCGTTGTCATTTGAATACTTCATAGCATTATCAAGCAATAAAGACACAAGCTGTCGGATTGTCGGTTCATCACCGCAGTAGCTAAGATTGCTTTCAACATCAATTTCAAGGCTTTTTTCCTGCGAGGCGGCTACCGGCTCAAAACCCTCGGCAACCTCAAGCACAGCGTCTGAAATTGAAAAATCAAGCATTGTAAGCTTGGTGCTCTCCTCGTCCATTCTTGAGAGAAAAACAAGCTTTTCGGTCAGAGCAGTAAGTCTTTTCGCCTGATTTTTAATGCTTTCAGTCCACTCGTTTTCGCCGTTTTCCATTTCAATTATTTCTGTAGATGCGTCAATTATTGTAAGTGGTGTTTTTATCTCGTGGCTTGCGTCTGTAATAAAACGCTTTTGCTTTTCGTAGCTTTCTGCAACCGGCTTGAATACAATTTTAGAAAAAACAAGTACAAGCAGATACACAAGAATAATTCCGCCAACGCTTGCCAGAACGCTGACAATAAGAAAATTATAAAAGGTAGAAAGCTCCCTTTCGCAATCAAGGTAAATATACATTTTTCCGCTGTCGGTATTGACGCAGGTGTATTTGTAATTGTCAATAAATCCGCTTGTTTTATTCCTATTTGCAAGATCTTTTGTGTAATTAACTGCCTTTTCGGTCGAAACCGCTGCAATCATACCTGTATTCACCGACACAACGGTATTGTCATCATCAATCCTTACAGTAAAATATCTGGTGTCAAACGGAGCTTCTGCCGACATTTTTCTGTCCGGTTTTATATCATCAACAGGCTTATCAGCCTTTTCACCGTCTTTTTTCGGAAAAGTACCGCCGTTTTCCGCAATTACCGATATTTTTTCATCTGCTCTCACATTTACACTATGATAGTTGGCAATGTTAACTGCCGACATCATCACACCGAGCACCAAGGCTATTGAAATAAGCATAACAAGAATAAATCGGCGTCGTAGTTTTTTAATCATTATTGACCTCCAACGCATAGCCACGGTTGCGTACTGCCTTTATAGCAACATTTGCGTCAAGTGCGGAAAGTTTTTTGCGAAGATAAGACACATACACCCACACAACATTCTGATTGGTTTCAGTATCATATCCCCAAATTTTTTCCATAAATTTTTCTGTGGAAATTATCATACCTTCGTTTGTCATAAGCATTTCAAGCATCTGAAATTCCTTGTTGGCAAGTCTTAAAGTGGCTTTTGGAGAAGAAACCTCAAAGGTACTGCGATTGAGTGAAATATTTCCGCAGGTAAGCAGTGAACCTGTGTTTTCGCCCTTTCTCCTTGTCATTGCACGGATTCTTGCAAGCAATTCCTTTGTGGCAAACGGCTTGGTAAGGTAATCGTCTGCACCGCTGTCAAGTCCTGTTACCCTGTCGTCAATCTCAGATTTTGCGGTAAGCAGTAAAATCGGAACTGAATTTCCGATTTCTCTCACCTTTTTCAAAACGGTAATTCCATCCATTTTCGGCATCATTATATCAAGTACAACTCCGTCATAGTCGCCGTTCATTATATAATCAAGTGCGTCCTGTCCGTTATAAACAGCATCAACGGAATAGTTACTGTGTTTTAGTATTACAACCAGAGCATTTGAAAGCTCCTTTTCATCCTCTGCAAGCAACAATCTCACACTTACCCCTCCATTCAAAAAGTATCATCACTTTTCACGCAAAAGAAAAGCAGTTTAAATAAATTTACACTATAATTGTATAGTAAAAACCTTAAACTTAGCTTAAATTATTTTTTATCCTCTCATTCTCGCAATTAAATTTCCACCGTTTTGCTTTAGCCAAAGTTCTGCTTTTTTATAGTCAGATAAAATGCTTTCTACCTCTGCCCAGAATTTCGGTGAATGATTCATCTCTCGCAGATGGCAAAGTTCGTGCACAACAATATAATCAATCACATAATCAGGTGTAAGCATAAGCAGGCAGTTAAAATTCAGATTACATTTTGTGGAACAGCTTCCCCACCTTGACACAAGATTTTTAATTGTAATTCTATTGTAAGCAAAGCCGTATTTTTGGGCAAAGTATTCAACTCTTTTCGGTATATACTCAACCGCCTTGTCTGCAAGTTCTTGTACTTCTTCAAAAGAAATTTTCTTAAGCTTACTTTGCTCCTCAATCCTGTTCTGCATTTTCAACATATGCTCATCTATCCACTTTGACTTTGAAAGCACAATTTTTTCAATCTCGCTGTCCTTCACAAACAGAGGTGCATACACCATAATCTGTAAATCTGTTGTTATTTTAATTGAAACGCTCTTTCTTTTACTTCGTCTGATATAAACATCATATTTTCCGACTTTCATACTTACCATTCCTTTATACACAAATTTTAACACAACCATAACTGCTTAGCAAGCAGTTGCAAATACAAATTTTTTGCGATAAAATTATTTATACATATTATTCTTCACACAAAATACAGATAAAAAAGTTACTTTATATATGGTGATTGCAATGTACAAAATACTTCTTGTAGAAGATGACAAAAATATAAGAGAAATGGTTGTTGAATACTTTTCACGAAAAGGTGACGGAAATTTTCCTGTATCGGTTGCCCCAAACGGAGAAATCGGACTGCAAATGGCATACGAAAATCCCTACGATTTACTTTTGCTTGATGTGAATCTGCCAAAAATGGACGGATTTTCTATCTGCAAAGAAGTAAGAAGATACAGCGATGTCCCTATTATGTTTATCACCGCAAGGGTGAGCGAAGAAGATGTGCTAAACGGCTATGCACTCGGTTGTGACGATTACATAATAAAGCCTTTTGCCTTGCCTGTGTTGTTTGAAAAGGTAAAAGCACTCATTAAGCGTTCAAAGGGGCTTGTGCGTTCCTCTGTGCTGACGGTTGGTACTCTCACGCTTAACCCCAACAACGGAATTGTTATTTCAGACGGTGATGAGATTGATTTGACAGCTAAGGAATACAAAATATTAAAATTTCTTTTAGAAAATAAAAACATCGTAATTTCCCGTACAAAGCTTATTGATAAGCTATGGGGTTACGATTCCGATGTTGATATTCGTGTGCTTGATACACATATAAAAAATCTGCGAAAGGCATTAAAAGATAATTCAAAGCTGATTAAAACAGTAATCGGCAGAGGCTATAAGATTGAGGAATAATTATGAATAACAAGCTAAAAAAAGAAAATCGAAAAATACTCATAAGTATAATTGCAATAGTTCTGATTATCTGCCTGCTTGCAATGGGAACTTTTTCATATCTCATATATAATTCTACAAAAGAAATTGATCAATATCAGGCTGAACTGCAGTCTAACTATATTTATGACAATACAAAATATATAGATATAACCGAAAGTGGTCAAATAAATACATTTATTGTTACAAATCTCAACAATTACTATTACGGTAATTCTTCATACAATGACATATATGTATCATTAGAAAATGACTACTATAATATTTCGGTTGACAGTGCAAATAAAACGGTAATTGACCTTGATGACTACTTTTCAAGTTTTGATTTTTCTTCCGATACCGACAATAATTTGGTATATGATTACAGCCTGGGAGTTTATCTTGATTATTTTACTCTTCGAAACAGTATTACCGATGAACAGTATAATAAAATTGCCGATTATCTTAATACCGAACCGGACGAAGACGGTAATTATTATATTTTATCCGTCAATCAATATGCAACTGATAATTATAACGGTGTCGGCACAGACGAAATGATACCTATACGATTAGAAATTCTGCGTACAAATGAAAACCATGTCTGGTATGCGGAAGATGAACATATTGAATATTTTGACTTATCATCAGACAAAATAAGCGAGATAAAAGAATTACAAAATCAAATGGAGGAAAATTACAAAAACAGTAATGATATTACTTCCGATACCGCATTAATCGGGCTTATTCATTCAGTAGGTGATATAAAGAAAAACGAAATTACAAAGGATTTTTTCTTTAACGGAGGTAAGGAAAACGAATTAAAAGAATACAGCAAAAATAACTCGGAAGATACCAATGTTTTCGCCGCACACATGCAGATTGATGCTTTTTCATTTATGTATATGCAAATTTACGAAGCAAACCCGAATTATACAGACGGATTTTCATCTGTTGATGAGATGAATTCATATAACCAAAAAGCTTGCAAGATTACTGTGTATCAAAAACTTGAACCTCTAAAAGCCTGCACCCCTACTCTTATAATCGGCAACAGCATTATTCTTGCTTTCTTTATTTTAATTGGAATTGTGCTTATTCTGATTGTGTGGAGAAATTTTAAAAACAGAGCAATACGAGAACAGCACAGAATAGAAATGACAAACGCAGTGGCTCACAACCTGAAAACTCCGCTCTGTGTTATAAACGGTTTTTCTGAAAATCTGCGAGAAGAAGAAGGCTATCTTACCAAGCAGCATTATATAAATGTAATTCAGCAACAGGCAAGCGATATGGATATTCTTGTACATAAAATGCTGAATTTTTCAAAGCTTGAGTCTGACTCTGCAAGGCTGAATATCAAGTCGTTCAATATTAAAACAGAACTTGAAAAACTTGCTGAAAAATACAGTAATATTCAAAGCAAAAGAATTACAGTAAATGCCGACGACAAGGAAATTTCAGCTGATGAAATGCTTATGGAGCTTGCATTTGAGAATCTTATTGAAAATGCTGTTAAATATTCAAAAGATAATTCTGATATAGAAATATCTTTTACAAACAATGTTTTTAGTATTTCAAACGATTGTGATGATATTTCTAAAAAAGATTTAAAACGAATGTGGAAACCGTACACCCGCCTTCAAAAAGACGAAGATGTGCGTGGCACAGGTATAGGACTCGCCATTGTAAAGCAAATCCTAAAGCTTCACAAATTCACTCCTTACACCGACTATACAAACGGCAGACTTACCATAAGCTTTGAAATTAAATAAACGGCAAAGCCGGATGTAAACTAAACTTAGATTACATCCGGTTTTTTCATTACTTTCAATACATACTATATACCATTAATAAATCACTAATTTTGCTTTTGCACTTGACAAAAGCTATGATTGAAATATAATACTTATTAGATAGATAGGAATTAAGGAGTAGTTATGATAGTAAATTTTGATACTGTAAAGGTTTTGAAAGCTGAGCTTATGGATAACTATAATACCTACCTGCATTTTCACGATGCATGCGGTGGGCAGTATTTTTCATTTGACGAGGTACCGAGTGATGATGTACTCAGACACGCTGAAAACTTTTTTCGCAATATGAATTACAAAATACAGATTTCAGACGATAAACTCAGTTTTTATATTAAGGAGAAAATCAATGCTTAATCAATTTTCAAGAACACAGCTTTTACTTGGTGCAGAGGCAATGGAAAAGCTCGCAAATGCAAGGGTAGCAATTTTCGGAATCGGCGGAGTAGGCGGATACACAGCCGAGGCACTTGCACGCACAGGAATAGGTCAGCTTGACCTTATTGACGATGACAAGGTTTGCCTTACTAACATTAACCGACAAATTTTTGCTACACGCAAAACAGTTGGCAAATACAAGGTTGATGTTGCCGAGGAAAGACTCAAAGAAATTAACCCAAACATAATTATAAACAAACATCAAAAATTCTACACACCGCAGACCTCAGGCGAGTTTGATTTTACACAGTATGACTACATTGTTGACGCAATAGACACAGTTACGGGTAAAATTGAGCTTGTTATGCAGGCAAAAAAGGCAAACACACCGATAATCTGCTCAATGGGTGCCGGCAACAAGCTTGACGCATCTGCTTTCGAGGTGGCTGACCTTTACAAAACCTCGGTATGTCCGCTTGCAAGAGTAATGCGAAACGAGCTTAAAAAGCGTGGCATTAAAAAGCTTAAGGTTGTATATTCAAAGGAAAAGCCAATCACTCCTGTTGAAGATATGGCAATAAGCTGTAAAACGAACTGCATCTGCCCTCCTGGCACAGCAAGAAAATGCACCCAAAGGCGACAAGTACCAGGCAGCACAGCCTTTGTGCCGTCAGCTGTAGGTCTTATAATTGCAGGCGAAGTAGTTAAGGATTTAATAAAATAAACTATAAAGCAACACACCGATTGCCAATCAATCGGTGTGTTTTTGCGTAAATTATGGTTTAGCGACGGTTGGGAAATTTTGTTTGAATTAGCACAGACTTTATACTCGAAAATAAAAATTTGGTCAACCTTTTTCAAAGGTTGTGGGTGTGGGCAAAGCCCACAATACTTTAAGTTTATGCAAAATTCTGAATAGTCAAACAGCTTGCTGTTTGGCGGCTTGAACACAATAGAGAAAGCCTTACAATGCGACAGCAACACAAAACAGAAAAGATATTTTTTCTATTTATAAATTATTTCTTATTAAAAGGCTTTCGCCTGTTTTCTCAAACTTTGCCTCAACACACAAACAGCGTTGCTGTTTGTGCCTGAAAATTTGCAATAAACACAACTTTTCTTGGGCGTTGCCCAAACCCACGAGCCTTTAAAAAGGCTCGACCTAAATTTTTTGTTAATTATCCAAAACTCTCTGCTAACTCATAATTTATCAACATTACCCCAACATTTAAAACAGATCCAATTATTTATCGTAATCATCAAGAAAGCTATGCTGAACATCGTCTTTCTTATATGAAATAATAGTGTTGAGGTTTACATTTTCAACACTTCGGAAAATGTTGCTTTCAATCTGCGGATTGATTTTTTTAAGCTGTGCTATAAGCTGCTTTATCTCCTGTCTTTTAGAGC
>NZ_JBGVJL010000056.1:0-8759 GCF_045129435.1 Ruminococcus sp. | reverse complement strand
TACGAAAATCTCCAGTCATTTTATTGTATTCGTTCATCTACAATCGTCTACATATGTATTCGATTGTAGATGAACGTATTCATGTTAATTTTCGCATGGTTCATAATAGGTTTCAAGACGTGGATTTATTTGACGGTTACTGGAATACAGTCGAATGCCTCAAAAAATGTTTCAACATTAGTGAACGATTCGTCATCAACACTTCCTGAAAAATCTGTAAAGTATGTAAGTTTAGGAGATAACCACAGTGCAGCGATAACAAAAGACGGCAGTTTATATATGTGGGGATACAATCGTAACGGACAACTTGGAGATGGTACAACGATTGACAGTTATATGCCAAAAAAAATAATGGAAAATGTGGTAATGGTAAGTCTTGGCAGTTCACATAGTGCAGCTATAACAAAGGACGGAAGTCTTTATATGTGGGGATATAATGGATGGGGAGAACTTGGAGATGGTACAACTTCAGAAAAACATGTTCCGAAAAAAATAATGGAAAATGTGGTAACGGTAAATCTTGGTGGATCGCACAGTGCAGCGATAACAAAAGATGGAAGTTTATATACTTGGGGAGATAACTGTTGGGGAGAGCTTGGAAACGGTTCAGCAAATTATAGTACCAAACCACAAAAGATAATGGAAAATGTTGTAACGGTAAGTCTTGGCGGATCGCACAGTGCAGCAGTAACAAAAGACGGAAGTTTATATACCTGGGGATATAATTGTTATGGACAACTCGGCGACGGAACAAATTCATATAAAACTAAACCTCAAAAGATTGCAACAAATGTAAGTAAAGTAGAACTCGGAAATTATCATAGTATAGCTATATCTAAGGACGGAGGACTGTATGCATGGGGAGATAATGCAGAAGGTCAATTTGGCAATGGTACCCAAAATAGTAGTTTAGTACCTGTAAAAATAATGAGCAATGTTGTAGGCAGTGTTGCGGGATATAATCATACACTTATACTAAAAAAAGACGGTACTTTATATACTTGTGGTCAAAACGGTTTCGGTCAGCTCGGTGACGAAACCTATACAAATAAATTATCACCTGTTAAAATCAGCATTTACGACCGTATTCCTGTATTACACAGCATAAAAGAACCGCTTGTTTCGGTAGGTGCGTCATCAACTCAACGAACAGCGAAATTTACGGGTTACAGCGCAAACGGTATCTATAACTTCTATTCGGTAAAGAATAAAAATGCCGATAAACTTTTGACTGATGATAATATTTTATATGTAGATCAGGTAAGGGCAGATGCAAACGGCAATATAAATGTAACTTACAATGCAAAAGCCGATTGTGTTTCGCCGTATGAATTTGTGGCGAGCATTACGCAAATCGACATCGGTAACGCAGAGGTAACCGCAGAAAGCCTTACTTACAACGGAAAAATGCAGACTGTTGAACCTGTTGTAAAAGTAAACGGCTATACATTATATAACGGAATTGATTACAAATTGACAGGTGCATATGAAGCAAAAGATGTGGGCGAATATACATATACAATAATCGGTCAGGGCGACTTTGTTGGATATATTACAAAAACTTTTACAATTAATCCTGCCGATGTAAATAATTGTGATACATCAAGCATTAGTGCAAAGGCATATACAGGTACAGAAATTCAGCCTGATGTAGAATTAACAATGGATAACGATACACTCAAGAAAGATGTTGACTATACAGTTGAATATCAGAATAATGTAAATGCAGGTATCGGTATTGTTGTTATTAAAGGTATGGGCAACTACAGCGGAAGAAAAGTCTGTTGGTTTGACATTACCAAATGTGATATTTCTAAAATAAACATTACAATTCCGATTTGCGCATACTACGGAAAAGCTGTTATTCCGGAAATGTTTATCGAAAACAACGGTGTTGCTCTTGTTAAGGATAAAGATTACACCGTAACATTTAAGAATAACGATTCTGTAGGTACTGCAACCGCTGTTATTACGGGTATCGGAAATTACAGCGGAACAGTCGAAAAAAGATTCCAAATCAGAGAACCGTTCGGCGATGTCGATATGAACGGCAAGATTGATGTAAACGATGTAACAATAATTATGGCATATAATGTTGAGTTAATGAACTTATCGAGCGAGCAGTTAAAATTTGCAGATGTTAATGAAGATGGCTATGTGGATGTTTCAGATGCAACTTTGATTCAGCAGTACATTGCAGATTGCATTTAATATAAATGTTAAGTCATAGGTAATACAAAAGCGGTCGCAATATGTGACCGCTTTTGTTATGCTGTAACGCAAGTTTTACTTTTTGTTGCAATTTTTGTGTGTGCGTGTTATTATAAAAACAGGTGATTTAATGAAAAAATCTAAGGTGTTTACATTCTTTTACAGGGTGTTGCTTAGTATTGCACTTATGATAGGCATTAATTCGATGCTGATTTCGGTGGTGTTTGACAAATGGTACTTGTCATTTGTCGGTATATTGCTTTTTGTGCTTGCAAATGTTTTTCCGTCTGCCGCAAAGGGTGGCTATCCGTCATTCAAGTTCAGAATGATTGCACACGGCAGTGAGCTTTTATTGCAATTTTTGATTACAACTCTGCTTTCAAGCGGAATTTATGTTTACTCAGCATTTTATATGCTGCCCGACAGCTGGATAAAATGGGGAATATCCCTTGGCTGTGCGGTGTTTGCGGAATTTGTTTTGTTCTGGAACGGCATAATTTCCGTTTACTGCTCATCGGTTCAGCTTGGCATTAAGCACAGAGTAATCGGCTTGCTGTGCGGATTTATTCCGATTGCAAACCTCATTTGCCTTGGCATAATTATAAGAATTACCATGCGAGAGGTTAATTTTGAGATTGAAAAGGTACAGCTTGACAAAAGCCGTGCCGATGAGAAAATTTGCAAAACAAAATATCCGATTTTGCTTGTGCATGGGGTGTTTTTTCGTGACAGTGCTTACTTTAATTACTGGGGCAGAGTGCCTGCCGAGTTGATTGCGAACGGTGCTGAAATTTATTACGGCAACCACGAGTCGGCATCATCTGTTGATGACAGTGCAAGAGAGCTTGCCGAACGAATTAAAAGTATTGTAGCTGAAACAGGCTGTGAAAAGCTGAATATTATTGCTCATTCAAAGGGTGGGCTTGATTGCAGAAAGGCGATTGCCTGCTACGGCGTTGAAGATATGGTGGCAACGCTGACTACAATTAATACTCCGCATCGTGGCTGTGGCTTTGCCGACTATCTTTTAACAAAGGTTTCTCCTGATATTAAAAATAAAATTGCCCTTGCCTACAACACCGCACTAAAAAAATTCGGTGACAAAAGTCCTGACTTCATTGCGGCGGTAACTGACCTTACACAGGAAAAATGTAATAAATTGAACGCCGATATATCCGACTCGCCAAAAGTATATTACCAAAGCTTTGGTTCTAATCTTAATAGGGCAGGCAGCGGAAAATTTCCGCTTAACTTTTCGTACAACCTTGTAAAATATTTTGACGGTGCGAATGACGGACTTGTTTCGGAAACTTCATTTCCGTGGGGTGAGAAATATACATATATTACCACAAAAGGCAAAAGGGGTATTTCTCACGGCGATATGATTGACCTCAACCGAGAGAATATCAAAGACTTTGACATAAGAGAATTTTATGTACAGATACTTGCAGACTTGAAAAAATCAGGTTACTGATAAGGAGGATAAGATGAAGAGAAAAGACTATATTTCCTGGGACGAATACTTTATGGGTGTGGCTATTTTAGCGTCAAAACGCAGTAAAGATCCTAACACTCAGGTGGGTGCGTGTATTGTTGACAACAACAATATCATTCTTTCCACAGGCTACAACGGCTTTCCTTTTGGCTGTTCAGATGATGATTACCCTTGGTGCAGAGATGGCATTGACACAAAGTACAACTATGTTGTTCACGCAGAGCTAAACGCTATACTCAATGCAAGAGGTAATAATTTAAAGGGTGCAAGACTTTTTGTTGACCTTTTTCCATGCAATGAATGTGCAAAGGCAATTATTCAGTCGGGCATTGCCGAGGTGGTTTATCTTTACGATAAATATGCCGACAGCAGTGCAACTATTGCGTCAAAAAGGATGTTGCAGTCGGCAGGAGTAAAATGCCGTCAGTTTACCTCAGATAAAAAGAGCCTCTCTATTGATTTTGAAAAGTAAAGCTTGATGAAAGTAATTAGGGTAGGTTATGGTTTGTAACGGTCGGGAAGTTTTTGCTTGAATTAGCACAGACTTTATACTCGGACATAAAAATTTGGTCAACCTTTTTCAAAGGTTGTGGGTGTGGGCAAAGCCCACAAATACTTTTCTCTTATACAAAGCTTCGATAGCCAAACAGCCTGCTGTTTGGCGGCTTGAATACAACGGCGAAAGCCTTATAATTGCGACAGCAACACAAAAAACATTATTCTTTATAATTTACTAATGAATTATTTCTTATTAAAAGGCTGTCGCCTGTTTTTTCAAACCTTGCTTTAGCACACAAACAGCGTTGCTGTTTGTGCCATATGAACTGTTATGAAAACAACTTTATTTGGGCGTTGCCCAAACCTACGAGCCTTTAAAAAGGCTCGACCTAAATTTTTTATTATTTATCCGCAGCTTTTTTACTAAAACATAATAAACAGAACCGAAAATTAAATTTTACAATTCCCAAAATAAGTCGAGTCTAAAAAGCTCGGCTTATTTTTATGTTCACAAAATTTAGTTATAAAATCATTGATTTTCAAAAATATTTACAAAAAATATTTTGAAATAAATTGTAATTCTGTCCCGATTTTGTCATAGTCTGTCTGATATAATTTAGACATAGAAAAACAACAAACCATTTCTATTAAAGAGGTGCTTACTATGAAAAAGACAAATCAAACAGGTTCAATTAAAAGAAGACTTATCGCAATCGTTCTTTCCGCAATCACTGTTGCATCTTTTGGTTCGGCTACTTTAGTTTCAGCATCAGCCGCCACAAGCAACACTACAATCAATGCGGCAGTTAATATGAGCACAAGCAGAGCAATAGCAAATAAAGTTGCTAATATTGACGCAAAAAAAACCGCTTATTCTGTAATTACATCAGGTCTTGAAACCGTAATAGGCAAAATTGTAGACACTAATATTTTTGCGGGCATTATAGTAAACGGTTTGTTCGGAGGCTTTAAAAGTATTTATGAAGCCGATGAGGAATCACCTTCTACTCAGGATATTTTAGATACCTTGCAGATGCTTTCAAATCAGATTGAAGCAAACCACGAAAAAGAGCTTACAGAGCTTAACCGAGGTTTTCTTAATCAGAGCATAGACGGCTATCTTGACAGCTACAGAGTGCTTAAGGGTGCTAATAAAAATGTATTGGCGGCTTTGTCAGAAATCAAAGATGTTGATAATTGCTCGGTTGAACTTTGCAACAAAATAATAAAAATGACAAACGATTACTCAGACTTTGAGGCTGCCTTTGACAAAATGTCATCTTATTTATCACCTGACTCAACCTCTGAAAAATCCTTGCTTGACAAATACATCGAGTATATGAAAACCAAAACTACCGACCCTTTGGTTATTAAAGAAAACGCAGAACAGTTTGCAAATTTGGTTGCCGGTCAGTATGTGCTTGCTTATACAATAAAGTTGACAGGTTACTCTGCAGAGATTAAAAAGGTTGAGATTGAAAATGAGATCAAGCCTGATGACAGCGACTACATAAAAACTAAAAAGCAGAAAGCCATTGACGATATTATAAACAGTAATAAGGGCATTGTAAAGTCAATGACTGCTACTGATTTGAAAAATACCGTTTACAGCGTAACTGAATTTAAAAACAGCCTTGATTCCCTTGATTTTGCTACAGTTACTGTTGACGGCAAAGACAGCCATTATTATTCATTACTTGACGCTTGGGTGGCTGCTGTTAACAGCAACGGAAAAGCAACCGTAACATTAAATCAGGATATTAAAACCGGTGATTTTGCAAGCATCGAGCACCTTACTACAGGTACATCTCAGTATTGCAAAAACGGTGCTTTGTTGCTTAACAATGCCGAAAGTGAAATTACACTTGATTTAAACGGACATACTTTATTAAACGAAAACGGCGAGGCAATTTTAATTAATAACTGCAAATCATTCAAGGTGACATCTTCTGCCGATAATAAAGGCACATTCAGCGGTATTAAGGCTGAGGGCGACATTTCAAATAAAAGCACTGTTGAATTAAATAATATCGCATTCAACGGCGGATTTGACACAGCTGTTTGCGCTGACGGTTCAGTTTATACACTCAACATAAATAATTGCACATTTAAAAATTACACCGATTCGGCTGTAAAGCTTTATAATAAAAATGATACACAGAGGTATGCAAATATTAATAACTGCGTATTTGAAAACAATTCAGGAAGCAACGGCGGTGCTGTTAATAATGACTCTTTTATGCTTGAGGTTAATAACAGTACATTAAATAACAATACTGCGACTTCAAACGGCGGTGCAATTTATTTTGATTCACATCTTTATTTTATGGATGACAACCATTATATGATAATAGGCAAAGCCTCCCTTAATAATGTAAAGCTTAAGAATAACTCTGCAACAGAGGGTGGAGCGTTATTTGTTAAATATGAAAATGATGACGGAAAAATTGATAATTGTACATTCGCCAATAACAATGCAAAGTCAAACGGCGGTGCTATTTGCAGTAAGGGAAAAACATATATATACAACAGCAATTTCTTAGACAATTACGCATCGGGCGACGGTGGTGCAGTTTGTGTAAAATCAAATACATCAGCAAGTTTTAATAACTCCGGTTTTAGCAACAATAGATGTGACGGTGACGGCGGTGCGGTTGCTTTATGGTCACACACAGACGCTAATTTTTTGAATTGTGATATAAAAAGCAATTCAAGCGGTGGCAACGGCGGCGGTGTTTATTTCGGAGCAATAAGCGATCCGAGCACACAGCATCAGCTCAACAATGTTACAATTACAAACAATACCTGTGGTAAAGAGGGCGGCGGAATTTATTGCAACACTCAGGCTTTTGCGGCAGGCGATGTAAACCTTTACAATGTAGTTATAATCAAGGACAACCACAAGGCTAACGGCACAGACTCAAACGCAAGAATGGTATATGCTGCGGCTAAAAAGGCAGTGTTCTATGTAAGATCAAGCTTTAACCTTAACAACTCATACATTGCAGTGTCATCAAACAGCAACAATACAGCAGTAGTATCACTCAGCAGCAGCCGCAGTGAAAGCTACTCAACACAGGCAAACCCATTCCATGCAGACGGTGGCAGCCTTGCAAGGGGTAAGATTTATAACGGTACAGTTTACTACTATAACTAAATAATAAGTTTTTCATAATTGATACACCACTTTATAAATTCCAACAAACAGAGCCTTTGACTTTCTACGGTCAAAGGCTCTGTTTGTGGTTCTTAATCAATAGTCGGGGTAAATTATGGTTTAGCTACGGTCGGGAAATTTTCTTTGAATCAGCACAGACTTTATACTCGAAAATAAAAATTTGTACTGATTTAAGCAAAAGTTACCCGACCGTTGAAAAGCCTAATTTATTCATATCAGCATAACAAGTGTGCCTGCAACTATGAGCAATAGTCCGAATGCGGATTTTTTGGTAAGTCTTTCTTTAAATACTATAAATGAAAAACCTATTGATACTAAAATGCTTAGCTTGTCAATCGGCACAACCACACTTGCAAGTCCGTCCTGCAATGCTTTGTAGTAGCAAAGCCACGATGCACCTGTGGCAAGTCCCGAAAGGCAGATAAAGCCGAGTTCATTTTTAGGTATTTCTTTAAGCGTGTGAGCCTTGCCCTTGATTAATACAATAAGAAATGTCATTACAAGCACAACGCAAGTTCTTATTGCAGTTCCGAGGTTTGACTCAACATTGTCAATTCCTATCTTGCCGAGAATTGCGGTAAGGCTTGCAAAAACGGTTGACAGTATTGCATATATAAACCAGCCTCTTTTTTGCACCTTTTCTTCGGAATTTTTCTTCTTTTCAATCATCAGAAAAGTTCCTGTTCCGATAAGTATAACCGCACACACCTTGAAAAAAGTCAGTTCTTCGCCAAGAAAAATAAAGGCGAGTATGATAGTAAGAATAGTGCTCGATTTGTCGATTGGCACAACCTTGTTTATGTCGCCAAGCTGTAGTGCCTTAAAGTAACAAAGCCATGACGCACCCGTTGCGAGTCCCGATAAAATTAAAAATATCCATGTCTTTGCACTCAGAGTAGAAATTGTTGGGGCAGAGCCTGCAATAAAAACCATAAGCCACGAGAAAATCAGTACAATTATAGTGCGAATGGCGGTGGCGGCGTCTGAATCGGTTTTTTTAATTCCGCATTTTGCAAGTACAGCAGTTATTCCCGCAAAAAAAGCCGAGCCAAAGGCAAACAGTATCCACATATTTATTACCTTGCTTTCGTTGTAGTTACTATTTGATTATACTATCTGTATTTTAACAATACAAGCCGTATTGTAAAGATTAAGTAAAAAGCTCTCAGCAGTTAAAATTGCCGAGAGCGTTATAGCAATAAACCTTTGATAAATTATGACTTTTATTACGAGAAGATAGTTCGCTAAATAATAATTTCTTTGTTCCCGACAATAACTTAGTAATGGTCGGGAATTAAAAGCTTTGAGATTGCCTATGCTTTCTGCTCGAAAATAAAAATTTGGTCAACCTTTTTCAAAGGTTGTGGGTGTGGGCAA
>NZ_JBGVJL010000055.1:0-3309 GCF_045129435.1 Ruminococcus sp. | reverse complement strand
GGCAAATGTCGCAAGGGTGTTTTGAATTGTAATCCATAATTCTTTCTCCTTTTTTATTTAGGGTATAAATTTATACCCTTATTTATTTAATATAGTGCTTTTTTATATTGTTTTTGTGCTTTGATGGTATAAATTTATACCCTCAAAGCAAGTCAAAATAAATGAGCAGAGGAATTTGTTGTCTTTCCTCTGCTCATATTTAGCGTTGATTGTATATTGTTAATCCCAATCAATTTCATCTATACCGATAACATCTTCTTCGGCTTCTGCTTCTTCAAGTCGTTTCCGCTCGTCCGGAGTGAGTTTTGTAAAATCAGAATCCCACTCCAAAATCAGTTTTTTTACATATTCATAAACGAGGCGTTGTTTGTCTTTTGGTAACATATCCACCATTTCTGAAATTGTCTTTTTTGACATTATAATCACCTCTTATCGGCAAGTGGAACAACTGCAAGAGTTTTTCCAAGTGGAGCTAATATTTTGAGAATAGTATCAAGCTGTGGGTTTGTATCACCTTTTTCTGTTCTCGCAATTACAGGTTGTTTTACACCGCTGAGTTTTTCAAGCTCCTTTTGACTTATACCTTGTTCTTTTCTTGCTTTGATGATTTCACCAATAAGGGCAACTCTAAGATTGCTTTCAGCAATTTCTTCGGGAGTGAAAATTTCTTTTCTAAAATCTTCCCAATTTTTTCCAATAGCAGGATTGTTAATATAAGTTTGGTCCATATTATACACCTCTCTCTGTTAAGCCTTTGTATGGGGTTTTACGAGTTTTTTTCATAAAGTGATGAAGTAGTACATAACTACCATTTCTTTTATTATATTTCAAATGTATTAAAAGGTCAATAACTTTTGAGTTATTATATACTATGAATCTTACATTCCGCTTGCCAGTGACAAAACATTTTCAGGAACAACAGGTCTGAGATAATAGTCTTTTTCGCACACTACCTTCTCGTATTCCTTTTTGCCCTGAAAGCTGTCAATGACCTCTTTTTCTTCGTCAGTCATATCATCATAATGAATTTTACCGTATGTCGGCGGCAACCAGTTCTTATGCTGACAAGCGTAAATATTAAACCTGTCAACGAGCTTCTGGTCCTTAAATTCAATATGGACTGTACCCTTCTTGAAGATAGAAATATAAAAATACTTGAGTTCGATTTTGCGTGTAACGCCCATTTTTACATTTCTTTCAAGTATTCCCATAATATTACCGCTTGTAATCTCGTTGCCTTCAAAGTAATTGAAAACCTTTTCGACATCTGACAGCATATGTGCTATACAATAAGATTCAAGACTGCCATAGAAAGTGTATGTAGTCATAGGGATAATTACCTTTTTGCCGATTTTGTGAGCCTTGTTTGTTTTCCAACCGTTGAAATAGTGGATAGTGTTCTTACATTCAGGATAATAGGAATGTTCCTCGGTGAATTTGTCGAACAAATCCATTATACTTTTCTCAACGCCCTGATAGATTTTGCTGTTCATCTCACAGATAAGCGTTTTGATGTTATACTCTGAAAAATCGTAATTAGCAAAGGTTGAAACCATATCAAGGTAATGACTGCGAAGCTCGCTTGTAAAGTTTTTAGTTATACTTTCGTTATTGAGCAATGCAGTCCAATACTTTCGCCTCACGCTTTCAACATAACCGTTTATGCTCAAATCACCATCTGGGATTGAAAGGGATAACAACGGTTGGGCATAGGAATTATTAGCCTTATCAAAACTGCCATCAAGGTAAGGTGCGAGGCTGTTATATTCTTCAATAAGCCTGATTCCGAGTTCTACATCAAGATTGAATCTGTGAACGGAAGATTTGATGTAGTCGTTCAAGGTTAAATCTGTAGCCGCATACTCACTTTCAGACAGCTTTTCGGCTTCTTTCAGATGTTCAAGTATATCACTGCCGAAGGAATCCTTATGAGGAATAGAAACATACACAAGTGCAACCTCAACATCAGTGCTTCTTTCCGCACTCAGAAAACCGCCCTCAATATACTCTATATCAGCGTTGTATTCATCAAGCAAATTCAAGAGGAGCTTTCTGCTGTTGGTGCAAGGATTAAGCAAAGTCTGAGCATTAAGCAGACAAACTATCTGACCGCCGTTATGTAACAGGCTGATAGCTTTGAGCAGGTGCTTGTCACCTTCTGAAAACGGTGGATTCATAATAACAAGGTCGTATCTTTTGAAAGTGTCAAAATTAAGAAAATTATCACCTACAATATGAATACCGTCTTGAAAAAAACATATATCCTTGTTGATGAACATATCCTTATCAATGTAAAACTCACTGTCATCATCGGGATTAAGGGTAAGCCTTTCTTTTTTCAGATACTCGCTTTTGCAGTGATACGAACAAAACCTTTTCTTTGAGTATTCTGAAATATTGAAAAGCTCTTGCTTAACTTCGTACTCAGAAAAGGCAATAGGCTTGCCAAAGTATGTTTCTACCTTTGCATTACAGCAATCACAGGTAAAAGTTACCTTATTAAAGTATTTTTCTGTATTGTAGCAATGCTCGCCGATTATTATACAATACAAGTCGCCTGCTTTTAATCTCTTTGAATAACGAAAAGAAATATTATCTCCGTATTCTGCTTTTATGATTTCCTTGAAATGCTCTCGGCTCTCGCATATAAGGCAGTCCATTACCAATTCCGTATTCTGAGCTTTGCTTATTGAATTATACAATCCAAATTCACTATCTTTTTTGAGATTTGCTGTAGCTGTTTCTTCATCGGCAACCTCATATATTCTGTAAACTATTTCAAGCAAGCTTACTCACACTCCTTCTGTTTGAAATATCGGCGAATTTCTTTAATTCCGTAATGCTCGATACATTTTCCACAGACATCATATTTGCCGTAAATTACTTTCCAACCTTCCTTAGCTTTGTAACATCTCCAATTATCTCTGCATATGCAATCACTCATTCTTTTTCCGGTGCTTGCTGTTTCTGCAATCATCAAAGAGAGTTAATGCTACAGGCAGGCTCACATCGGTACGGACTCAGTAAAGAATATAGAAAATAGCCTGTCCAAAACATTAGGTTTTTTTTCAAAACATTCTTTGTTTACTCTGAGTTTGTATAATTCCTCAATTTTCATTTTTATTCCCCTTTCGTTGGTGTCCTTTTCTTCGATATCTTTATTATATCGTAACCGTCAAATAAACCACCGTATTGTCCTCCACTCTGAAAATGTGCGAAAATATTAGCAAAAACGAAGTGTGCGGTTGTAGTCCATTGTATTCGAACGGATATAATCGACTACAATCGAACACAATCACAGGGGTGGAA
>NZ_JBGVJL010000054.1:0-35586 GCF_045129435.1 Ruminococcus sp. | reverse complement strand
AATTTTGTGTAAACTAAAAGTTTTGTGGGCTTTGCCCACACCCACAACCTTTGAAAAAGGTTGACTAAATTTTTGATTCGAGTATAAAGTCTGTGCTAATTCAATCAAAATTTCCCGACCGGTGTTAAACCATAATTTACCCAACTACCGAAAAAGAACCAAAATATTTAAGATAATAGAACAGGGGTGCATTTTACTGCACCCCTCAAATTACATATATTATGTTTTAAATAATGCTAAAATTATTTAGAAGCTTTCTTTCTCATAACTACGAGAAGGAGAACGCCTGCACAAGCGATGAGAGCAATACCACCGATAGTGAACATAAGTGTACCTGCACCACCGGTCTGTGGAACTGTAAGCGGATAGTCGTTTACTGTTGCACCTGAAACTTCAGCATCGTTAACTGTGATTACACCCTGATCAGAAATTACAACTGTAAATACTGATGAGTTAATGTTATAGCCTGTTGGAGCTGCTGTTTCCTTGAGGAAGTATTTATCTGCCTTAAGACCTGAGAATGAAACCACGCCATTTACTGTTTCTCTTTCAGTACCGTTTGTTGCAACTGTTGTGCAAGCTTCATCTGTGTAAAGTGTGAACTTTGCAGGTGAAGTTGTAATCAATGCACCTGTGTTACCGTTAACCTTGCTTACAGGAAGCTCGAATGTGTAAACCTTTAATACATTTGTATCTTTGCTGTCTTCTTTGCCTGCATTGTTTTTGTAAATAAGCTTAGCTACGTTTGTGTTTGTATCATCAGGATCATATCCCTTGATAGCATTATTGTTAAGCTTAGCTGTGTAAACAACCTCTACATCTGAATATGTGTAGAACTCGCTGCCATTGAGAATTGTGTTGCTTATTGTGATTGTAAGTGTATTGTTGTCTGCATTTTCACTATAAGCTACTGTGTAATCTGTTTCTTTATTAAGAACTTTCTTAATATCATTTTCCTCAGCATCTTTACCCTTAAGTGTTACTGATGCAACTTTATTAGCTGCTGAATCAAGACCCTTTGACATTGTATCTGTGATTACATATGACTGAAGCTTAAGTGAATCAGAACCGGTAATTGTGCTTGTAAGTGTAAAGCTGATGTCCTTGCCAATAAACTCACTAATCTCTGTTGCAGTTGAGGCATTTGTAAAAATCTTTGTGATCTGAGGAGTTTTGTCCTTAACCTTATTACCTGCATTTAATGTAATGCTATTCTTTATTGTACCGTCTTCTTCATCATTATAAGGTAATGCAAAAACGCTGTTTCTAACCTCTGTTACATTATCAGGAGTTTTTGTAGCCTTTACATAGTAAACGCCGGCAGGAACTGTTTGAGTTGAAGTATCAGCACCTGTAATTGTGTCAACTATAATACCGCTAAGGTCAGAGTCTGAAAGACTGTCAGCAGCTGCAAGAAGTGCTGCTGAATCAACACCTGCATTATTTACATTTGTTGTAAGAATTGATTTAATGTTATCATTCACATAACTTTTGTAAGAGAATGGTTCATTTCCACCTTCAGCAAGCTTGTAAACTGAGAATACATAGCCCTCTTTACCTGTGATTTTGTAGCTGTAGCTTGCTGCATTTGCTGCAAATGGAATCATAAGAGCAATCATCATTACTGCAAGAAAAGCAGCGAAAATTTTCTTAGTAGTTTTCATTTTTTCTTTCTCCTTTTTTGTGATAGTAATATATGTAATTTTATTCTAACCAAATGGTTAAGCTGATTAATAAGCAAAGACTTACTTTTTATTATAATAGCGAGCCTTACGCTTTTTGCGTTGCACCTTATCGTAAGCCACATAGCTTAAAACAAGAGTAGCGCCAAGACCTAATATTACAAAGCCGATAACAAAGAATATATTCATTCCGTTGCCGCTTGCATTTGGCATTATAATTAAGCCGTCAACATAACCTGCGGTAACATCAAACTTATATGTTCCATTGTCATTTATAGGGAATGTGTAATACTGAATAACACCGGTTGGGTTATAACCGTTTGCAGGTTGGTACTCAAAAAGGCAATAAACCTGCTTTTTCTGATTTCCGCTTACATAGTTGTTATCACTGCTGTTTTTATAGACAACACTATTGCCTTCTTTGGTGTAGTAGCCGCTGCCGTCTTGATATACAAGAAGGTCTTCAAAGGTTACTGTACCGTTTGAATCAGTACCACCCAAAGCTGCTCGTGACTGGTTATTTTCAATATCTGCAATTATATTGCTTAAATCCGAACTGTCAAAAACATTTTCATCAGATACCTTAATCAAAGCAAAAATTGTATCTGCAATTTTTTCGTCTGCCTGTCCCGATTTATCAACAGTAATACTTGCTTTATTTGTGGTGTTATTAAATGTCGGCTGGCTTGTCATACCATTTTTAAAGTACGAATTCTTATTGTCGTCATTTAAAAATTCCTCAGCTTTGTCGGCACTTACAATATAGTATGTCGGCTCATTTATAACAAGACTGCTTCCGTTTGCGGTTACACTCACCTCTACAAGGAAGATTCTGTGGTCAAGATTGTAAACTGCCTTTTCCTCATTTGTAGCCTTACTTGAGTAAGACTCAGTTACATAATATCTGTAGTAACCTACCTTATCAAATGTAAGATTATCAAATGATACGCTGCCATTCTGAACATTAGAAATGCTGATGTCAGTTTGGGCAGTATTGATAGAATCTATATAATTTCCACCGCCATCAGTATAAGATGTAGTCATCTTTGGAAGTCCGCTGAGAGTGTAAGTGAATTTTGAGCCGGTATAGTTTGCACCGTCAAGTGTTTTACCAACTGCAATACCGGTTTCAACAGGGTTAAGCTTATTAACTACAGCAAGCGAATTACTGCCTTCGTTAATTGTGCCTGAATATGTGCCGTTGAAAGACTGCTTAACTCCACCGGCTGTAATTGTTACAGGAACATAACCTGAGGCTGTCTGTTCTTCAAGTGTATAGGTTGCACCAACCGGAAGTCCGACAATCTCTACTGTTTCGCCCGCACCAACAGAAATGATACCGTCCTGTGTGGCTGTGTAAGTATTTCCGCCAAGTATGTACTTAACCGGATAAGCCTTTGGTGAATACTTTGAGCCATAACCGTCAAGGTCAATCAAAAGTTTAAAATCAAACTGCTGATCTGTTGTATATGGATCGCCGTTTTCATCAATCGCACTCTTTGAAAGCGAAATGCTTGATGTCTTAATTTTATTTACATAATCAAGCTCAAGTAAAGCATTTGAACTTTCATCATCGTAATCTTTCAATGCAAATTCTGACTTTGTGCCTGAATCAGATTTAATAGTTGCACCATTCTTTTTATTTACAAGCTCCCAGTTTGTTGTATATGAAAGCGGAGAAGAAATGCTTTCGTTTACTGTAATGTCTGAGCCTGTTTTGAATGTGTTATCAAAATCTGCGTTGCCTGCGTCTTTGAGTGTGAATGAACCGTTGCTGCTAAGGGTTGCATCTTCACCGTTGAGCTTATAGCCCTTACCGCTTGCATCGCTGCCATCTGTGATTGTGTAATCATAGGTTTCGTTTGCACGAAGGTCGTTTGCAATCTCTGTTACTGTGTCTGCTGTATCAAGAGATTTATTTACAGTAAGGTCATTGTTTGCAGGAGTCATTGTAAAGTCAATAGAAAGGTTTGACTCTGACTCACCACGCTCCATATAGAACACTACCATATGGTATGTCTTGTTTGGATCAAAATGTACACCGTTGTTAAAGGTTGTTTCAACTTTGCCTAAATTAGTATTATGATACTCAGCAGGATCATAATCTACTTTACTCTGCCATTGTAAAACCTTACCCTTGCAAGAAGATATATCCAAATCATTAGTTTTGTTAGTCCAGTCATTTGCACCTGTTGATTTGAAAATAACCTTGTTATAGTTGCTGTAATTTGCTAAATCAATAGTGTAGAATTTTTTACCACTAACTGTTTGCTGTGTCATTGGCAAAAGCTGAGCAGTTACACTACTATTATTACTATTCCAAATATAAGCGTAAAGCTTATCAGCATCACTCTGCATACAAAGCTGACTGTCGCTTACAGTCGGTACATTTGAAGATGAAGTTGAGTAATTAGCAAATACATTATTTGCAGTTGCTTTCATTGTAGCAAAGTTTATATTACCCTTGGTTTCCTTATGGTCACCGCCGAGGTCGAGAACCAGGTCGGCATCTGCACCTGTTGGATCTTCACCAATGTAAACCCAAATGTCATCATCACCTGTAAAGTTAAATGTTACATCATCACCGTTTGAAAGCTCGCCATTTTCAGGTACTCTGAAATCAATGTCAAGACGCATACCAAAACCATAGTCAAGCTCACTGTTACCGCCACGAGTATATGAAGAAAGCACCTTTCCGTTATACTTGCCACCTGATGTGGTAACAGCACCATAGTTTACAAGACTTGAAATTGTCAGATCATTTGATTTACCGTTCCAGTTATCTTTATTAGGCTTTAAAACACATTTTGAATAGCCGTTGTAAACACTTTTATCAACAACTATGTATTTTTCACCATCTACAGTTGTATATTCTGTAACTTCCTTTTGAATTCCGTTTCCACCGTCATTAAAGAGCCACAAATAATAGGTGTTATTGTCTGTTCTGATGTAAAACTCACCGTCAGAAGATGTTGGAGTTTTTGCATAAACATTAGTTGTATTTGTATTGTCATTTGTATTGAACGGAAAAATACCATATCCGTTCGGAGAACCGCCAAAGCTTGTAAGCTTATCCTTTACTCCGTAATAATCGCCTGCACCATAATTAATCTGCTTTGGATTCAAACCATCCCATGTAAAGTAGATATTATCAGTAGCATTTTTAGAAGTGAAAGAATACTTTGTAACTCCGTTTTCATCTGTTTCCGTACGGAATGGGAATGATGCTTTATAAACAGTAGCAACTTTCTTTCCGTTGTACTTATCAGATGAAAGGGTATTTGCATCAAAATAAGGTGCTTTAACACCATTTATTACCTGTAAATCACCGTTACTGTCAAGTTTATTATAAACAAGTCCCATTAACGATTGATAGTAGTTACCACCGCCCCACTTCATACCGTTGGAATTGTTTACTGCATAATAGTAATTATCATCGTAATTATTAATATTAGTAAGACTCTTAGCGTGATCTACAAATTTAGAATACCATTCTTCGCCTTTGTACATATTACCAAAGTAAAGTGGATACTTCCAACTGCTCTGATTCTTTTTTGCAATATTACTTATGTATGCGTTGTAATTATCAAACTGATACCAGTAATCTTCAATGCCTTTACTATAAGACGCATTTTGGAGATAACCGTCATCCTGCTCCTTATCTGACCAATAGTCAAAGTAGGTTGCATCTACACCAACAATATTAGGATTGTTTGCAAATGTATTACCAATTACCGCATCATAATTTACACTGCTTACATCTGAGCGTTTCATCCAGTTTTCGGTTGAATTAAGCATTTTATAGGTAGCTGTGTTATCATCATATGCAGATGAATATGTACCTGTCATATTGCTTGTATATGAAGTAACATTTGAACAACCGTTAAAATTATCAGGATTAACACGGAAGCAAATATTTGTATCAATCGGAATCTCACCCTTAAACATTGTGTAGCCGTTCACCTGTTCAGGTGTAAGCTCTACTGTTACAGTATAGGTTGTATTTGAAGAATTAAGCACCGCACCCACAAGGCTGTATGTTGCGTAAATTTTTGACTGGCTTTTCCAGTTGTCATTATACACATAAACAGGTCTTTTTTCTACGCCCGAACTGTTGTAAGCAAACTTGCTGAGAACAAGGTTTTCGTCCTTATCCATATAAACAGAGTCCTGAGATGAGGCTGTGTCTGAAATATCAATAGAACGAATTCTTGGATTTTCCCATCTGTTGCCACTAAAATAAGCGTAATTACCATAGTAGGCAATGATCTGGTCAGTTGTCTGGTGAACTGTTTTATCAGTATTGTTCCAGTCGCAGAAGTTAAGCTTTTTAAAGCCAACAGGAATATCAGCGTAGTAAACGCTTGAAGATGAGCTTACTTTAGTCATCTTAACTCCCGGCCATTCTGTACCAATCTGAGAAGCCGAACTGCCCTCGTAGTAATGAACATACGGGTTTGAATAATCATAACTTCCGCCGCCCTTAGAACTTACACCCTTGCTGTTAAAGAAAATACGGCTATAACCGTTTGCAACAGCATTTGTAGGCAAATCAAAGGAAGCTAATGAAAATTCAAGCTTAGCTGCACCGTTTGTACTCGGCAACACATAGGTATCACCACCATTTCTTGCCAAAACAGAACCGCTTTTTATTGAAATCCGGCTACTGTCATAAATTCTGTAGTTAACAATTTTATTTTGCCACTCAGAATTTGCGGTAGTAATAAGGTAGTAGTTACCTGAATCGGTTGCAGCCGAAACACTCAGAGATACTCCCGATACCGCACACACAGACAGCATAATAGCAAACGCCAGAAACACAGAAAAGCTTTTTTTGAAATGTTTGCATAGCTTTTTGCTGTAATACATAACTGTTTCTTCTCCTTTATTAAATTTTCAATTAATAGTATATACTTTAACTATTTAATATAACAAATATTATATAATATTTTCTTGTTCAAGAAAAGTGGCAATATAAATAAATATATCGAATATTTTTATTCATTTTTTATAAAAAGTTATGTGACAGAACAGAAACATTTTTAGCTAACCAATATTAAGCAACGACAATATTTATTGCAAATACTTTGTTTTTCTTATTTTCAAGTAAACAATTTTGTTTATTTATAGGTTTTTATTGGCATAATATTAAAATATAATTCTTATTTAAGCATTATATTCAAAAAAATTCAGCACTATGCAATATATATTATCTTGCTTTTTATTTTACCGCAAAAGTAATACCTGCACCGAAATGCAGGTATTACTAAAACATATGAGGTACTATCAAATTTTTGGTTGTAAACCTGCTGCCCAACACTTTGTCCCTCTCTCTTTAAAAAACAAAACTCCATAGTGCCGATTACTCAATTATACAACAAAATGTTAGGCAGGTAAGATTTACATTATTGTGCCAGAATATGAATTTATGAGTGCTATATGCTCGCCTATCTGAACTTTTTTCAAACCGTTGGTATCTTCTTCTCCACCAAGAGCCAACAGTGGCATATAACCAAAGCACTCTTTATACATTAAATGTCCATATTCGTTAATAGCTTTGTAATACTGATTCAGAGAGAAAAATTCATTCAAGAAGCCCTTGTCTGAAAGCCTGCTCAAGAAAAAATTAAAATCTCTCATCATCAGTTCAAATTTTCCGTAGCGATAATAAACTATACTTATGTATCCGCCACGCTCCCATGTAATAATGTCGCCAAATGCCGTAACCAAAATTGGTACAGCTACATTTGACCTGAAATACGAATCCTTTAAGCAGTCCTGATAATCTTCCGGATTAATAACCTTTATATAACCGTTCATAAAGGTACCCAAACCATAGTTTTTCCAAATTGACATCAGAGCCTCGGGGATTATATTCTTGAATTTATCAATTACCTTTTCAGTAACCCTTGCATATGATTTAAAATCATTCAAGGCAACTGTATTCAAGAGTATTCCTCCTTTTTAATTTTCAATTCGTACTGTCTGCACAGCACCGCTTTTCTTCATACATCTTACCTCAGATGTATGAAGAAGCTGTGAAGTGCCATAATCAAAACCTCTAAATACAAAACTTCTAAATGTACTTGTTTTTCCTTTATTTACCATTGTCATTATAGCACACTGATTTTAATTTGTAATAGTTTCGGCAAAAACGCATTAAAAAAAGTCAAAAGTGATGTATTTAATGTGACAAACTAAAATTTTTGTTGTATAATACCTTTTAAAGGAGGAATTTTTGTGCTAAATATTCTGCTTTGCGATGACAACAAGGAAATTCTTGAAAAAGTAAATTCACTTATACTCGCTCTTCAAAAAAATTATAAAATGCAATTCAATATAGATATGCACACATGTGGCGACTTTGTTTTTAAAAATCCACATTCATACGATATAGCCATTGTTGATATTCAGATGCCTGCGGTAAACGGACTTGAGGTTTCAGAGAGGTTAAAGCAAATTAATCCCGACATTATAATTATGATACTCACCTCCTACCCCGCTTACCTTGACAGTGCAATGAAAATACAGGTGTTCCGTTATCTTTCCAAGCCGATTGACGAGGAAAGATTTAACCGAAATTTTCTTGAGGCGGTTGAGCATTACAAGAAAATCAGTAAAAGTATAATAATAGAAAAGTACGATGAAATTTTTACAGTCAAGACAAAGGATATTTTATACATAGAAAACCGAAAACATGGTTCGCTTGTGGTTACAAAAACCAAGTCATATGAAACCAATAAAAAGCCTGCCGAATGGTACGAAATTATCAATCAGCCAAACTGCTTTGTTCAGTCGCATAAAAGTTACATTGTAAATTTGCAGAATGTGATTAACTTTGATAAATCTGCAATTACATTTCAGGGCGAAGACAAAACTATTACCGAACATATTATTTCTCAAAGAAAATATACCGAATTTCGAAAGGCTTTCTTTGATTTTGCCGGAGGTATAGTATGATTCAGTTTTGTTATGCTATGGTGTTTATATTTGAGGCGATTATATCTTATATTTTCATTTCAAATAAATACACACCAAAAACCAGTTATCCTACCATATTCTGCTTTTTTTCAACATCAGTCATTACTCAGTTTATAATTAATATAGTAAGTAACGGCAGTACAAATATTGTAGGTTTTCTTGCATGTAACTTTCTGCTCTGTATCCTATGTTTTAACGCAAATATATTACAGTCGTTTTTCACATCTGCTATTCTGACAGCCATATTGTATCTGACGAAAATGTGCATTATGTTTTCGACGGCACTTATCTTCAAAATTGACATTGATGAAACAGAAAGCAACAGCATTAACTTTGCTATACTTAACGGTTGCTTTATGCTGTTTTATTTTTTAGTTACATATATAGTTTCTAAATTTTCTATAAAAGAAAATAAAGCTGTGCTACAGCTTAATAAAACCACTCTTTTATTTTTTCTGCCTGTCACATCAATTTTGATTATGGGCGGTATGTCATATGTAGCAATACACTATGAGCTTGATATGTTTATGTATATTTTGTTTTTAGTCGGAACACTACTTTTAATGTACTCAAACATAGTGGTATTTCTTGTTCACGAAGCCGTACTTCAAACTCAGGCTGAAAACACATCACTAAAACTGCAAAAGCAAAAATCTGAGATTGATACAGAATATTATTCAATTCTGCAAAATCAATATGAAAATTCCAATATTCTTATTCACGATATAAAACGACATCTGCTTTCTATCAAGGCTCTTTCAAACGAAAAGGATTTTGAGGCTATTAATAAATACATAGATAACCTTTACGATAACTACCAAATCAAATACCTTAGAAAATACAGTGACAACAGCCTTATAAATGCGATTATGAATAGGTATGTAAATGCCTGCAAGGAAAACGGTGTTGACTTCTACTGTGATATTCGTGACATTGATTTTTCCTGTATTTCAGATAACGACATAACCGCATTGCTTGATAATCTGCTTGAAAATGCACTCGAGGCAAGTCAGAAAGCTGAAAACAAGAAAATGGAGCTTACTGTAAAGCAAACCAACACAAACTACATTGTTATAAATGTATGGAACTACTGTGCAAAAGCACCGGATATGAAGGACGGCAAGCTGCAGACAACCAAAAGCAACAAATTTATCCACGGCTACGGTATTAAAAGCATCAAGCGAATTGCCAAGCAGTACAACGGCAATGTAAGCTACAACTTTGAACCTGAGGAAATGAAGTTTTCCATTGCTGTTGTTTTAAAAATTAAATAATTATAGTGTTTATCTGCCACAAAACCGATTAATAATAAAAACTCAAAGCTTTTAGCTCCCAACCGTTACTAAATTATTGAAATCGACCGCTTCATAGTTGGGGGTAAATTATGGTTTAGCAACGGTCGGGAAATTTTGTTTGAATTATCACAGACTTTATACTCGGACATAAAAATTTGGTCAACCTTTTTCAAAGGTTGTGGGTGTGGGCAAAGCCCACAAATACTTTCGGCTTACGCAAAATTATGATAGCCAAACAGCTCGCTGTTTGGTGGCTTGAACAAAAGGGCGAAAGCCTTATAATGCGATAGCAACACAAAATAGAAAAGATATTCTTTTTCTGTTTTATAAATCATTTCTTATTAAAAGGCTGTCGCCTGTTTTGTCAAACTTTGCTTTAGCACACAAACAGCAACGCTGTTTGTGCCTGATAATTTGCAATAAACACAGCTTTTCTTGGGCGTTGCCCAAACCCACGAGCCTTTAAAAAGGCTCGACCTAAATTTTTTGTTATTTATCCGAAACTTTCCGCTAAACCATAATCTATCAATATCACCTCAAACATTAAATGCAGAACCATTTTTCATTAAGAGTCTTATTACAGGCTCTTATTTTTTACCATAAATTTGCAATGTTTAAAATAAAAATTACTGTAAAAATGCGGAATAAAAAGTACTTTAGCTCAAACAATATTAATGCAATATTTTGCAAATATTACAATTTCAGGGGAGTTTTGATATGAAGGCTACAGGTATTGTCAGAAGAATTGACGACCTCGGTCGTGTTGTTATACCAAAGGAAATCCGCCGCACTCTTCGTATTCGTGAGGGCGACCCGCTTGAAATATATACTGCCACCGACGGTGAAGTGATTTTTAAAAAATATTCGCCTGTCGGGGAACTGTCTGCTTTTGCTTCGCAATATGCAGAGGTGCTTGCAAGAGTAAGTGGATTGCCCGTAATCATATGCGACAAAGACCATGTTATTGCGGCATCAGGCGTGTCAAAGCGTGAGTTGCTCGAACGCAGGGTTTCGTCTGTTCTCGAAAATTATATGGATAACCGCAAAAGCTACACCGCCACACAGGCTACACTTAATGACATTCAGCCTGTTGAGGGCGTTGAGCACAGGGCGGCCGTCATCTACCCTATCATCGCCGCAGGTGATGTTACCGGTGCAGTTGTAATGCTTGTGGGGGAGGAAAATAAAATTCCAACCGAAACCGAAGTAAAGCTTGCACACTCAGCGGCGGCATTTCTTGGCAAACAAATGGAAGAATAACAAAATCCCCGAAAGCAAAAATTCTGCTTTCGGGGATAATACAGAGAAGATTTTAGGTATTGGTATCAGAATTTAACAGTTTCACCACAATAATTACTCTCAATTACTTTACCTGAAATATACTGCTGAATCAAAGAAATATCATTTACATCAATTTTGCCGTCTTTATTTACATCAGCAAGCATTTCATTTACTTCACCATAACCGCCGGATACATAAAGCTGCAACAAAGTTATATCTGTAGCGTCTATAAGCTTATCGTCATTTATATCGCCAATTAAATGTTCAGCCTTAGCAGGGCAGTAATTTACTGTGATTTTCATATCTTCACAATCAGCTTTAAGCTTAAACGTGCAAACGCCATTATCATTCAGGTCAAAATCAACCGCATTGCCATTTACAAAAATACTTTCAACCTCAAAGCCGTCATTCGGTGTTACTGTATAGGTGTTTTCAACGCTATACACAGTTGTTGGTGGGAAATTCACAACACCGTTGTCTGATTTTTCAACCTCAACATTATTCACAAGCTTATTGATTATTTTATCGGCAATATGCTTATGACCTGCCGCTGTCGGGTGTGGGTTAAAGTTATTCTCATTAGGAATATCATAAATATCAATATAAGGTACGCCATAGCTTTCGGCATAATCGGAAATAGTGCTGTTGAAGTAAGCTACAGCATCAAGAGCAGGCTCACCAAGCAAAAGGTGCATAAGCGGATACTGAATTTCAGCAAGTATTCTCTGCAAAATAGAATTAAGCTTATCTTTACAATTTGATAATGACGCTCTCGTCATTTCAGAACCATTCTTGGTTGTTTTATCAAATCTTTCAAGCTCAGCAACAGCTCTGTCAAATCTGTCACAGCCTGCCTCAATTTCTTCTGTACTCGGCTCAGCGGAGTTTGCCGATACACTGCCGTCATCACCTGCTTTACAGCCAAAAACTTCATCAAAAATTATTGCAATAATATCCTTTGTAACTGTTGGAATATCATAGGTTTTTCCGTCACATTCATATGATGTGCCAAACGGAGCAAAGCTACCAATAAAGGCAAAATCGACATCAGGATTAAGCTCTATAATGTCGTCAACAATCACCTTGAAATTATCTGTTGCAGTGTGAGCAAATTCATCAAGTATTGTCTTTACATTATCCGTCTGCATAAACTGCATTAATTCTACAACATCTTCAACATTAATGTCATCTTTATAATATTTTATCTGCTTTTCAAGCGTAGCTTTTACCGAGTCCATTGAGTTGCCACACATTAGCGAGAACAATGACTGCCACACCATATACACAACAGGGTTTGCCAGATTATCGTAATACATTGTGCCGTCAACATAATTTACTGTGTAATCATCACCAAGTCCGAGCTGATTAATTGCAAACATAAGCTGTTCAAGTAAATCATTTGCACCCACATTTACAGAAACAAGGTCAGCCTTTGAAAGCTCCTGTACATATAAATCGTGGTATTTGTAGTTCTCACCTGTAATTCTTGCCACCCAGGTATTTTCAAAATAGTTTTCAAATGATTCATCAAATTTTTCATACCAGTTTAAAAATTCATCATAGGTTTTCCACGATAATCCGTATGACATTCTCAAAGTCTTGGCAACCTCTGAATCCGAATTTTCAGCATACTCATCACAAAGTGCCTTAACTTTTTCTTTGTGTTGAATTTTATATGCCTGAGGATCTGCTTCATAAGCTAAGCATTCGTTTTCATACCTTGCAACAAACATCTGATAAAACAAATCAGCTATGTGATCTTCGTCATTAATTGTGCCGATATAATCCTTTGTCATAAATGAACAAGTGCCCATATTTGACCAATCAAAAGAAATATCGGTATCTTTAAGACTTTCTTCAAAAGCATCGGCAACCAAAGCAGGATAACAGTCAATCGGAGAATTTTTATAATTTCTATCAACATACATACTTTGAAAATTCTTTGTGTTAAATTCGACACTATCCTGCACGCCAAATCCGGCGGCTACGCTGTCGCCAAGTGCGACATAATAGAATGACTTTGCATTTGTGTTGTCTGACTCAACAGCAAATGCAGGCACACATACCTGAGAAGCAAGAACCGCCGCCAACGCAGTGGCACCGGCAGTTTTAAATACTTTGGAAATATTTTTCATAACATCCAACCTTTCATTTATATATTTGCAAGCAAAAAGATTAAACGCAAACCCTGTTGCTCATAATTTCTTCTGCCTGTTTTTCAAGCTTTTTATAATCAATCTTGCCAATTCCCGTGTAAGGCAAGCTTTCAACCGTTTTGTAGCCAACCGGCAATGTGTATTCTGCAAGCTCATTTTTACATAGTTCTTCAAGCTCAGTTTCGGCATTTTCAACGCTGTTTGTCATATCATTTTTCCACACAACAAAGAGGAACGGTAAATTACCCTGCAAATGCTCTCTGTCCTTAACTGCAACCACAGAGCAAAACTCAACATCATTGTGTGTACTGACTACATCTTCAATCGAGGTTGAATATACCTTGAAACCGTCATGGCGAATAATTACTCGCTTGATTCTCGATTTTAAAAACAGATACCCGTCCTCGTCCATACTGCCGATGTCACCTGTATGAATCCACACCCTGCCGTCACTATGAATTTTCATAATATTAGCGGTTTCCGCCGGTTTTCCATAATAGCCGAGCATGGTATTAGGCCCAGTTATGCAGATTTCACCCTCCTGATTATATGAAAGCTCCTCATTTGTATTCGGCTTAAAAATTGAAACCGTTGTAAAGCAAAGCGGAAAGCCCACACTTCCAACCTTGTTATTATTCCCCATACAGGTTGTAGCGGTGGACGATACCTCTGTCATACCATAGCCCTTACAAACCGGATATTTACAGCCATGTGCTTTCAAAAACTCGTTGACCTCATTTTCAACGCCAACGCTCATAGAGTCACCTCCTACACCCGAGGTGAGTAAAAATGATAAATCAGCATTTGCAAGTTTTGGTGACTTGATAATAGTCTGATAATGCAAAGGAACACCCGCCATATGGTTTGGCTTATGTTTGAGAATAAGTGAAGCAAGCTTATCATTTTCGACATTTGGCACAAGAATGGACCTTACACCCTGCGAAAGCGGAGTGTGTACTCCGCAAGCAAAGCCATAAGCAATGAATGGTGGCATTACATCAAGAAATTTTTGATTTCGTTCAAAACCGTTAATTCCGTACTGCACAGCCAGAGCATTAAGCGACCTTGCACTCAGCATTACACACTTTGGTGTTCCTGTTGTACCGCCGGTATGCAAAATAATTGCAGGTGAATCGTGATTGTAATTCTCATTATCATCAAAACTTTTTGCTTTATCACCCATTGCAAAAAAGTCGCACCACCTGATTATATTGCTTTCATATTCGTTCTTATCCGGTGTGCTGAATTTATACAAAATCTTTGCAATACCTTTAAGTGAATCGGACGGCGAAACCACAATAACCTTATTTACATCTGTACCTTTAACTGCTTTTTTAATCTTTGGATATGCAACATCTAATGTACATACTATTTCAGAATTAACTTCTTCTATGTAATGGTGTATTCCTTTGGAGCTTGTTCGAGGATCAACCATATTAGGTGTAGCACCAATGAGGTCGAGTGCATAAAAAATATAGACTATTTCAGGTGTCATCACCGAACAGATGGTAACAATATCACCCTTTTTCACACCAAGCTTAATGCAGGCATCTGCTGTTTGATTGATATTGTTAAAAAATTGTGCAAAGGTAACGGTATTTCCAAAATACTCAAGTGCAATGTCCTCCATATGCCCCTCATTGCTACGCTTTAAAAAGCAGTTAAGCGAGCAGTCAATGAGTGAAATGTCGGGAATACCATTTGGATACAGCTTTAACCACGGTTTTTCAACTGACGGTTTTCGTTTGATAGAGGTGATATTCATAAAAGCATCATCCTTTCTGATACACATAAATCAAGTCTAATATCACAACAAAACATTAAATCGTGCGTGTTTTTAATAAACAAATAAATTATTCTAATATTTTATTGTTATTATATTTCATCATCATTTGAAATTTCAAGCAAATTGCACGAATTGTATATAATTCGACACAAACGGTTGTTTTAATACTAATTTGTTATAACTAAAAACTACTCATTAAATTTTGCCTTTGAATTATACTTCATCGCTTTTGCAAAACCAACACTTAACTGTCGAAATATAAATTAAAGCAATATTTGTGTATTTTTAATAAAATTAAAGTAAAAGCATTATTTCATTATGGTTTCAAAAATCACAATACAAATTATTTTTATAAAGTTTACAAAAAATAAAAAATATTGGCAAAATTTTGAGTTTATCGTAATATTGCAAAATAATAAAAACGGCTTATAATAGAATTTGGAAAAATTGGAATTACTCAAAATTTTAGATGAGTGGGGATTAATTTGGAAAAATCGAATACCGAGCGACTATCATACATTGATGTTTCAAGAGGGTTTGTCATTATATTAATGTTGATAGGTCACTCAAACGCACCCGATCCGCTTGTAAAGGCTATTTTCGGGTTTCATATGCCGTTCTTCTTCATACTCTCAGGTTTTCTTTACAACAGAGAAAAATGGTCAAATCTTGGCTTTAAAAAGCTTTTTGTATCAAGATTTAAGGCATACATTATGCCATACTTTATATTGGCATTTTTTAATCTCTTGATAAACATACCTATCGAGCAGTTCAAGGGTATAAGCGGACAAGATCTGGTTGACTCAACATTAAACCATCTGCAATGGATATTCTACTCCTGGGGTGCTATTGATAAAATGCCGAACTGCACACCGCTGTGGTTTTTGCCCTGTATGTTTTTATGCAGTATTGGATTTTACTTTCTGCAAAAAATCAAGCGTCCGCTAATTCAGACAATAGTTTGTGCAGTTTGCGTGATATTTGACTACATCCTGTTTCTGTCAGTAGAAATTCAGCTTCCTTGGCATATAAATGTGGCATTAGTCGGTATAAGCTTTATGTTCATAGGCTACAAGGTTAGAAAATCCGGCTTTCTCAAAAACATAAACCACAGCTTTACTTTTATTGCTTCAATGATAGCAACAGGCACAGTCTGCATTATTACAAACCCAAGGGTTGACCTTTGCAACAACTCTCTTAACAATGCTTTTCTCACCTACTTAGGCTCAATTACTGTGTCACTTGTCATTCTTTACATCTGCTATAAATACGCATACGGTTTTACATTCTTGGCCTTTTTAGGCAAGAACACTATAATAATTATGGCATTAAATTATGCTATAAATAGTTATTCAAACCGCATTTGGAGCATTATTTCGATATTACAAAACATCAGCTATTGCTGGTGGATAATGACAATAGTTGACATTTTGGCTTGCTCGGGTTTAATACTGCTATGGTGCAAGCTAAAGAAAACCTTCCCTGCACTTAAACATCTTCATATATAGCTAAGCTTTGTCCCATTACCAATTAAAACAGTGGTAATGGGATTTTTTCTTACAAAAACATACCATTGCTTTCTATGTTTGCACAAAACTCTCTACCCATTACACAAACATACAACTACCTATATATAGTCAATTTTACCCATTACACAAACTTTTAACATTAAAAAAATTAAAGCTGAGATTACATTGTGCAAAAAATTTTTTTGCTGTATTCTTATAGCACAACAAAATCTGCTGTGCCGGCAAATGCAGAAAGTTGAATATTTTTTAAGGAGATTTATTTATGCTTACTTGTTTAGGACATTCAGGATTTTATGAGGAATATGAATATTTTGATATTGCCGATATAATATATACCGAGCTTAAAGAAAATGTTTTTGGCAACAGTGAAATGGAAATCGGTGAATTTGTTTCAATGAAATTTAAAGGCATTGACCCTTACGAGGGTGTAGATTTAGATTCAATACTAACATTGCCCGAAACAAATATATTATGGAGAAAATCAAATACATTTGTAAGCGACGAGCTTCTCAGTACAGTTTTATACACATATGCAAGTCAGTTTTTCGGAGCTGTGGAGTATGAGGTATATCCTAAGTACTATCCTAAGTACTATGATTCTGTTTTTAAAAATTTTAATCGAGTAAAGCAGGCAGATGCTATTGCAAAGCTTTTTGATGAAGAAACCTTTTCTAACTATTTGAGTGCTCTTCCTTACGAAAGTGAAATGGAATGGCTTCCTGTTATTTTCAGGTTTGGCAGTGATGAGCTTATAGAACAAGCAATAGACTATATTTTGGACAACGAGGATTTAAAATTTAACAACTTTTCAAAGGAGAACTTTATCGTTGAATTGCTCTGTCTGAGTGACAGCGAACAATCAGCCCTAACAAAAGAGGCTTTGCTTTACAGTCTTGACTATGATTGCAATGACTGCGAAATTACCGAAGTGGAAGACGAAGATTTGTACAGCTTTTCAGAAAAAGAGTTAACTGAATATTTAAGAAACTTCTGATTTAAACTTTTTTAAAGCTCAAAAATCAGCGAAAACAATATTTTTTCATTGCAAATAAAAATATTATGATTGCTGTTTTTAGAAGCTAAATTCTATGTGCATTTTGCAAAGTTTTTGTCGCTAAAAATACGCTATATTTTCGAAAAATTAGCAATTTACTTTTTTACTCTGTTGTGCTATAATTCATACGAAATTAAGGATATTGTAGTTTAAATTTATTTTATGCAATAATTTTTAACAAAGAAGTGTGAATATATATGGCTAATTCAAAGTCTGTACGAAATCTGACACAGGGTAAAATATTCAGTCAGATTTTATTTTTTGCAATTCCGGTAATTATCGGAAATCTGCTGCAGGAATTATACAATGTTGTTGACACCCTCATAGTCGGACAAACGCTTGGTGAAATAAAGCTTGCGGCGGTAGGCTCTACAAGCTCACTTAACTTTTTTGCTCTCGGCTTTTTTATCGGTCTGTCAGCAGGCTGTTCGGTAATCACCTCTCAGCACTTTGGTGCAGGCAATATACATCAGGTTAAAAAGAGTGTTGCCACACACATTTTGATTGGCGTTGTTGGCTCATTGGTACTGACTGTTGCATTTGTATTTCTGGTTAATCCGTTTCTTACTATGCTTGGCACAACCAAAGAAACCTTTGACTACGCAAGCAGATACCTTACAATCATTTATCTGGGAATACCGGCAACAATGCTTTACAACCTCACCGCCTCTCTGCTGAGGTCTGTGGGCGACAGCAAAACTCCGCTTTATCTTTTACTGTTTTCATCGGTTCTCAATGTCGGACTTGACCTGCTTTTCATAATTGTATTCAAATGGGATGTGGCAGGTGCGGCAATCGCAACTGTAATTTCTCAGCTTATATCCGCTGTGCTCTGCTGTGTTTACATCTGTTTTAAGGTAAAGCTTCTCTTGCCAACAAAAGAAAGCTTTAGGGACATAAGAAAAATGATTTTTGACGAGCTTAAAGTTGGCTGCCCAATGGGCCTGCAAAACTCGGTTATCTCAATCGGAATGATGGTTTTACAGTATTTCGTAAATCAGTTTGGTTCATATGCCGTTGCCGCTTACACCATTGGCAACAGAGTGCAGTTACTAATACAAAATCCTATGAACTCAATGAGTACGGTAATTGCTACCTTTGCAGGACAAAACGAGGGTGCCGGCAAGTATGACAGAATCAAAAAAGGCGTAAATTACTGCCTTATCCTATGCATTGTATATTCAATAATTGTAGGTACATTGTCAATGCTCTTTGCCACTCAGATTACAGGCATATTTACAAGTGGCAGCTCTCAGCAAACAATAGATTATGCCGTACAGTTCATATTCTGGAACTGCCCGTTTGAATGGTCGCTTGGTATGCTGTTTATTTATCGTGGTACAATTCAGGGACTAAAGAACGGCATTATCCCGATGATTGGCTCATTAATTGAAGTGCTGATGAGAATATGCACACCGATTATTTTAAGCTCGCTTATCGGATATGCGTCAATATGCGTGGCAGGCCCTGCCGCTTGGACTGCAAGTATGCTTTTAATGCTCGTAGTTTATTATGTAAAAATGAAAGGCTTTTCAAAGAAAGCACTCGCATAAAAACAAGGGAACTTTTCACTGAGAAGTTCCCTTTTACTTTTTTATTGACAGAAATTTTTCATTGCTATAAAATTATAAATGGTGATACTATGAAAATTGAAACTGAAAGGCTCTTTCTTCGTGAGCTAACTAATAAAGATTTTAACGCTTTATATAAGGTGTTGGCGGATTCTGACATTATGCAGCACTACCCCTACACTTTTGATGAAAGCAGAGTACAAAACTGGATAAACAGGAGCATTGAGCGTTACAATATTTTTGGCTTTGGTCTGTGGGCTGTCTGCCTGAAAAACACAGGTGAAATGATTGGCGACTGCGGACTTACAATGCAAATGATTAATAATCAGATAAAGCCTGAAATCGGCTATCATTTAAGAAAAGATATGCAGCACAAAGGCTTTGCAAAAGAAGCAAGCCTTGCAGTAAGAGATTGGGCATTTACAAACACACCGTTTAATACTATTTATTCTTATATGAAAAAGTCTAATACTGCTTCTGTTGCTACTGCTGTTTCATACGGATGTACAAAAGTTGATGAATACACAGACGAAGAAAACGAAACCACAGTTGTATATGCAATTACGAGAGATGAGTGGGAAAATTATGAACAAAGAATGGTCAGAATTAAACAAACAAATGCAGGAGCAACTAAAGCATAAAGATACTTTTGAAAGCGGAATTGTGACCTTGCTTGAGCTTAGAAACTCACTTTTTAAGTCATTGTCAGAATTAAAAGCGACTCTTAGCAATGAACAATTTTCAGAAATGCCCTTTGCTAATGCCAAAGGTTACCACAACAAAACAATAGCATATTCAATCTGGCACATAGCAAGAATTGAAGATATTGTGGCTCATACGATAATTACCGCTGATAGGCAAGTGCTTTTCAGCGGTGATTGGCAAACAAAAATTCACTCGCCAATAATCACTACCGGCAATGAGCTTGTCACAGATGAGATTAAAGAATTTTCACAACAGCTTAACATTGACGCTTTGTATGAATACGCAAAAGCAGTTAAGGCCACAACCGAAAAGCTGTTAAAAACCTTGAGCTTTGCCGATTTAAAAATCAAAATATCTCCAAAAGCAAGACAAAGAGTAATTGACTGCCGTTGCGTGAGTTATGACGAAAATGCTGTCTGGCTGATTGACTACTGGTGCAGTAAAAATATAAAAGGTCTGATTCAAATGCCTTTTTCAAGACACCTTATAATGCACATTGAAGCGTCAATAAGGATTGCGGATAGGCTATGCAAAAATCAGAACCGTAATTTTTCATAAATTTTATCCAAAATATTGCAAATTAATGCACAGTATGTTATAATCAAATCAATAAAAAGTTGACTAAGCTTTTTGCTTTTTCATAAATATTTTTCTGAAGGAGATTAGTGTTTGACTAAAACTAACGCAATAGTAATAGTAGCATAATCGGGAGGTTTGCTACTTTTACCCACAAACCTCCCAAAAGGTTTTTGATTTTACTTTTTGGAGGATTATGCTCTATGAATAGAGAAAATAAGAAAAAGTCATATAAAAAAGGTTATTATAAATCACACGCTTGCAATGAAAGTTTTACTTGCAAGGTATGCGGAAGACTTGTTGTACCAAACGGTGCAGGAAGCGACCATCGCAACCATTGCCCCTATTGCTTATCGAGCCAACACCTTGACATTGAGCCGGGCGACAGAATGGCTGACTGCGGAGGCACAATGGAGCCTGTTGCAGTATGGGTACGCAAAAACGGCGAATGGGCAATCATTCACCGCTGTAAGATATGCGGTGCGTTAAGTTCAAACAGAATTGCCGCTGACGACAATCCTATGAAGCTTATGTCCATTGCAATGAAGCCTGTATCAGCTCCACCCTTTCCTCTCGAAAAAATTGAGGAAATGACTAAGCTTATGGGCGGTGACGGCGAGTTAAAGTGGTAATAATCTGATTGCAAAACAATAGGACTCCTTGCCTTTCGGTGAGGAGTCTTATATCTTCTATGCCAATAGTTTGGGAAATTATGGTTTAGCAGAAAGTTTCGGATAAATAACAAAAAATTTATGTCAAGCCTTTTTAAAGGCTTGCGGGTATGGGCAGAGCCCATAAAATCTTTCAACATAACAATTTATCAGGCACAAACAGCATAGCTGTTTGCGTGCTAAGACTAAGTTTGTTAAAACAGGCGGTAGCCTTTTATAAAAGAAATAATTAAGTTTTTCATTATATAATGAATGGTTTTCTTGTTGTTATCGCAATTATAAAGCTTTCGCCATTGTGTTCAAGCCGCCAAACAGCAAGCTGTTTGGCTATCGTTAGATTGCGTAAACGGAAAATATTTGTGGGCTTTGCCCACACCCACAACCTTTGAAAAGGTTGACCAAACTTTTATAATTACTTGTCAAAACTCTGTTTTAATCTGTAACTATGCAAAAAACCGCCTGCAAAGCAGACGGTTAATAAATTTATAAATTTGTACCGATTTTTCTGAATCTTTCATAACGAGCGTTAGTAAGTTCTTCGTCAGAAAGAGCAAGATTTTTTTCAAAAGTACGCTGAATCAAAAGCTTTAAGCTTTCAAACATAGCTGCATCCTCGGCTCTCGGTTCTCTGATAATACGCTCAATTACATGCAGGTCAAACAAATCCTGTGCAGTAAGCTTGAGTGCCTCGGCTGCCTGTGGAGCTTTTGTGCTGTCTTTCCAAAGGATAGACGCACAGCCTTCAGGAGAAATTGCAGAATAAACGGAATTTTCCATCATCCACACCTCATCAGCTACAGCAAGTGCAAGTGCACCGCCGCTTCCGCCTTCACCCACAACAATGGTGAGTACAGGTGTTTTGAGGGTCATCATCTCCATAAGGTTTTCGGCAATAGCCTGTCCCTGTCCTCTTTCCTCTGCACCGATGCCCGGATAAGCACCACTGGTATCAACAAAGCACAAAACAGGACGGCGGAATTTTTCTGCCTGCTTCATAAGTCTTAAAGCTTTTCTGTAACCCTCGGGATGAGCCTGTCCAAAGTTACGCTCCATACGCTCCTTTGTATTTCTGCCTTTTTCAATTCCGATTACAGTCACCGGCATATCGTGGAGCATAGCAAGTCCTGCCACAACTGCCTTATCATCGGCAAATCTTCTGTCACCGTGAAGTTCAAAAAAGCTGTCGCCAAACATATGGTTTATATAATCAACAGTTGTCAGCTTGTTGGCATCTCTGGCAGCCATTACCTTATCATATGCGGACATTATTCCGACACCTCCCCGTAACCGTGCATTTTAAGCAATTTTACAAGTGTTGCTTTAAGCTTGTTTCTATTTACAACAGCGTCAACAAAGCCTTTCTGCATAACAAACTCTGATGTCTGGAAATCCTTAGGTAATTTCTGGCGAAGTGTCTGCTCAATTACTCTTGGGCCTGCAAACGCAACGAGTGTGTCGGGTTCGGCAAGAATAATATCGCCCTCCATAGCAAAGGACGCAGTAACACCACCTGTGGTTGGGTCTGTAAGTACAGTAATATACAAAAGTCCGCTATCGCTGTGGCGTTTTACCGCACCGGAGGTTTTAGCCATCTGCATAAGAGAGAGGATACCCTCCTGCATACGAGCACCGCCCGAAACTGTGCAGACAATAACAGGGAGTGACTTTTCTGTAGCGCATTCAAACGCACGGGTGATTTTCTCGCCTGTAACTGTGCCCATACTGCCCATCATAAAATCGGAATCCATTACGCAGAGCATTGTATCTACGCCGCCGATTTTACATTCACCGCACATTACAGATTCCTTAGAGCCTGTGGCTCTTGCTTTCTCAAGCTTTTGGTCATAGCCCGGAAAATCGAGAATATTTTTGCTTGCCATATCAGCGTCATGCTCGCAAAAGCTGCCCTCATCTGCAAGGAGAGCAACACGCTGTTTTGCGTTCATTCTAAAGTTATGACCGCATTTTGTGCAGACACGAAAGTTCTCCTCCATATCTGTTGTAAGCAGCATAGTGCCGCACTTAGGACATTTTGTCCACATTTCCTCAGGAACAAACGGTACATTTGTCTGCTCCTCAGGCTGATTTTCAAGCTCATTTTTCGGTTTTACAAAAGCAAATAAATCCATAGCCTATTACTTCTTTCCGTCCTTATGCTTTTTCTCAAATTCAAGCATAAAGTCAGTAGTATATTCTCCGCTGACGAACTGCTCGTCCGACAAAATCTCGGCGAGCACGTCACGGTTGATGTCAACGCCATCAATAGTAAGCTCAGAAAGAGCTGTTTTCATTTTTCTTATTGCAAGCTCTCGGCTTCTTGCCTGAACAATAAGCTTGCCTATCATTGAATCATAGTAAGGCGGAATAAAATAATCCTGAAAGATTGCTGTATCAAATCGCACAAACGATCCGCCCGGAATATGTAAACGGGTAATTCTGCCACAGCTCGGTCTGAAATTCTGTTCCGGATTTTCGGCATTAATGCGGCACTCAATTACATTTCCATGTGTAAAAATTCTATCTTGAGTCAAAGTAAGCTTTGCACCTGCGGCAATTCTTATCTGCCACTGCACAATGTCAAGACCCGTTACCATTTCGGTAACACCATGCTCAACCTGAAGACGGGTGTTCATCTCCATAAAATAGAAATTATTGTCCATATCGAGCAAAAATTCTACTGTACCTGCATTAGTGTAGTTTACAGCCTTGGCAGCCTTTACTGCAGCCTTCATCATTTCCTTACGGGTTCTTTCGTCAAGGGCAGGGCTTGGGCTTTCCTCAATCATCTTCTGATTCTTTCGCTGAACAGAACATTCTCTTTCACCAAGACAAACAGTATTGCCGTATTTGTCACTTAAAAGCTGCATTTCAATGTGCTTTACAGGGTGAATGAATTTTTCCATATAGCAAGCACCGTCACCAAAGGCAGACTGAGCCTCTGAAGATGCCGCTGCAAAAGCCTCGTCAAACTGCTCTATGCAGTCAACTCTGCGTATACCCTTGCCACCGCCGCCGGAACGAGCCTTAATAAGCAGAGGAAAACCGATTTTCTCTGCCTCTTCTCTCGCCTTTGCGGGATCTTCTATAATATCGCAGCCGGGTGTAACAGGCACACCGGCAGCACGCATTGTCTTTCTTGCGTTGTCCTTATCGCCGAGAAGCTTAATCATCTCAGAAGTAGGGCCGATAAAGTTTATGTTGCATTGCTCACAAAGGGAAACAAACTTTGCATTCTCTGAGAGCAAACCATAGCCTGGGTGAATAGCCTGAGCACCGCTTTCAATGGCAACTGTAAGTATTGCAGGCATATTAAGATAGCTGTCCGCAACTCTGCTGCCGCCAATGCAATAGCTTTCATCTGCAAGCTGAACATGCATTGAGTTTTTATCAGCCTCGGAATAGATTGCAACCGTACTGATACCCATCTCTCGGCAAGCACGAATAATTCTTACTGCAATTTCTCCTCGGTTGGCTATAAGTATTTTTGAAAACATTTTATCACTTCCAAAAGAAAATTTGCAATAAATTATTTATTTTCGATAAGTGCGAATGAAAGCTCGGCACTTACGCAAAGCTTACCGTCAACATAACCCTTTGCATCTATAAAGTAAAACACGCCTCTGCTCTTTGTAAGAGTACATACACTTTCAAGTGTGTCGCCCGGTTTTACCTGATTTTTAAACTTTACATTGTTCATCTTTGTAAAGAAAGGTGTGCAGCCCTTAGCCTTGTCTGCAAGCAAGCAGCAAGCTGACTGACCCATCATTTCGCAGAGGATAACACCCGGAACTACCGGATTACCCGGAAAATGTCCCTGTAAAAAGAACTCATCGCCCTTGATTGTGTATTTGCCCTTAGAGGTAACATCGTCAATCTTCTCAGCTTCTTCTACGAGCAGCATATTGTCACGATGAGGTAATATCTGTTTGATTTCTTCCTGATTCATTGTATCTCCTTATTATTTAACTCTGAACAGAGGCTGACCGTACTCAACAAGGTCGCCGTCCTTTGCAAGAACCTCAACAACCTCGCCGTCAAGCTCTGACTGGATTTCGTTCATACACTTCATAGCCTCAACTATGCAGATTGTGTCGCCCTTTGCAATCTTCTGTCCAACGGTAACATAAGGATTGCTTTCAGGTGACGGTGCAGCATAAAACACACCGACAATAGGAGAATTAATTGTTTTGCCCTCGTTTTTGGCCGGTGCCTGCTCGGCAGCCTGTGGAGCAGCCACAGCAGGAGCAGGTGCTGCAGCAGGAGCATTTGCCTGCATTACAACAGCTGGAGAGGCAGAAACAGCCTTTTCAAGACGGATAGCAGAGCCGTCACCGTTTTTTATTTCAAGCACAGAAAGTGATGAATTTTCGAGCATTTCAATAAATTCTTTAACATCGTTTTTAGAATACATAAGTACAGCCCTTCCAAATTAGATTTTCTTAAATACTACGCAAGCGTCATGACCGCCAAAGCCAAGGTTTGTTGACGCCGCAACAGTTACATCACGCTTAACAGCCTTGTTTGGTGTGTAGTTAAGGTCAAGCTCTTCGTCCTGCTCGTTTAAATGGATTGTCGGCGGAATCATACCGTCGTGAATAGCAAGAACAGATGCGATAGCCTCAACTGCACCTGTAGCACCGAGCATATGACCTGTCATTGACTTTGTTGAGCTGATATTTGCATCGTAAGCCTTTTCGCCGAGAGCTGACTTGATAGCCATAGTTTCGGTAAGGTCGTTTAAGTGGGTTGATGTGCCGTGAGCATTAATATAAATCTGATCATCATCGGCAACCTGAGCCTCAGCCATTGCAATTTTGATTGCTCTTGCAAGGCCTGCACCCTCAGGGTCAGGAGCTGTAACATGGTGAGCGTCACAAGTGTTGCCGTAGCCTGAAAACTCAGCGTAAATCTTAGCACCTCTTGCCTTTGCGTGCTCGTATTCCTCAAGAATGAGCATACCTGCACCCTCGCCCATAACAAAGCCGTCACGATTCTTATCAAACGGGCGTGATGCTGTGTCAGGGTCTTCATTTGTAGAAAGTGCCTTCATATTCTGGAAGCCTGCGATTGTAAGAGGAGCAACAACTGCCTCTGTACCGCCTGCAATAATTGCGTCTGCATAGCCGTCTTTAATTGCGTGGAATGCCTCACCGATTGAGTTTGTACCTGTAGCACAAGCACTCATAACCGAAAGTGAAACACCCTTTGCATTAAAGCGGATAGCAACATTACCTGTAGCAATGTTACCGATCATCATTGGGATAAAGAAAGGAGAAACCTTTCTTGGACCGCCCTCGTTAAGTGCAGTTACATTGTTTACAAATGAGTGAAGTCCACCGATACCTGCACCGATATATACGCCAAAGCGTTCCTCATCAATGTTGCCGAGAATACCGCTGTCGTCAACTGCCTGCTGAGCCGCTGCAATAGCGTACTGGCAATAAATGTCGAGCTTTCTAAGCTCTCTTTTCTCAATGTATTTTTCCGGCTCAAAATTCTTTACAGTACCTGCAAGATGAACCTTGAGGTCAGAAGTATCAAAAGCTGTGATTTTTTCAACGCCGTTTACACCTGCAAGCATATTTGCCCACATTGTTTCAACATCGTTGCCAACCGGGGTGATTGCACCCAAACCTGTTACTACTACTCTTCTCATAAAGCACCTCCAAAATTACATTGCAAGACCGCCGTCAACCTTGATAACCTCGCCTGTAACATAGGCAGCGTCATCTGAGCAGAGGAAAGCCACTACATTTGCAACATCTTCAGGTGTACCGATACGCTTTGCAGGAATCTGAGCCTTCATAGCGTCCTTTACCTTGTCTGAAAGTGCATTTGTCATATCTGTGCCAATGTAACCCGGAGCAACGGCGTTAACTGTAACACCTCTGCCTGCAAGCTCCTTGGCAACTGACTTTGTCATACCGATAATACCTGCCTTAGAAGCTGAATAGTTTGCCTGACCTGCATTACCCATAATACCTACAACAGAAGAAGTGCTTACAATTCTGCCGTAACGCTTCTTCATAAAGTGCTTGTAGGTGTGCTTAATCATATTGAAAGTACCCTTGAGGTTTACACCGATTACTGCGTCAAAGTCCTTTTCGTCCATATTGAGAACGAGCTTGTCACGAGTAATACCTGCATTGTTTACAAGGATGTCAATACCGCCGAAGTCCTCGATTACCTTGTCAACAACCTCTTTAGATGCGTTAAAATCAGAAACATCGCAGAAATACTGCTCTACCTTTGTGTTGTACTCTGCCAGAGCCTCTTTAGCTTTGATACCCTCGCTCTCATCGCCAACATAAAGAATAGCAATGTTTGCACCCTGACTTGCAAGCTTTTTAGCAATAGCAAGACCAATACCTCTTGAGCCGCCTGTGATTACGGCTGTTTTGTTTTCAAAATTCATAATATCCTCCAAATTAAAGGTCAAGTGCTTCAAAATCAGCAGGTGTTTCTACCTTGAAAGCCTTAACGCTGTCATCAATTCTCTTGATGAGTCCTGTAAGAGTTTTGCCGACACCGATTTCAATAAATGTGTCAACTCCGTCTTTAATCATATTTTCTACAATAGTCTGCCATCTTACCGGATTTTCTACCTGTGCTCTTACAAGCTCCTTGTAGTCGCCCTCGTATGGCTTTGCTGTGTAATCTGAATAAATTGTAACCTGTGGCTCGGCAAACTGAACATTCTGCATATACTCTGCAAGTCCCTTTGCTGCATCTGCCATAAAAGGTGAGTGGAAAGCACCGCTTACCGCAAGTAATTTTGCTCTGCCGCCTGCTGCCTTTACAGCCTCGCAGAAAGCCTCGGCATTTTCGCTTGTTGTGGCAACTACTGTCTGTGCAGGTGAATTGTAGTTTACAGGGTATGTCTTGTCAAAGCCCTTGCAAACCTCTTCAACCTTTTCAGGAGTAATCTTCATAACGGCAGCCATTGCACCCGGATTTTCGGTTGCTGCTTTGTCCATAAGCTCGCCTCTTCTGCAAACAAGCTTAAAAGCTTCTTCATCTGAAAGAATACCGGAAAAAGCAAGTGCTGCAATTTCGCCGAGTGAAAAACCTGCAACGCAGTCGGGTTTAATACCCTTTTCTTCTAAGAATCTTGCTGCGGCAAGGTCGGCTGTAAATACGCAAGGCTGTGTGTTTACAGTCTTGCAAAGTTCTTCGGTTGTACCCTCAAAGCACTGAGCCGATGTACCCTTGCGAATGCCGTCTGCCATATCATAAACACTTTTGGTGGCAGCAGAAGCGTTGTAAAGCTCCTTGCCCATTCCGCTGTACTGTGCTCCCTGACCTGAAAAAACAAATGCTATTTTACCCATTTTGTAGCTCCATTCAATACTTCTTCAGCCTGAGTAAACATTTCTGTAATGATTTCTCTTGCAGGCTGTTCTTTTTTTACCATTGCGGCAACCTGACCTGCAAGAACTGTACCGTGCGAAACATCGCCCTCTCTTACAGCAAGTCTTAATTTGCCAACGCCCATCTTCTCAAGCTCTTCATCGCTTACTTCAGATGAGTTGTACTCTGCCTTTGTATATTCACGAGTAAAGGAATTGCGGATAGCACGAACAGGGTGACCGAGTCTTTTGCCTGTTACAACTGTATCAATATCCTTTGCCTTGATGATTTTATCCTTGTATTCCTGTGCGATTGTACATTCTGTGGCAACCAAAAATCTTGTACCAACCTGGACGCCTACCGCACCAAGCATAAATGTGGCTGCAATCTGTCTGCCGTCTGCAATACCGCCTGCTGCAATTACAGGAATATTTACCGCGTCAACTACCTGAGGAACAAGAGCCATTGTTGTGAGGTCGCCAACATGACCACCGGACTCGCCACCCTCTGCAATTACCGCAAACGCACCTAATTTTTCCATCTTTCTTGCAAGTGCAACGCTTGGAACAACCGGAATAACCTTAATACCTGCGTCAAGCCATTTTTTCATATATTTACCCGGGTTGCCCGCACCTGTTGTAATAACCTTGATGCCCTCTTCAATAACAACATCAACGGCTTCTTCAACAAAAGGACTCATAAGCATAATATTTACACCGAAAGGCTTATCTGTAAGCTCTTTGCACTTCTTGATTTCAGCACGAAGCTGCTCGCCGTTTGAATTCATTGCGGCAATAAGACCAAGTCCGCCGGCATTTGAAACACCTGCTGCAAGAGAAGCGTCTGCTACCCAAGCCATACCGCCCTGAAAAATAGGAAATTCAAGGCCGAGTGATTTATCAATAACGGTAGAAATCATATGTACATTCTCCTTCTTTGTATTTCTGCGTATGCTTTGTATTTTTGGGGCATTACGCAGAACAACATTTGTTCATAATTTCAGTTTTACACTATTGTTTAAATACTACCGCAAATTACATAAATTGTCAATAGACATAATTTAAAATAGTGTAGTTTACATCAACAAGCAAGCTAAATTTTTTCTATTTTTATTGGCAATCCACATCGTTTATTAATAACTTTTATTTTTTCCTAACTGCAATAGTCTTCTACTGCTCTTCTCAGCGACTCCTTACCCTTGATTTCAACACCTTTTTCAAGACGCATTACATCACTTTTTGGCAAATTCTGCGACATTGTACCCGTATGCAGGTAAATTTTACCACTTTCCTTGCAGTACACATTCAGGTAGCCGTCCTCTATTTTAAGCACATAAACCTCTTCCTCCTGCTTGTCCCCGACACTGCTCTGCTGAACAGTCTGAGCAGAAGCGTCTGCGTTCGGTGCGAATATATTGCCTGTTACAGCACAAGCTATTAAAATAATTCCTGTTATACAAATAAGCTTTTTCACAATATAACTCCCTTTACTTATGTGATTTATGTTCCGAAAGCAAGCAAATTTCAGCCTGAATTTATTCGCTTTCAACTCTATTTTTCCTCTTATTTGTATTATTATACATATATTACATTATATTATATAAAATTTTCCTCATAAAAAGGCTTATTTTTTAAGAAAAATTTGGCTTTTCATATTTATTTTTTTATTCTCAGGTGGTATAATAAACATTAACTAGTATTTTTTGTTTTCAGATAAATTTTTGAGATAAACTTTGTTTTTTGTCAAAGAAGGAGAAATTATGCGTAATAAGCGTGAAACAGACATCAGTCAGTATAAAGATATTCAACCGGAGATTAATCCTACTGTTACAAAGGTAAACCCTGTAAAAAGGTTTTTCAAAGCACTTGGCAAGCTGATATTTACCGTATTTTCGGTATGCGTTGTGGCAGGTCTTATTGCAATGATTTCGCTTGGAATATACATTGCAAGCCTTGCTTCCGAACCTACAGGCATTGACCTCAGGGCAAAGTCGCTTAACCAAACAAGCTTTATTATGGTGCAGAACTCAGACGGCAAGTTTGAACAGTATCAGACCTTGTACAGCACAGAGAACAGAATTTGGGTTGACAACCAGAAAATTCCGCAGGCTATGAAAGATGCTGTTGTTGCGATTGAGGACAAGCGTTTCTTTGACCACCACGGCGTTGACTGGACAAGAACTCTTTCTGCTGTAGTAAGCCTTGCTTCCGGCACAGACTCATACGGCGGTTCAACAATCACTCAGCAGCTCATTAAGAATGTTACAGATGACAACGAAGTTTCTCTTACAAGAAAAATGCGTGAAATCTGCAAAGCGTTGAAACTTGAAAACGAATATACTAAGGACGAAATTCTTGAGGCTTACCTCAATGTAGTAAACTTCGGCAACAACTGTCAGGGCGTTGAGTCGGCTGCTCAGCTTTACTTTGACAAGAGCATTGAGGACTGCTCTATTGCTGAGTGTGCCGCTATTGCAGGCATTACTCAGAATCCGTCAAAATGGAATCCTCTTACTTATCCTGAAAACAACAAAATCAGACGAGAAATTATTATCAACGAAATGTACGATCAGGGCAAAATCACTAAGGACGAATATGACGCAGCTATGAAGGAGTCTGCCGATATGACTTTTGTCGGCTACACAAGCGACCATAGTGATGATGACGAGAACGATGACGGCTACATTCAGAACTGGTACATTGACGAGCTTTTCTATGACGCTCAGAAAGACCTTGCTCAGTACTACAACATCAGCGAGGACGCAGCTTCTGACAAGCTTTATACAGAGGGTCTTAAAATCTACTGTGCAATGGATGTAAGAGCACAGGAAATGATTGAAAATGCAGCTCAGAGCATTGACAAGAGCAGCGACCCTGATTTACAGATAGCTATGACACTTATGGGCTTTGACGGCAGAGTAATTGCTACTGTCGGCAGCTCAAACAAAAAAACTGAGGCTTTAAGCTGGGACAGAGCAACAATGTCATCTCTCCAGCCGGGTTCTTCAATTAAGCCTGTTGTAGTTTATCCATACGCAATCGACAACAAGATGCTTTACTTCTCATCACAGATTGAGGACGCACCACTTGAAAAGTACGAAACCAATGAGTATGGCGAGCTTGTATCAGGTCCTAAAAACTGGTACTCAGGCTACAAGGGCACAATGCTTCTTCCGGACGCTATCGAAATTTCTTCAAACGGTACAGCCGCACAGGCTATGAAGATGATTGGCGGCCCAAGCGTTGCATATGAGCAGGTAGTTACAAAAATGGGATTTAGTCACCTTGATGAGCAGGACGCTTACAACTCCGGCGGTCTTTCAATCGGTGGTCTTACAGGCGGTGTAACTGTTCGTGAAATGGCAGCAGCCTACAGCTATATGGGCAACGGCGGTCTTTACTACAACCCTTACACCTACTACTACATCACAGACTCAGAGGACAACATTATTATCGACAACAGAAACGCTGTTCCAAAGCAGGCTTACTCACCTACCACAGCCGCTATTATGAACAGACTTCTTCACTACAATGTTACCAACTCAGTAAACACAAACGCAGGTTCTGCAAGAATCAGCGGCTGGGATATTATAGGCAAAACCGGTACTACCGATGCCGACAAGGACTCATGGTTCTGCGGTATGTCACCGTATGCAACACTTGCAATTTGGACCGGCTTTGACAGTCCGCACACAATTTCAAATACAACTGTAGCAACCAACACATTCAATAAGGTTATGAGCTCTTACTTAAGCGGTATGGAGCATAAGGACTTTAAGTTCCCTTCTAACCTCATTGAGGCACAGTACAGCCCATATTCAGGCCTTATTGTTTCAACTGAAAATGTATCCGGCAAATATGTTGGCTACTACACAGAGGACAATATGCCTTCTAACGGTGGCTGGGACGGTTACTACGACTCAAGCGATTCCGATGATTATGATTATAATTACGATTCATCATCTGACTATTCAGACAGCTCATACTCAGGTGAAGAAAGTCACTCAGGCGGCGGAGATACTTCATCTGCCGAAAGCCAGGGCGGTGATACTTCTTCTGCCGAGAGTCAAGGTGGCGGTGACACATCTTCTGCCGAAAGTCAGGGTGGCGGTGATGAACCAAAGCCTGAGGAAAGCGGCGGCGGAGATGTTTCTGCTCCGGCAGCATAAATAAGTTATCTTGAAGAACTGTCTTAACGGCAGTTCTTCATCAGAATATATAAGGGAGTTATTAATTCCAAACTGAAAGGAAAGGATTAAGCATATGATTTCAGTAGCAATAATGGGTCATGGTGTTGTAGGCTCAGGCGTAGCCGAAATTCTTACAACACACAAACAGAAGCTTTTTGCAAGCATCGGAGAGGAGATTTATGTAAAGCATATTCTTGACTTGCGTGAGTTTCCGGACAGCCCTTTGGCTGACAGATTTACTAAGGACTTTAACGACATTTTAAACGACCGTGAGGTTAGAGTTGTTGTTGAGGTTATGGGCGGTCTTAACCCTGCTTATGACTTTGTAAAGAAGTGCCTTAAATCCGGCAAGAGCGTTGTAACATCAAACAAAGAGTTAGTTGCAGCTCACGGTGCAGAGCTTTTACAAATCGCAAAAGATGAAAATGTAAACTTCTTATTTGAGGCATCAGTTGGCGGCGGTATTCCGATTATCAGACCAATCAGCCAGTGTCTTGTAGCAAATATTGTTGATGAAATTGCCGGTATTTTAAACGGCACAACTAACTTCATTCTTACAAAAATGATTGAAGACGGTATGCAGTTTGACGACGCCCTCAAGCTTGCTCAGGAACTCGGTTTTGCTGAGAGAAATCCTGCTGCTGACATTGAAGGTCACGATGCCTGCCGTAAAATCTGTATCCTTGCTTCCCTTGCTTTTGGCAAGCATGTATATCCTGACTCAGTACATACAGAGGGTATCACAGAAATTACTCTTGAAGATGTAAAGTATGCTGAGGCTTACAACTGCGTTATTAAGCTTATCGGCAGGGTTAAACGCCTTGACGATGGCAAGATTGATATTATTGTTGCTCCTATGTTTGTACCAAACAAGAGCCAGCTCGCTAACATTGACTACGAGTTCAACGGCATTATGGTAAGAGGCGACTGCACAGGCGATGTAGTATTCTACGGCAAGGGTGCAGGCAAACTTCCTACAGCAAGTGCGGTTGTAGCCGATGTTGTTGACTGCTGCAAGCACTTAAAGACAAGAAAGTTCCTGTTCTGGACAGACGGCAACGGCGACAACATTCTTCCTTACGAAGAATCTGTATCAGCTATGTACATCAGAGCTAACACAACTATTGAAACAGCTCAGGAGGTATTTGGCTGTGTAGATAAAATTGAAAAGGCAGACAGCACTGAGGGTGAGATTGCCTTTGTAACTGCACAATTACCCTATAAGGAAATTATGGAGAAAATCGCAGTGCTCGAAAGCAAGGGTGCTAAGGTTATTTCAAAAATCCGCATAGGTGATTTATAATTGAAAGAGGAGTAAAAGGACATGAGTTTGATAGTTCAGAAATTCGGCGGCAGCTCCGTAGCAAATGCTGAGCGAGTAATGAATGTGGCTAAAATCGTTACAGATACCTACGCTAAGGGCAACGATGTAGTAGTTGTTGTTTCAGCACAGGGCGACACCACAGACGACCTTATCGCAAAAGCCGAAGAAATTAATCCAAAGGGTTCAAAAAGAGAAAAAGATATGCTTCTTGCAGCCGGTGAACAGATTTCAATTTCACTTCTTGCAATGGCAATTGAAAAGCTCGGTTACCCTGCTGTATCACTTCTTGGCTGGCAGGCAGGCTTTGAAACAACCAGTATTCACACAAGTGCTCGAATCAAAAAGGTTGATCCAAGCCGTATTCGTCATGAGCTTGACAAAAAGAGAATAGTTGTTGTTGCAGGTTTCCAGGGTCTTGCTAAGACAGATGACATCACAACACTCGGCAGAGGCGGTTCAGACACAAGTGCCGTTGCTATTGCAGCAGCTATGCACGCTGACCTTTGTCAGATTTACACTGATGTTGAGGGTGTTTACACAGCTGACCCAAGAAAGGTTGAAAACGCAAGAAAGCTTAAAGAGATTTCTTATGATGAAATGCTTGAGCTTGCTACACTTGGTGCACAGGTTCTCAACAATCGTTCAGTTGAAATGGCTAAAAAATATAACATCGAGCTTGAAGTCCTCTCAAGTATGACAAGAGCATCGGGTACAATAGTAAAGGAGAAAACTAAAATGGAAAAAATGTTAATTAGTGGCGTTGCTAAAGATACAGATGTTGCAAGAATTTCTGTAACAGGTATTCCAAATGAGCCTGGCCTTGCTTTTAAAATCTTTTCAAAGCTTTCAGCTAAGGATATTAATGTAGATATTATTCTTCAGTCTATCGGTCACGATGGCAAGAAGGACATCAGCTTTACAGTTCCTAAGTCAAGAGGTGCTGAGGCTGCTGAGGCTCTCAAAGATTACATTGAGAACTTTGACGGTACAGAAATCCTCGTTGACGAGAGTGTAGCTAAAATTTCTATCGTTGGTGCAGGTATGGAAAGCCATGCCGGTGTTGCTACAAAGATGTTCGAGGCTCTTTATGATGCTCAGGTAAACATTCAGATGATCAGCACAAGCGAAATCAAGGTTTCTGTTCTTATTGATGAGAACGATGCTGATAAGGCTGTTAAAGCTATCCACGCTAAGTTCTTTGATTAATCAAAACTTAATTGCATATTTAAAAGCTCCTCAACTAAGAGGAGCTTTTGTTTTGTTCATTACATTAATAGTTATATTAGTTGGTATTTTAAAATGGCTCTATAATAAATGTTGGGGTAACAAATAGAGCCTACAAAAATAATTTTAAAAAAAGTAGAGCATATTTGTCTAAAATCCGTTAAAATAGAATTGCTTAGAAACCAGAAACGGAGGAACAAATATGCTCTACA
>NZ_JBGVJL010000053.1:0-7034 GCF_045129435.1 Ruminococcus sp. | reverse complement strand
GCCTTGGTGCAAGAATCTTGACTGCCTGATGATGAAGACTTGTGACATTCAGCTTATCGCAATCAAGCAATTTATGCAATGGGGAATTTTTTACTAAAGTTACGCTATGAATAGGCTTATCATAAGGGTGCGGCTGATGATGAATGGTATCGGTTGGATGCTCTGTCAATAAATCCTGATACAAAGTACCGCCCATAATTGCGTTAATAAACTGAATACCTCGGCAGATACCGAAAATTGACTTGTCCTGTTCATATGCAAGGCTGAATAGCTCTGACTCCATATTATCCCTTTGTGATGAGCTTTCTCCACATTCTTTAGTTCGCTTTGCGTTGTATATTTCAGGTGCTACATCCTGTCCTCCTGTAAGAAGAAAGCCGTCACAAGTATTAACAAGCTGTTTTATAATCTCTTTATCCTCTGTCAGCGGCAGCATAACAGGAATACCGCCCGAATTTTCTATGCCTTGCATATAGTTCGGCAGCATCCAATAGCAATCCTTTTCAGTATCAACAAGCGGCAAAACACCGATCAGTGGTTTTTTCATACCTATTACCTCCAATAAAAAGGACAAGAAAGTCCCGATGAACTTCCTTGTCCTGATGGTAATATTGTAGCACATTAAAATCAATTTTTCAAGTTTAAAATACTTTACACCAACTGAAAAATAAAATATATAAGTAAAGCTATGAACACAACAATACCCACTGCAGTAATAATACCGTAGATTTTGCGTGACTCTTTATCTTCTTTTTCTTTTACAAGGTAATAAATGCCGGCAACAGCAACAAGACAGCAAATTACCATACCGATTATAGAAATTATCATTGTTTTTTCCTCCATTTTAAAAGTAAAGATGAATTTATTATTACAAGCACAGAGCCTGCGTTATGCACAAGTGCACCCACTACAGGATTTAATGTACCGATAATCGCAAGTACAATGGCTATAAAATTAAGACACATTGAAAATGTCATATTAAGTTTAATTGTAGTCATCATTCTTTTTGATAAAGCAATCAGATGCGGAAGCTCCTTTACCTCATCATCTACGAGGGCAATATCTGCGGCATCTACTGCTATATCGCTTCCGATTCCTCCCATTGCAATGCCTACTGTTGCCCTTTTAAGTGCAGGGGCGTCGTTTATACCGTCACCAATCATACAAACAAGTTTATCGGCTTTTTCGCTATTGTCTATATAATTCAGCTTGTCCTCAGGCAAACACTCAGATCGGTATTCGGTAATGCCAAGCTTGCTTGCAATGCTGTCGGCTGAATTTTTATTATCGCCGGTGAGTAAAACAGGAGTAACACCAAGCCTTGAAAGACTTGCAATCATATTCTTGCTTTCATTTCTCAATACATCTGACAGTACAATATAACCCGCATATTCATTATCTGCCGCAATATGAATAACAGTACAGCCTTGTGACAAATAGCTGTCAATTTCTGAATACGAAGGAATACTTACTGTATTTTCTTTTAATAATTCTTTATTGCCTGCAAGAATTTTTTTACCGCTAACTTTAGCAATTACTCCCCTGCCGATTACCATATTAAAGCTTTCTGCTTTAACGACAGTATTTGACTTTTGATTTTTATAAGATGAAACAATAGCCTTGCCGATTGGATGTTCAGAGAGCATTTCTGCCGACGCTGCAAATGAAAAAATATCATCATCGTTAAATTTATCAGATACGCTCTTACAAGCTGTAACTTTCAAAGTACCGCAGGTAAGTGTACCGGTTTTGTCAAAGGCAATGGTTTTTACCTTAGAAAGCCTTTCAAGTGCGTCACCTTCACGCACAAGAAAACCATGCTTTGTTGCATTTCCTATAGCCGCCATAATTGCAGTAGGTGTAGCAAGAACCAATGCACATGGACAGAATACAACAAGAATTGTTACTGCTCTGATAATCTGACCGCTGATTAGCCATGTAAATGCCGCTGCCGTCAGTGCGATTACTACAATCCAAGTCGCCCAACGGTCGGCTATTCCCACGATTTTAGCCTTACCTGCATCTGCTGACTGCACAAGTCGTATCATACGCTGAATTGAGCTGTCTTCACCAACCTTAGTGGCTTTCATTTCAAATGCACCAAACTGATTTACAGTTCCGCTTGATACCTCATCACCCTCTGCTTTATCTACAGGCAAAGATTCACCTGTCATAACAGCCTGATTAATTGAAGTTTTTCCCGAGGTGATTATACCGTCAACAGGTACGGTTTCACCTGCAAGAACTCTTAGTATATCACCTTTTCGTACTTCTTCTGCCGATATGATTTTTTCTTTATTGCCTGAAATAACTCTTGCAGTTTGCGGAGTAAGCTTTACAAGCTTTTCAATACCTGCCCTTGCCTTTGCAACTGTTAAGTCCTCAAGCAATGCACCAAGCTGCATAATGAAAGCTACCTCTCCGGCTGCAAAATCTTCGTCTATGCAAACAGACGCTACCAAAGCAAGAGATACCAAAACATCTGCCTTGATGTCAAATTCGGTGATAAGTCCGATTATTGCCTCAAGTATAATCGGCACACCGCAAAGAATTATTGCTACCCATGAGATGTCAAACGGTAAGCTAAGTACATTCATCAGACTGAGTACAAGTGCAATACCTGATATAACAAGCAAGGTTATATCCTTTTTGACTCCGCCAAGCTCCAACAGTGTTTCGAGCTTTTTCATTAATTTTTTCATAAGCTGCCTCTTTTCTATACCTTATGGGGTATAGGTATATTATACATATAGGGGTATAGGTTGTCAATAGCAAAATAAAAAACAGCCACATATTACAATAACAAAATCACCTAAGCTACAATTTGTTATGTAATATATGACTGTCTGTCTAAATTTAACCCATATTTGCAAAACGCTCAACTGCTTTTGTAAAATCTTCGAGCGTTTTTTCTGCATCGCCATGCTCAATTCCGTCACGAATACAATGCTTGATATGTCCTTCAAGCACAACCTTACCGCATCCGTGAAGAGCAGATTTTGCGGCATTTAGCTGAGAAAGAATATCTTCACAAGGAATATCCTCATCAATCATTCTGTCTATTGCCTGCACCTGACCTATAATTTTCTTTAATCTGCGGTGTAAATTTTCTGAATCCATACATTGCTTCATAATATCATCCTCCATACCTTTAGAGGTATATGTATATTATAACTGTATAAATTCAAAGTGTCAATACACATAATTATTGTATTCCAGTAAATAAAGTACCGATGCTTTTTCCGTTGATTATTTTGTAAATATCCTCAGGATTTTTGCCGTTTGTTATTATTGTGTCAATGCCGTTTGATGTGGCAAGAGAAGCGGCTTGAAGTTTAGTTTTCATACCGCCAGTTCCTCTTCTTGAGCCTGCCCCACCGGCAAGAGAATACACGCTTTCATCAATTTTATCAATCTTTGAAATTAAGTTTGCATTCGGATACAGTCTTGGGTCACTGTCATACAGTCCGTTTATATCTGAAAGAATAACAAGCCTTTTTGCTTTGCAAAGTACCGCTACAACTGACGAAAGCATATCATTGTCGCCAAACAAACGCTCCTCAGACTCAATTTCAGTGTAGCTGACAGAATCATTCTCATTGACTACCGGAATTATGCCCATTTCAAGCAGAGCATTAAAAGTATTTGTAAGATTTTCTTTCTTTTCCTCCTGCTCAATATCCTCTGCATTGAGTAAAATCTGAGCTATTGTTTTGTCGTAGTCGCCAAAGAATTTATCGTATAAAAACATAATACTGCATTGTCCGACTGCCGCTGCCGCCTGTTTCATTCTCATTGATGTCGGTTTTGATTTAAAATTCAGCTTATTTGAGCCTACTGCAATCGCACCTGATGACACCAAAATAACCTCGTAGCCCATATTCTGAATATCCGACAGCACACATACTAATCTGTCAACTGCTCTTAAATCTGTTTTTCCAACCTCATTAGTCAAAGTTGATGTTCCAACTTTGACAACTATTCTGTTCTGATAAAGTCCCATTTTACACCTCAATAACTGTCGGAATATGATGTGCAAAGCTTAATAATTTGCCTGTTATATCTGTAGTTTTGATCTTCATATAACCTGTAGTTGTACCGTCACTGCAGCCGTAATATTTTTCGCTTAGCACAGCTTTGTCAAACACAATTTTTACTCTGTTTTCAGTATCAATAAGCGAACTGAAAACGGTAGCGGCACCGATTTTTGTGCCAAGCATTTCTTCCATAAGCTCGGCCGGAGCAAAAGAAACTCTTGAAATTTCAAGGGCATTGCTGAATTCTTTTGATTTAAAAGGCTTGTCGCCACAGGTGATAAACAAATAGAAATCAGTTTTCTGACGATTGCATAAAAACAAAGTCTTTACCATTTTCATATCAAGCTTTTCATCTACTGCAACGCAATCCTCCATTGTGATTACCTCGACGGAATGTCAAGCTCATTCAAAGCTTTATAGACTTTCTCTTGCAAACTTGTTTTATAAGTTTTTGGCATATCTGTTTTTATTTCACTTACATTTATCATTTTACTTCCCCCAACTTGATTTTAATGCAAGATTAGTGTATCATAGGTTTATACATTTGAAAAGCGAATGTTTTTCATATTTATTATTACATTTTCAGATAGGAAGCAAATTATGAATATACAAAAATATATGTCATTTGTAAAAACAGTTGAGTACGGCAGTTTTACAAAAGCCGCCGAGATACTCAATTATTCTCAATCGGGTATAAGCAGAATGATTGCCGATCTCGAAAAGGAATGGAACATTGTGCTTTTGGAGCGTGGCAAGGGCGGTGTAAAGCTTACCTCAGACGGACAAAAGCTTTTGCCATATGCAAAAAGTCTTGTGACGGAATATGAAAAATTACAAATGCAGATTGACGAATTGAACGGACTGCAAACGGGACTTATAAGAATAGGCACATTCTCAAGTGTAGCCACGCATTGGCTGCCAAAGGTGATAAAGGAGTTTCAAAAAGATTATCCGAACATTGACTATGAACTATTGCTCGGTGATTACAATGAAATTGAACAATGGATACTCGAGGGCAGGGTTGACTGCGGATTTCTGCGACTTCCGACTAATTCAGAAATTGAAACCATATTTTTAAAGCAAGACAAGCTTATGGCGGTTATTCCGGAAAATCACAGGCTTAAAGACTGTGAAAAATTCCCGATAGCTGAGATTTGCCACGACCCGTTTATGATGCTTGAAAAGGGAGAAAAATCTGATGTTGCGGATTTGTTTGAGCGTTGCAATATTAGCGTGAAAACGCACTTCACAACATGGGACGACTATGCTATTATGTCAATGGTGGAAATCGGACTTGGCATAAGCATTTTGCCTCAACTGATTTTAAAAAGAATACCATACAATATCCTTATTAAAGAGCTTGATGTGCCTGCCTACAGAAATATCGGAGTGGGCCTAAAAGACAAAAGGACCGCTTCGCTTGCGGTAAAGCGATTTTTAAAATATCTTGACTATATAGAGGAATAGAAAAAACTCGGCAACCGAATTGATTGCCGAGTTTTGTTATTTACTAATATTTGCTTTTGGTGTGACATAAACAGTTTTGTTGTTTACATAGATAACCATACCGGGTCTTGCACCGCTTGGCTTGCTTACATAACGCACAAGCGTGTAATCTACAGGTACCTGACTGCTTTCTCTTGCCTTGCTGTAATATGCGGCAAGTTGTGCCGCCTCTAAAATGGCTGTATCACTAATTTCTCTGCCTTCGGCAACAATAATTGTATGTGAGCCGTGAATATCCTTTGTGTGAAGCCACATATCATTTTTATTTGCTGTCTTGAGAGTTAGTTTATCATTCTGTATATTATTTCTGCCAACATAGATTTTAAAGCCGTCACTTGATGTAAATTCAAGAGGCGGAAGTGCGGACTGCGGTCTTTGCTTACCCTTTTGTCTGCGTAAATATCCCTGCTCGGTCAGTTCCTCTCTGATTTGAGCAAGCTCTCGCTCACTCTCAGCTCGGCTTACTGCATCTAAAACAGAGTCGATATACTCAAGCTCTGCCCTGCCCTTTGTAATCTGCTCAGTAAGAATGTGTTCGGCATTTTTCGCCTTTTGGTAGTCTTTATAATATTTCTGAGCGTTTGCGGCAGGTGAAATAGCGGGATTTAGCTTTATGCGTATAAGTGACATATTTTCATCGTAAAAATTTTCAACCTCAGCAAAGGTTGCTCCACGCTCAATGCGATACAAATTTGCCTGTAAAAGGTCACCATTTATTCTGAGTTGCTCACGATTTGCACATTCTTTAAGTTCAATCTTCTGCTTTGAAAGCTTACGGGAAATTCTTTCGCTTAAATTTACAAGCAGTTTTGTGAGATCCTGCGACTTCACCCTCATTCGCTCTCGTGAATCTCTGGTTTCATAAAAGCTGTCAAGCAGTTGTGAATAGGTATCATAATATTTAATTTCAGCAAAGCTTCCATACTGCTCAATATTCATAAATGTGAAATCAATCGGCTTGCCGTCATCTCTTATCACCATACAAGGCTTGCCTGTATATTTATTAACATTTACATAGAGTTTATCAAGCACATTTATAAGCTTTTGATAATGGGCATTGTCCATTGATGTGGTTGTGCCCTCACCGACCTGATACTCAAGTTCTCGGCATACAAGCGGTGACACACCCTGAATTGACTTTAACAAAGCCTTGTTAAGCGTCATTTCGCCGTCAAAGTCTACTGCTTTTTCGGCAATTTCTTCGGCTGAATGTTCAAGAATTGAAAGCTTATCCTGTGCCTCCGGCAATTCGTATTTTATATTTGGAAGTACAAGTCTGCGACTGCTCATTGTGAGGTCAACACGCTTGAGTGAATCAATAATTACGCCGTTTGAATCCACAATAATAATATTGCTGTACATACCCATAATTTCGCAAACTACGGTAATGAGTACGGTGTCGCCAAGCTCGTTTACACACTCAAAATCAAGAAAAAGTACTCTGTCACATTCCTGCTGACGAACTGCCACAAGCTTACCGCCACCTATACG
>NZ_JBGVJL010000052.1:0-4726 GCF_045129435.1 Ruminococcus sp. | reverse complement strand
ATTTTCAGGCACAAACAGCAACGCTGTTTGTGTGTTGAGGCAAAGTTTGAGAAAACAGGCGAAAGCCTTTTAATAAGAAATAATTTATAAATAGAAAAAGAATATCTTTTCTGTTTTGTGATGCTTTCGCAATTATAAGCTTATCACCATTGTGTTCAAGCCACCAAACAGCAAGCTATTTGGCTATCAAAGCCTTGCGTTAGTTTAAAGTATTGTGGACTTTTCCCACACCCACAACCTTTGAAAAAGGTTGACCAAATTTTTATTTTCGAGTATAAAGTCTGTGCTAATTCAAACAAAATTTCCCGACCGTTGCTAAACCATAATTTATCAATATCACCCCAACATATAAAACAGAACCTTTAATTATACTTGTGCATAATAGCATTGAAGAATAAACGCAAGATTTTTATCACACATTAAGAATTTGTCCCGGATAGAGTACATTAGGATTGCCAAGACTGTTTTTGTCCATTAATTCCTCAATCGTCATATTGTACATTTTAGAAATCACCCAGAGCGACTCGCCGGGTCTTACAATATGTGTGCGTGGTGATGTGTTTGTGCCGGCAGGAATTGCGAGAGTTTCGCCTACATAAATTCTGTTTGCGTCCGCAATGTTGTTGTATCTCAAAATATCATTGACAGTGGTCTGGAAAAACTGGGCAATGCCAAACAGCGTGTTGCCCGGTCTGACTGTGTAGTAAACTATATCCAAATTATTTCCTCCTTTGCTTTCTAATATAATATGCTTTTGCTCTGCCTGTGCTACTACTCTGCATATTTTTTGCATGACTCGGCACAATAATAGCGGAGGTAATAAAATGAAGATAACTATTAATTCTGTGGTTGGCAGACAGATTATTGATTCAAGGGGCAACCCTACCGTAGAGGCAACTGTGGGACTTACTGATGGCACATTCGCAAATGCCTGTGTTCCGTCCGGTGCGTCAACGGGTGCATATGAGGCGGTAGAGCTCAGGGACGGTGGTGAAAGCTTCAACGGCAAGGGCGTCAGAAAGGCAGTTGCAAATATCAGTAAGGTGATTGCCCCCGAATTGTGCGGAATGTCCCCGTTTGACCAATGTATGATTGACAAAAAACTTTGTCAGCTTGACGGAAGTGCCAACAAAAAGCACCTCGGTGCAAATGCTGTGCTTGCGGTATCGGTTGCAGTTGCCAAGGCGGCGGCAAGGTCGCTGCGGCTTCCGCTTTTCCGCTATCTTGGTGGAATTTATTCGGTAAAGCTTCCCGTGCCGATGATGAATATTCTCAACGGCGGTGCTCACGCAAAGAATAATATTGACATTCAGGAATTTATGATTATGCCTGTGGGTGCGGAAAGCTTTTCGGAGGCACTTGAAAAGTGCTGTGAAATCTACCACACACTCGGTAAAATTCTCTCACAAAGGGGAATGGCAACCTCTGTGGGCGATGAGGGCGGATTTGCTCCGAATCTTGAAACAGATGAAGAGGCTATTGAGCTGATTTTGCAGGCAATCAATACGGCAGGCTACACCACTGACAACACAAAGATAGCTATTGATGCGGCGGCTTCCGAGTGGTTTGATGAGGGAATATATCATCTGCCAAAGCGTGAGGCGGTGCTTTCTACAAAGGACTTGATAGAATATTTTGAAAACCTGTGCAGTAAATATCCGATTATATCTATAGAAGACCCGCTTTCTGAGTATGATTGGGAGGGTTGGCAGGAGATTACCAACCGCCTTGGCAGTAAAATTCAGCTTGTTGGTGATGACCTATTTGTCACAAATACCGAGAGGCTTGTTGAAGGTATTTCTATTGGAGCAGGCAATTCTATTCTTATTAAGATGAATCAGATTGGCACGCTTACAGAAACCTTTGAGGCGATTGATACCGCTCAGAAAGCCGGCTATACTACTGTTATTTCTCACCGAAGCGGCGAAACTGAGGATACTACAATCGCTGACATAGCTGTGGCGGTCAACGCAGGTCAGATAAAAACAGGTGCTCCATGCCGTACAGACAGGGTGTGCAAATACAACAGGCTGTTAAGGATTGAAAGTCTGATAAAAGGCTCATCGGTTTATGGTTTATAATTAAATAATTGTCAAAATTTTGTTAAAGTGAAAAGGTTATTCGGCTATTTACAAGTTTGAATGACCTTTTTTGTCTTTATATTGTCATTTATGATTTTAATTGAAAATTATGGAAAAATCAGAGGTATTATATAGCAAGTTGCACAATAAAACCTAAGAAAATTCTACATTACAAAGGCTGATAATTGAATTATTATTCTTTAAAAGATATAAAATAACTTGTTTGGTATGTTAAAATTAGATATAAGAATATATAATTAATTATTATATATAGTTCTGTTCATTTTTGAACAAGTAATTTGGCTAATACTAAAACTGAATATTTTGTTTCTGATGGCGGCTTAATGGCAGACAAAATTCTGAGAGGTATTGCCGCAGAGTCAGGAGGCATTTTTATTGTTATTAAAAAGACTAATTACAGGAGCATTAACAGTAATGATTATGACAGGTATGTGTGCCTCTGCAATCAACGCAGCAGAGGAAAAGAAAGTTGAAAACAAAAAGGTGAATTATCAGCAGTACGCAGCCGAGCTTGATAAAACTGCTTACTCAGGCAGTGATCTCGGTGCAGTTTGGTCTGAAAAGTCAACTACCTTTAAGGTGTGGGCACCTAAGGCTTCCAATGTAAAGCTTAACCTTTACGAGCATGGAAGTGATGAAGAGGGTGACGGCGGTTCTATTGCAACAAAGACTATGGAGCTTGATAAAAAGACTGGCGTTTGGAGTGTTACTGTAAGCGGTGACCTTTCGGGCAAATACTACACCTACAGCGTTAAAAACGGTGATACCGTTACCGAAACCGGCGATGTATATGCTAAGGCATGCGGTGTAAACGGCAAGAGAAGTATGGTTGTAAACCTCAACAGCACTAACCCTGAGGGTTGGGAAAACGATGTGCATGTAACAGTTTCCAATCCTACCGAGGCATCTGTATGGGAGGTTTCCGTAGCTGACTTTTCTTCCTCTGAATCAAGCGGAGTAAGTGAGGCAAACAGAGGCAAGTTCCTCGCATTTACCGAAGAGGGCACTACCGTTGACGGTGTTCAGGGCGGTACTTCGACCTGCATTGATTACCTCAAAAAGCTCGGTGTAAAATATGTGCAGATTATGCCTTTTTATGACTTTGGCTCTATTGATGAATCAAAGGATATTATGTCACAGTACAACTGGGGCTATGATCCGGTAAACTATAACTGCCCTGAGGGTTCATACTCTACAAACCCTTATGACGGCAATGTCCGCATCAAGGAATGTAAGCAGATGATTCAGGCACTTCATAATGCAGGAATCGGAGTAATTATGGATGTTGTTTATAATCACACCTATTCTACAGATTCTGTATTCCAGAACACAGTTCCTAACTATTACTACAGAATGAACGAGGACGGTACATTCTCAAACGGCTCCGGCTGCAGTAATGACACAGCATCTGAGCACAAGATGTTCCGCAAATATATGGTGGATTCCGTAACCTACTGGGCAAAGGAATATCACATTGACGGTTTCCGCTTTGACCTTATGGGACTTCACGATGTTGAAACTCTCAATCAGGTGAGAGCTGCACTCGACAACCTCTATGACAACGAAATCGGCAAAAAGATTATTATGTATGGTGAGGCTTGGAATATGCCGACTGCCTGTGATGAGGGAACAGTTATGGCAAATCAGGACAACCTCAAGCAGCTTAACGATAGAATCGGTGCATTTGACGATACAATTCGTGACGCTATCAAGGGCAGCACAGGCGGTACAGACGGTGCTTTTGTGCAGGAGGCAAGCCGTAAGTCAGATCTTAAAATCGGTATTGCAGGTCAGTCAAACCGCACCTCAGGCTGGGCAAATGTTCCGTCACAGTGTGTAACCTATGCTTCATGTCACGATAACCTTTGTCTTTATGATAAGCTTGTTGACTCAGTTTACGGCAGAGATTCTGAATATAGAAAGCGTTACGAGGATTTGGTGGCTATGAACAAGCTTTCTGCCGCTATCGTTATGACTTCTCAGGGTATTCCGTTTATGCTTGCCGGTGAGGAGTTTGCAAGAAGTAAAGACGGTGACGAGAACTCCTACGCTTCAAGTAGAGAGGAAAATATGCTTGATTGGAGCAATGTAAATGAGTACAGCGACATTGTTGAGTATTACAGAGGTTTAATGCAGATAAGAGAAGAATTTGCTGCTTTCAAGGACTGCACCGCTCAGAGTGCAAACGCTATTAATTACCTTAGCGATTTGCCTAAGACAGTTGTTGGCTACAGACTCAACAATACTGAGCAGGACAAGTGGAACGAGGTTTGTGTTCTCTTTAACGGCGGTGATGAGGCACAGACTGTAAAGGTTGACGGCAAGTGGGTAATTGTTGCCGATAACGAAACTGCAGGACTTCGCAATCTTGGCGAGGTGAACGACAGTGTTGAGGTAAAGGCTCACTCAGCAGTTGTAATGGCTGATAAGCTCGGCTTTGACAATGCTGCTCTCACAATCAGAGAGGGTGCGGTTGTTGTAAATTACTATGACAACAAAACACAGGAGCTTATTTCTACTCAGACAGTAACAGGCGGTATCGGCAAGGCATATGACCTTGCTGAGAATGCTTTTACACTTGACTATGATGTAAAGAAAACCGAGGGTGACGCTAAGGGCTTCTT
>NZ_JBGVJL010000051.1:0-16090 GCF_045129435.1 Ruminococcus sp. | reverse complement strand
CTCACGCTGTCTACACTCTTCTTCGGCATTGTATATAGCTTCAAGCATATTTTTTGCCATTGTTATCCTCCTTTACCTAAAATTTACATAAAAATATTTAAAGACACTATAATATTTTGTTTTCTATTTCTTAACTATACCACATCTATTCTAAAAATGCAATCAATATATTAAACTTTGTCCACTTTTTATAATTTTTACAATATAATCCATATTATTATTCTGTAAAAAATTTAAAATCATACATACTATGTGAAGAACTGCTGAATTTGCTTGAATATAAATTGCTTATGCGGTATAATTTGAATATATTAAATGCAAAGGATAATAATATGAAGAGAAAACTTGCAATATTTGGCATTGTGCTTATATTCCTTGCAGGCATCGGTGTGCTGAGTTATCCTCTTGTAAGCTCGGTTATAAACAACTATGTAAGCCGAAGCAGCGTAGAGGAATATTCAAAAAAGGTTGCTCAGCTTCCGAACGAAAAGGCAGAGAAGCTTATTGAACAGGCACAAAAATACAACAGCAGTCTTTCAAATAATCTTATACTTACCGACCCGTTTGATCAGGAAGCATTTCAAAAAATCGGTGCGGATTATGAGAATGTGCTTAACATTGATGACAGCGGTCTGATTGGTTATATTGACATTCCCAAGATAAATGTATATCTGCCGATTTATCACGGTACAGACTCAGAGGTGTTGGCAAAAGGTGCGGGACATATGCAAAACACATCGTTCCCTGTTGGCGGTGCGAGTACTCATGCGGTAATTTCGGCTCACACAGCGTATCCGGGTGAAACCTTTTTTGATTATCTTACTGATATGGAGGTAGGAGATGAGTTTTATATTCATATTCTTGACCGCACATTAAAGTATGAGGTTGACAAGATAGAGGTTATTTTGCCGGAGGAGGTCAATTCGTTGAGAATTGTTGATGGCGAGGACCTTGTAACTTTACTTACCTGCACACCGTATAGTGTGAATACACACAGATTGCTTGTGCGTGGCAAAAGGGTTGAGTATGATGATACAAAGTATGTTGATACCGGTGTATCGCTTGCTTCATTTGACAACGGCTATATTTTCTTTCTTGGCTACAAAATTCCTTACTTAGTGGCAGGACTGATTATTGCAGGCTTTGTAGCTGTGGTTGTTATAGTAATTGTGCTTATTCTCAGACGCTCACGCAAGAAAGATAAAAAGCATGATTTGAAGAAAAAGGACGGTGCTGAAAGTGGTTAAAAAAATTTTGACCGCTGTAGCAATAGTTATGCTTGTGGCAGGTCTGGGGCTTCTGCTTTTTCCGCCGATTTCAAATTTCATCGGCACGCTTATAGCAAATTCTGAGGCAGATAAATTTGACACTCAGCTTGAGAATATAATTGATGACGGTACAAGCTATTCAGAAGCACTTGCTGATGGCAGAATTGACGATAACGGCTATCTTGATGATAACGGCAACAAGAGCGAACAGCCTGTGCTTTTCAAGGCTGACCTTGACAGACTATACAGGGACAGCGTAGCGTACAACGAAAATCTAAAAACTCACCAGTACGAGCTTTTAAGGGATGATACCTATTCACAGTCGGCACTTAATCTTAGTGATTACGGCATAAATGACGATATTTACGGCTATGTTTCAGCGGATACTATCGGAATGAAGCTACCGATTTATCTCGGAGCAAGCAGTTCAAATATGAGCTACGGTGCCGCACATATGAGTGCGACTTCATTACCGATTGGCGGTGAAAGTACAAATACCGTTCTTGCGGGGCACAGCGGATATATAGGCAGAATTTTCTTTGATAACCTAAGAAATCTGAACATTGGCGATGAGGTTACAATTAAGAATTACTGGAGTACGCTCAGATATAAGGTTGTTGAAACTAAAATAAATAAACCAAGCCAGTCGCAGGATGTTTATATAAATGATAAACGAGATTTGTTGACAATGTTCACTTGCATTGGCGATGGCAACGGTGGTTTTGACAGATATTATGTTATCTGTGAGAGGGTGAAGTAGATGCAAGGGATGGCAGGTTTGCTGTCCCTTTTGTTTTATTGACATATATAAAATAATGTTCTATAATAAAAATAGGATGAATTAATCCTATTTGATTTTGAATGGAGGAATATAAATGAACATCAATACAAAATCACTTGTATCAATTACCGAGGCTAATCAAAATTTTTCTAAGGTTGCCCGTCTTGTTGATGAAAACGGTTCGGCTGTTATATTAAAAAATAATGTTCCAAGATACTTGATTGTAGAATTTAGTCAAGCAGAAAAAGAAGAAATCGCAAGTAATGAAGATGTAGCAGAGATTTCCAAAAGACTTATTCTAAAAAATAAAGAAGCATATGAGGTACTTGCAAAATGATAGTGCTTACTAAAGAACAAGTAGTGGAAATGCACAATCAGTTAGTTGCCGAAACCGGTGGAATATCCGGTATTCGTGATGAAGGCTTACTGGAATCTGCTGTTAATGCTCCTTTTCAAAAATTTGGAGGAGTCGATTTATTTCCGTCAATTCAGCAAAAAGCTGCTCGATTAGGTTACGGCTTAATTAAAAATCATGCTTTTCTTGACGGCAATAAAAGAATAGGAACACATACAATGCTTGTATTTTTGGCACTTAACGGAATAGAACTGGAGTACACACAAGAAGAATTATATACAGTGATTTTAAGCGTTGCTTCAAGTAAAGTTGATTTAGCAGAATTGAATGAGTGGATAATAACTCATCAATTATAAACACAAAACCGCTTGAGAAGTTACTCTCAAGCGGTTAAATTTATATTTTGAATTTTACACTTATGCACGAAGTTCTTCTTCATTGTCGCCTGCATAATAAACTTTTTTGATGTCAGCACCTAAGGCTTTGAATTTTTCGATAACATCTTCATAACCACGCTCAATGTACTGAATACTTGAAATTTCTGTTACGCCATTCACTTCAAGTGCGGCAATAATCATAGCTGCACCTGCTCTGAGGTCGGTAGCCTTTACAGGAGCGGCGGTAAGCGGAGTGCCGCCTTCAATAATAGCAAGTCTGCCCTCAACAGAAATATGAGCACCCATTCTTACAAGCTCGCTTACATACTGGTAGCGGTTATCCCAAACATTTTCGTTGATAATGCTTGTACCTGGTACGCTTACCAAAAGTGCGGCAAACTGTGGCTGACAGTCGGTAGGGAAGCCAGGGTGTGGCATAGTTTTGATGTTGCAACGCTTTAAAGGGTTCTTTGTAGCGTCAACCTTAATTGCCTCGTCATACTCTGTGATTACAACGCCCATTTCACGAAGCTTGGCTGTGATAGACTCAAGGTGCTTAGGAGTAATGTTGTTTACTGTAATGCAACCTCTTGTAGCAGCCGCAGCACACATATATGTGCCTGCCTCAATCTGATCCGGAATAATAGAATATGTGATGCCGTGGAGATATTTTACGCCACGAATTTTAATTACATCTGTACCTGCACCTCTTACATCTGCACCCATTGAGTTTAAGAAGTTAGCAAGGTCAACAATGTGCGGTTCTCTTGCTGCATTTTCAATAATAGTCATACCCTCAGCCTTAGAAGCCGCAAGCATAATATTCATTGTAGCACCAACAGATACTACATCAAGGTAAATATGTTCTCCGTGAAGGTTATTTTCGGCGTTAGCCTCTATAATTGCACCGTCAACAAGCTGAGTTACCGCACCCATAGCCTCAAAGCCCTTTAAATGCTGGTCGATAGGGCGAACACCAAAGTTACAGCCACCCGGTAAAGCAACCTGTGCCTTGCCACATCTGCCTAAAAGTGCACCAAGCAGGTAGTAAGAGGCTCTCATACCTCTTACAAGCTCAGTTGTGGCTGAGTGTGTGCAAATATGTGTTGGGTCTATATAAAGTGATGATTTATTTATTCTTCTTACCTGTGCACCCATCTGCTGTAAAATTTTGCTGATAAGTGCTACATCGCTGATATTAGGTATATTTTCAATCTGACAAGGTTCGTCACAAAGAATTACTGCCGGTATAATTGCTACTGCGGCATTTTTTGCACCGCTAATATTTACTTCACCAAAAAGTGGCTTGCCACCATTTACTACAAACTTTTCCAAACCGTTACACTCCAATTCCATATACTGTACATTCACAATAACGAATATGTGAGTTTCCATAATCTAAATAATAGTTGCACATTTAAGTGCGTGCCAAAAAGCAGCAACCAAAATTGCTGTAAAAGTATCTTAGATACTCTCAGGATATTAGTATATCCACAAATATATTACATTTTCTTAAAACACACATTTTGTTGCATTACAACAAGGTAACACTAACATTCTTATACAGAAAATGATACTACAAAATTGTAGTAAAGTCAACGCATATTTGAAATTGTAACTTATTTTTATCAAATATGTACTCTTTTAAGAATTATAAAAACAACTTTATTCTTATTATGGCTAAAAGGATATTACAGGTTTGTAATCATTCTTATAAGAAATAATAAACCTGTCATAATTACTTATTAGAATTAAATTTTTGAAATAATATTAATTCTCTTTTCTATTATATATGTAATAAAACAGGCAAAAAATTTTGTAAAATACTTTATAAAATTTATTAAAAACACCTTGACAACATAAAATAAGTATGCTATAGTTAAGCTAACATATGAACATATATACATATGAACAGATTATAAAAACGGAGAGGTTACTATGGCAGAACTCAGTAATGATAAAAACAAAGAAATACCTGATTTAGAGGTGCTGTTTGACCTGGCAGATCTTTTTAAGGTATTTGGTGATTCCACTAGAATAAGAATTATGTTTGCTATCTCAGATAATGAAATGTCTGTGCTTAGCATTGCGGAGGCTCTTAATATGGAGCAAAGCACAATTTCTCATCAACTCAGAGTTTTAAGACAAAACAAACTTGTAAGGGTAAGACGAGAAGGCAAGCAGATTTATTATACACTTGATGATGATCATGTTAAAAAAATCATCGAGATGGGTCTTGACCATGTTCTTGAATAAAGGAGGCTTTTATTATGAAATACACTTTCACTCTTGATAATTTAAACTGTGCTCATTGTGCGGGAAAGATTGAGAAAAAATTAGCCGAAACAGAAGGCTATGAAAATGTAAACTTCAACTTTGCAAATAAAAAGCTTGTGCTTGAGTCAGCAAAGAATGTAACTGCCGAAGAAATTCAGGCTGTGTGCGACAGCATAGAGGACGGTGTAGAAGTAATTGACAATACCAAGAGAAAGAATTTAAAGCAGTATACTTTTACACTTGATAATTTAAACTGTGCCCATTGTGCGGGAAAGATTGAAAAAAAATTAGCCGAAACAGACAGCTATGAAAATGTAAACTTCAACTTTGCAAATAAAAAGCTTGTGCTTGAGTCTGAAAATACAGTAACCGCTCAAGAAATACAGACTGTATGTGACAGCATTGAATATGGGGTAGAGGTAATTGATAATAATGTAAAGGAAAATACCACCGCTCCTGAAATTGCAAAGTCAGCTAAAAAAGACAAAAAAGTTGAAATGAAAAACGAGCTTATTTCTATTATAATTGCCGCTGTGCTTGGTGTGGCAGCTTTTGGACTCGAGCTTACAGTATTTGGTGATGCAGAGTTTGGCTCAGTCGGTTCGTTTGTATTGCTCGGACTCAGCCTTGTAGCTACTGTACTTTCGGGTTGGAGAACATTTATTAAAGGCGTTAAGTCAGTATTCAAACTTCAGATAGATGAAACCACATTGCTTACAATCGCTGTAATTGCCGCTTTTGCACTCGGTGAATTTGTTGAGGCAGCTATGGTAACAATCCTCTTTGCAGTCGGCGAGATTGTCGAAGAAAAGGCTGTGTCGGCATCAAGAAGCGATATTGCAAAGCTTGCTCAGATTCGCCCTGATAATGCAACAGTCCTTATCAACGGCAAAGAGGTAGTAAAGGCTGCTGAAGATGTTGCAATCGGTAGTACTATTGTAGTTAAGCCTCACGAAAGAGTACCGCTTGACGGTGTTATTTCAATGGGCAGTACCACTCTTGACGCATCTGCTCTTACAGGCGAAAGTGTTCCTGTTGATGCAGAGGTTGGCAGTGAAGTAATGAGTGGTATGATAAACGGTAATTCTCTTATAGAAATAAAAACAACTAAGGAATTTGGCGACAGTACAGCGGCAAGAATTATTAAGCTTGTTGAGGACGCCGCCGCTACAAAAGGACAGAGCGAAAAGTTTATCAGCCGTTTTGCCACTGTTTACACACCGATTATTATTCTTATATCAATTATAGTTGCCATTGTTCCTCCGATTGTCGGACTTGGCAGTTTTAGCACATGGATTTATCGTGCTTTGGTTTGTCTTGTTGCATCTTGCCCTTGTGCTATTGTTATTTCAGTTCCGCTTTCTTACTATTCAGGTTTGGGTGCATCATCAAAAATCAGCGTTCTTATTAAGGGCGGCAAATATATTGAAGCACTCGCAAAGGCAGACGCATTTGTATTTGATAAGACTGGCACACTCACAACAGGTGAGCTTTCAGTAAATAAGATTTTTGCTTACGGCAATCACAATTCATCTGAAATTATTTCATTGGCTGCTGCTTGCGAAAGATATTCCTCACATCCTATTGCTATGGCAATAAAGGCAAAGGCAGGCTCAGAAAACTTGCCTGAATTGTCTGACTATAGCGAAAAGGCAGGTCAGGGCGTAACAGCGGTTTACAACGGTAAAAGTCTTGTGTGCGGCGGTACAAAGATTTTAACTGATAAACAGAAAGCAAATGCTGAGAAAACCGCCTCTGTATATGTAATTTATGACGGAGAGTTGATCGGTGCAATTTCAGTGAGCGATACATTAAGACCTGAGGCAAAGAGCGTAATTGCAGAGCTTAGAGAGCTTGGTGTTAAAGACAGCGTTATGCTTACAGGTGATAAAAAAGAAAACGCTATGGATATTGCAAATGAATTAAAGCTTGATTCATATTCGGCAGAGCTTATGCCGTCAGATAAGCTTGAAAAGCTTGTTGACATCAAGAAAACCCATAAGTCTGTATGTTTCATTGGTGACGGTATAAACGACGCACCTGTGCTTACTGCAAGTGATTGTGGTTTTGCAATGGGCTTTGGCAGCGAGGCTGCTATTGAAGCTGCTGACGCTGTGCTTGCGGCAGGTAATTTAAAGCAGCTGCCTACATCAATCAGAATTGCGAAAAAGGTTGTAGCTACGGTAAAGACAAATATAACATTTGCTCTTGGTGTGAAAACCATTGTAATTATCCTTGCAATTCTCGGTATTGCTCCGATGTGGCTTTCTGTAATTGCCGATACCGGTGTAAGCGTGCTTTGTGTGCTTTATGCAGCAAGACTTCTTCATATAGTTGATAAAAAGTAAGATAATATAAATTTCCTCTCAAAAAACTACCGCATTCCATTTGGAGTGCGGTAGTTGCTTTTAAAAAATAGATTCTGCTTTAGTGTTGAGATGAAATTGATAAATTATGGTTTATGCTACGGTCGGGAAATTTTTGCTTGAATTATTGCAGACTTTATACTCGGACATAAAAATTTGGACAACGTTTTAAATGGTTGTGGGTGTGGGAAAAGCCCACAATACTTTAGATTACGCAATATTTTGATAGCCAAACAGCAAGCTGTTTGGCGGCTTGAACATAATAGCGAAAGCTTTATAATGCGATAGCAACACAAAAAATCCGTTATTCTTTATTAAATAAATCCTTTTTAAAAGGCTGTCGCCTGTTTTGTCAAATATTGCTTTAGCACACAAACAGCGTTGCTGTTTGTGCCTGAAAATTTGCAATGAAAACAGCTTTTCTTGGGCGTTGCCCAAACCCACGAGCCTTTAAAAAGGCTCGACCTAAATTTTATGTCCGAGCAGAAAGCGTAGACAATCTCAATACTTTTAATTCTCGACCATTACTAAGTTGTTGTCGGGAAGAGGAAAATTATTACTTTGCATACTATCTTCTCGTAATAAAAACCATAATTTACCCAATTTTACATCACAAAAAACAAGGCTGTTCCGCAAAATAGGGAACAGCCTTGTTTTTATAATTTATCTCGGTTATTCATTTTATAGCATAAGGTCATAAGGCTATCACTCAGATGTACATTTTCCACAAGAGTATCGTTATATTTCCTTGCAATGTCATAGTGACTGAAATTCCAATAATTCTTGATTCCGTAGCCGTATAGCTTATCAAGAACATTTTCAACACATACTCTTGGAATACACAAAAATGCCGTATTAATCTTGTTATTCTGACAGAACTCGTCAAGCAGACTGTCGTGCATAATAGTAAGATTATTAAGCTTTTTGCCAACCTTTTCTTCGTTGCAGTCAAAGCAAGCAATAAGCTCAAAGCCGAGCTTTTCAAAGTTCATATGCTTTGCCACAGCCTTACCAAGGTTGCCTGCACCTATAAGAATAGCTTTATAATTGTTATTAAGACCAAGAATATTCTGAATTTCCTCTTTAAGCTGAGAAACACTGTAGCCGTAGCCCTGTTGACCAAAACCACCAAAGCAGTTAAGATCCTGCCTTACCTGAGAAGCGGTTACATTCATAATTTCAGCCAGCTTAGTAGATGAAATTTTGTCAATGTTTTGTTCGTTAAGCTCAGATAAAAAGCGGTAATATCTGGGCAATCGTCTGATTACAGACATTGAAATGCTGTCATTTCTGGACATTGTACTTTAACCTTACTCCTTTAACCGAATTGTGTTTGCTTATGCAAGTGAAGCGGCAAGACGCTCGTTTACTGCAAGCAAGAAATCCTCTGAATTAACCTTTTTCTTGTTCTCAAGAGTAGAAATAGCATAGAGGTCGCCTGTCATAATGCCACCCTCGATTGTGTCGATAGTAGCCTTTTCAAGCTTGTCTGCAAAGTTCATAAGCTCAGGAAGCTTATCAAGCTCGCCACGCTTTCTGAGTGCACCTGTCCATGCAAAGAGGGTTGCAACAGAGTTTGTAGAGGTTTCCTCACCCTTTAAATACTTGTAGTAATGACGCTGTACTGTGCCGTGAGCAGCCTCGTACTCATAAACACCGTCAGGTGAAACAAGCACGCTTGTCATCATAGCAAGTGAACCGAAAGCAGTAGCAATCATATCGCTCATTACATCGCCGTCATAGTTCTTGCAAGCCCACATATAGCCGCCTTCACTTCTGATAACTCTTGCTACAGCGTCGTCAATGAGTGTGTAGAAATATGTAATACCTGCCTGCTCGAATTTTTCTTTGTATTCATTCTCAAAAATCTCAGCAAAAATATCCTTGAATCTGTGGTCATACTTCTTGCTGATTGTGTCCTTTGTAGCAAACCATACATCAAGCTTTTGGTCGAGTGCATAGTTAAAGCAAGAACGAGCAAATGATGAAATACTCTTGTCAAGGTTGTGCATGCCCTGAATAATACCGTCTGTCTTAAAGTCGAAGATTGTGCTTCTTTCCTCTGTGCCGTCAGGCTTTGTTACGCAAAGCTCAGCCTTGCTGCCTGCCTTTACAACCATTTCTGTGTTCTTGTAAACATCACCGTAAGCGTGACGGGCAATACAGATTGGCTTTTTCCATGTAGGAATGTAAGGTGTAATACCCTTTACAAGAATAGGGCTTCTGAATACAGTACCGTCAAGAATAGCACGGATTGTGCCATTTGGTGATTTCCACATCTGCTTGAGGTTGTACTCGTCCATTCTTGCGGCATTTGGTGTGATTGTAGCACACTTTACAGCAACGCCGTATTTCTTTGTAGCCTCTGCACTGTCAATAGTAACCTGATCGTCAGTCTTGTTTCTGTTTTCAAGACCAAGGTCATAGTATTCGCTCTTTAAGTCAATGTATGGGTAAATAAGAATGTCTTTGATTTTCTGCCAAAGAACTCTTGTCATTTCGTCGCCGTCCATCTCAACGAGAGGAGTGGTCATTTTAATTTTATCCATCAGTTATTCTCCTTTGTGTAATCGAGCAAACCGCCTGCAAGAATGATTGCTCTTGTTCTGTCTGAAAGCTCGCAGTCAGCAACAATAGTATCGCCTGTTGTTTTGTTTACAACTGTAACGGCAGAGCCGTCTGCAATTTCCTTTTTAACATTAGGAAGCTCAAGCATATCGCCAAGCTTTATTTTATCGTAATCAGCAGGGTTCTTAAATGTAAGCGGAAGAATACCGGCATTAATAAGGTTGCTCTTGTGAATTCTTGCAAAGCTCTTTACGAGAACTGCCTTAACACCGAGGAAGAGTGGTGCGAGGGCTGCGTGCTCTCTTGATGAGCCCTGACCGTAGTTTTCACCGCCTACGATAATGCTCTTGCCAAGAGTTTTTGCTCTCTCAGGGAACTCCTTATCGCATACTGTAAAGCAATGCTGCGAAATAGCAGGAATGTTTGAACGGAGTGGAAGAATCTTTGCACCGGCAGGCATAATGTGGTCTGTTGTGATGTTGTCGCCAACCTTGAGTGAGCAAGATGCCTCAATAGTATCTGTAAGAGGGCTTGTTTTAGGATATTCCTTAATGTTTGGTCCTCTTAAAATTTCAACATTGTCCATTTTCTCAACAGGAGCAGGAGCAATAACCATATTATCATTGATAAGGAACTTCTCAGGAAGCTCAATTTCAGCAGCAGGGCCAAGCTTTCTTGGGTCTGTAAATACACCTGCAAGTGCTGAAACAGCGGCGGTTTCAGGAGATACAAGGTAAATCTGACCGTCAGCTGTGCCGCTTCTGCCTTCAAAGTTACGGTTGAAGGTACGAAGTGAAATACCCTTGCTGTTTGGTGACTGACCCATACCGATACATGGGCCGCAGGCACTCTCAAGAATTCTTGCACCGGCAGCAATCATATCTGCAAGTGCACCGTTCATAGCAAGCATATTGAATACCTGCTTACTGCCCGGAGCAATAGCAAGTGAAACACCGTCAGCAACAGTTTTGCCCTTTAAGATGTGAGCAACTCTCATAAGGTCAAGATAGCTTGAGTTTGTGCAGGAACCGATACATACCTGGTCAATCTTCTTGCCCTCAAGCTCGCTGATTGGCTTAACATTATCAGGTGAATGTGGGCAGGCTGCGAGTGGCTCAAGCTCTGAAAGGTTGATTTCGATAACCTCATCATAAACTGCGTCAGCATCGGCACTAAGCTCTGTGTAATCTTCCTCTCTGCCCTGAGCTTTGAGGAATTCTCTTGTGATTTCATCTGACGGGAATACAGAAGTAGTAGCACCAAGCTCTGCACCCATATTTGTAATAGTAGCTCGCTCAGGAACTGTAAGTGTTTTAACGCCTTCACCGCCGTACTCAACGATTTTGCCAACACCGCCCTTAACGCTCATAACTCTTAATACTGCAAGAATAATATCCTTTGCAGAAACCCAAGGACTGAGCTTGCCTGTAAGATTAACTCTTACCATTTTAGGCATTGTGATGTAATAAGCACCGCCGCCCATAGCAACTGCAACATCAAGACCGCCGGCACCGATAGCGAGCATACCAATACCACCGCCTGTTGGTGTGTGGCTGTCAGAACCGATTAATGTCTTGCCCGGCTTACCGAATCTTTCAAGGTGTACCTGGTGGCAAATTCCGTTGCCAGGTCTTGAAAAGTAAATGCCGTGCTTTTTACAAACTGACTGAATAAATCTGTGGTCATCAGCATTTTCAAAGCCTGTCTGTAATGTGTTGTGGTCAATATATGCAACGCTCTTTTCGGTCTTGACTCTCGGAATACCCATAGCCTCGTATTCGATGTAAGCCATTGTGCCTGTTGCGTCCTGTGTAAGAGTCTGGTCAATGCGTAAGCCGATGTCGTTGCCGACAACCATTTCACCGCAAACCAAATGCTCTTTAATAATTTTCTGTGCAATTGTGTAGCCCATTTGATTACCTCCGCAAAAAGTATTTTTGTGATTTTTGCAATATTAAGCAATAACCTGTGTACATTAATTGCCCATTATAAGGCAATTATTAGTACCTATTATATAACATTTTTCTCCTTATGTAAAGTAAAAATGGATGTAAATACGAAAATTTGCGTTTTTGGTAGTGCTTTTTGCTGTTGCTTTAGCTTATTAATGTGATAATCAATAGAAATTAAACATATTAAATAAAAAAAGTTGTTTTATACAAGAATGTTTATTGACTTTGCTTTTTAAAAATAATATAATTAAATTGATGAATAAAATATATATTTAATGAAAAGAAGTGTTATTATGAAAAAATTAGCTGCAATACTTTTAACTGCATTACTTGCCACAGCTTCTGTTGTTTCTGCAAGTGCTTTTTCACCGCTTCAGCCAGAAGATCAGGTAATGTATAATTTTAATCAATATATCAACAAAAAATCTGATAATCAAAAAGCGACTTCTGTTAATTGCATTGAGATTGAGGATAGTTTTTCGGGATATTTGAAAAATGATGTTTATGCTGTAATCTTTACCTCTGAAAATGCTGAGCAAGAGCCGTACTTCAATACTTTTGGAAAAAACAACGAGTTTTACGAATGCAGCGGTGTTACAAATCAGGTATTCAAATCCGGTATAGCTGTTTTTTCAGGATTTGTATACGATGAGAGCTGCAAAGAAAACTTTTATTCACTTTCCGAAATGGCTGAAACTACCCCTGAAATAATAGACAGTATTTCTGATGTTATCGGCAAGGAATATGTAGGAAGAATGGGCGATGCGGATTGTGACGGAAAGCTTTCGGTAAATGATGTTACTAAGATGCAGAATATTCTTGCCGGAACCGAAACTGTTGAGGGTTTGCCTTACAATGCTTTAGATATAAATGATGACGGCAAAGTTAGCGTGAATGATATTACCGAATTGCAGGATATTATTGCAAAAGCTTGATATTTGCGTGAAATTTACATACCATTTTAGGTAAAAACATAAGATAATTAAAAATCCGATTGAGTTTTTAATGAAATTCAATCGGATTTTTTGGTTTTAGAAGTTATTTTGTGTAGCATTGTAATGAAAATATAAAAATAAATTGAATTTTCAGCATTTAGGTGATATAATAAAAAAGTATGCGTAGGACTATTTGAATTTAGATTTTAATAGGGGGATAATTTTATGGAAACAAGAGAAAATTTGAGAAATATTGCAATTATAGCCCATGTTGACCATGGTAAAACTACTCTCGTTGACCAGCTCTTAAAGCAGAGCGGTATTTTCAGAGCAAACGAGGCGGTTGCCGAGAGAGTAATGGACTCTAATGACCTTGAAAGAGAAAGAGGTATTACAATCCTTTCTAAAAACACCGCTGTAATGTACAACGGCATTAAGATTAATATTGTTGACACTCCTGGCCATGCTGATTTCGGTGGCGAAGTTGAGCGTATTCTTATGATGGTTGATGGCGTTGTTCTTCTTGTTGACGCATTTGAGGGCTGTATGCCTCAGACAAGATTTGTTCTTAAAAAGGCTTTAGGTCTTGGTAAAAAACCTCTTGTTGTACTTAATAAAATTGACCGTCCGGGTGCAAGACCTGAGGAGGTAGTAGATGAGGTACTCGACCTCTTTATTGAGCTTGGTGCGGACGAAGACCAGCTTGAATTCCCTGTAGTATATGCTTCCGGCAGAGATGGCTATGCAAGCCTTGACCCACATCAGCCGGGTACAGATATGAAACCTCTTTTTGAGGCTATTGTAAATGAAATTCCTGCTCCGCAGGGCGACGCCGAGGGCGGACTTCAGATTCTTATTTCAAACATCGACTCAGACCCATTCGTTGGCAGAATCGGCGTAGGCAGAGTTGAGAGAGGTAAGGTTAAAACAGGACAGAGCGTTGCAATCTGCCACACAGACGGCAATGTAACAAAGAACGCAAGAATCGGTAAGATTTACCAGTATGAGGGTCTTAAAAGAGTTGAGAGTGAAACCGCCGAGATGGGCGATCTTATCTGCGTAAGCGGTATTCAGGACATCAACATCGGAGAAACAATCTGCGACCCTGAGAACATTGAACAGCTTCCGTTTGTAAAGATTGACGAGCCGACTGTATCAATGAACTTTATTGTAAATAACTCACCGTTTGCCGGCAGAGAGGGTAAGTATGTAACCTCAAGAAATCTTCGTGACAGACTCTTTAAGGAAATTGAAACCAATGTTGCCCTCAGAGTTGAGGAAACCGACAGTGCCGACACATTCAAGGTATCGGGCAGAGGCGAGCTTCACCTTTCAATTCTTATTGAAACTATGCGTCGCCAGAACTATGAGTTCCAGGTATCCCGTCCACAGGTTATCACAAAGATGATTGACGGCAAGCTAAACGAGCCAATGGAAATGCTCATCATTGAAGTGCCTGACGCTTATGTCGGTGCGGTTATGGAGAAACTTGGCTCAAGAAAGGCTGAGCTTATCAATATGGGCACTCGTGAGGGTGGTTCAACTCATATTGAATTCCGTATTCCTTCAAGAGGTCTTATGGGTTATCGCCCTGAGTTCCTTACAGATACAAACGGCAACGGCATTATGAACCATGTGTTTGACGGCTACGAGCCATACAAGGGTGAAATTGTGACTCGTCATCAGGGTTCACTTATTGCATTTGAAACAGGCGAAACTGTAACCTACGGTTTGTATGCCGCACAGGAGAGAGGCAGACTCTTTGTAGGTCCCGGTGTTCCTGTATATGAGGGTATGATTGTAGGTGCAAGCCCTAAGTCAGAGGATATTACAGTTAACGTATGTAAGAAAAAACACATTACAAACACCCGTGCTTCCGGTTCTGATGATGCCTTAAAGCTTACACCACCGTCAATTCTTTCTCTTGAGCAGTGCCTTGAGTTTATTGCCGATGATGAGCTTGTAGAGGTTACACCTGAGAGCATTCGTATGCGTAAGCGTATTCTCTCTAAAGAGCAGAGAATGAAGCAGGCGTTCCGTAAAAAATAATGAGTTTTGTAGTATTAGACCTTGAATGGAACGGCTCTTTCAGCAGTAAAGAGCACCGTTTTGTAAATGAAATAATTGAGTTTGGTGCAGTTAAAACTGACGACAATCTAAATGTTGTTGACAGGTTTGAAATGCTTATTGCCCCACAGATTGGCAAAAAGCTTTGCTCAAAGGTAAAAAAGCTTACTAAAATCACCAATGAGGAGCTTAGGGAAAAGGGCTGTACATTTATGCACGCTGTTTCGGAATTTAAAAAGTTCTGCGGTGAAAGTGTTCTTGTAACTTGGGGTACAAGCGACATTCTTGCACTGATAGAAAATTATATGTACTATGCTCATAAGCCTGAGCTTCCGTTTTTGACAAGCTATTGTAATGTGCAGGAGTATTGCGAAAAATGCCTTTCTATTAATGATAAGTCATCTCAGCTCGGACTTTCGGTGTGTGCAGATATGCTTGCTATTAATTTTGATGTAGAAGAACAACATAGGGCATATGCTGATGCTGAGCTTACATTAAAATGTATGAAGCATTTTATTGAGGACTATCCTTTGGAAAGCTTTGTGCAGGACGCAACATCACACGAATTTTACGACAGACTTCTGTATAAAAATCATTTTATTACAGATATTAACAGTCCTGAGATTGACAAACGCTCAATGCGTTTTATCTGTGATGTTTGTGGCAGACAGGCGGCAAGACAGGCAAACTGGAAGGTTAAGAACAAAAGCTTTGTTGCCCCTTTCCTTTGCAAAAAGTGCGGAAGAAAGTTTACAGGTAAGGTTTCATTCAAAAAGAAATATGATGAAGTCACAATAAGAAAGCGTATAGTAGATTATGTTGAAAAGCCGGCGGAGGAAACCACCGAAAGCAACGCATAAATTTTCTGTACATATTATATAGTATTGCAAATGCCGAATGGTCGCTTGACTGTTCGGCATTTTGAGATTATTCAAATGTTTTGAAATCTATATCAGAGGTTGGGATGAATTATTGTTTAGTAAAAAGTTTCGGATAAATAATATAAAATGGCTCTATAATAAATGTTGGGGTAACAAATAGAGCCTACAAAAATAATTTTAAAAAAAGTAGAGCATATTTGTCTAAAATCCGTTAAAATAGAATTGCTTAGAAACCAGAAACGGAGGAACAAATATGCTCTACA
>NZ_JBGVJL010000050.1:0-4684 GCF_045129435.1 Ruminococcus sp. | reverse complement strand
TCTCATATTCAAGAGCCTTTTTAACTGCCTCAAAAGCTTCACCTGTTTCAAGTGCAAAGCCAAACTTTGAATCAATCTGACCTGTTCTGATAAAGTTATGTGTGTGCGCGTCAACACCGGGTTTGATTCTGAATGAAATCTTAGCCTTTTTACCAAGCTTACCGGCAATTTCATTTAAAAGCTCAAGCTCGTAAAGATTATCAACAACAAATGTACCTACACCTGCATTAAGTGCAAATTCAATTTCAGCAGCAGTCTTATTGTTACCGTGAAAATGAGTTTTTTCCATTGGAAAACCTGCCTGCAAAGCTGTGTAAATCTCGCCACCTGATACAACATCAAGTCCGAGATGTTCTTCATTAGCAATTCTGCAAAGTTCCTTACAGCTGAGTGCCTTGCTTGCATAAAGTGGCATACCGTTGCCGTTATAAAACTTTTTGAATGATTCAACATAAGAACGGCAAGTTGTTCTTATTGTGTTTTCATCAAGAATATAAAGCGGTGTGCCGTACTCCTTTGCAAGCTCTACTGTGTCGCAACCGCCGATTGTAAGATGACCTTTTTCGTTAACATTTAAACAATCATTTACAAACATTCTCTCATACCTCCTGATTAAAATTTTTAAATCAGGCTTTATTCAGCCTGCAATATATATGACTCAATAAGAGCCTTAATTTCCTCTTTGCCATATCCGTCCTGTGCCGAAAACTCTATCATCGGGAGATCTTCTATTGTGCTGAAAATATCCTGATAATACTCAAGCTGATTTTTCTGATTAGTTTTATTCAGCTTGTCACGCTTTGTAAGCACTACGGCAAATGGGTAATTACTTCTGTAAAGAAAATCCACCATCTCAAGGTCATCATCAGTGGGAGGATGACGCATATCAAGAATCTGAATAATTAGCTTAATGTTTCTTTCATCAGCAAAATATCCCTCAACGAGCTCTGCCCAGCGTTTTTTTTCGTTTTTAGATACCTTTGCATAGCCATATCCCGGCAAGTCAACCATACGAAATTCTTTAAGCTTATAAAAGTTAATTGTAGCTGTTTTACCCGGCTGAGCACTGACTCTTGCAAGAGCCTTTCTCTGTACAAGTTTATTTATGAGTGATGATTTTCCTACATTTGAGTGACCTGAAAAAACAATTTCAGGCATATCAGACTTTGGAAGTTGCTCTTTTGTACCTGCGGCAAATTCAAATTGCACTTCGTTAAAATTCATTTACCTCACCTCTACTGTCTGATATTTTCTGATTTTGAAGCAGTTGCGTCAGGTATTTCATTCCATTGCTTTTCCGAAATTACCGGCACATCTACTATGGCGATTGGCACAACCTGAGAGAAGCTTGTAACAGGAATAAAGTTTATCTTTTCCTTTACTACCGGATCTACATCTTCAAGATCAGCCTCATTTTCCTTTGGAATGATTACAGTCTTAATTCCAGACTTATAAGCAGCCATACTTTTCTCTTTAAGACCGCCTATCGGCATAACATTACCTCTGAGAGTAATTTCGCCTGTCATTGCTACATCACGCCTTACAGGCTTACCGGACAAAGCAGAGTATATTGCAGTTGCCATTGTAATACCTGCAGACGGGCCGTCCTTTGGCACGGCACCCTCAGGAGCGTGAATATGAATATCTTTGTTCTTATAGAACTGTGGATTAATTCCAAGGGAATTTGCATGGCTTCTGATACAGGTAACAGCAGCCTTAGCAGACTCCTGCATAACATCGCCAAGTGAACCTGTAAGCTCAAGTTTACCTGTACCTTCCATTACAGCAACCTCAATCGGTAAAAGTTCACCGCCAACACTTGTCCACGCAAGTCCGTTTACTGTACCGATTTCATCCTTAGCAGATAATTTATCGGCAGTAAATTTCTTATGTCCAAGCATTTCGAGGACATCTTTATCTGTAATTTTAAAGGTTTCCTGCTCTTCTTCAAGCTTTTTGACTGCACATTTACGAAGAATATTACCGATTAATCTTTCAATAGTACGCACACCGGCTTCTCTTGTATAAAAATCAATAAGGAAATATAACGCAGACTGTGTGAATTTCACCTCTTTATTAGTGAAGCCACATTTCTCAATCTGTTTTGGCACAAGGTGCTTTTTGGCAATATTAAATTTTTCCTCTCTTGTATAACTGTCAAGTTCAATGATTTCCATTCTGTCACGCAATGGTGCCGGAATCTGCGAAACATCATTGGCAGTTGTAATAAACATTACATTTGACAAATCAAAAGGAACATCAATATAGTGGTCAACAAATTTATTGTTCTGCTCGGAATCAAGCACTTCAAGCAATGCTGAAGTAGGGTCACCTTTATAGTCGCTTGCAAGCTTATCAATTTCATCAAGAATAAGAACAGGATTATTTGAGCCTGCATTCTGAATCGCAGTCATAATTCTGCCCGGAATTGAACCAATATAGGTTCTTCTGTGACCTCTGATTTCTGCTTCATCACGCACACCGCCAAGTGCAATTCTCTGGCTGTTTCTGCCGATTGCCTTTGCAATAGATTGTGCAATAGATGTTTTACCGACACCCGGAGGGCCTGCAAAGCAGATTATCTGTCCATCCTGCGAACCTCTGAGCTTTGCAACGGCTAACTGTTCAATAATTCTTTCTTTAATTTTCGCAAGTCCAAAATGTGATTTATCAAGCTCTTTTCTGAGCTTTGTAATAGAAATTTTATCCTTAGTAGCTGTATTCCAAGGCAAATCAAGCACAGTATCAAGATAAGTCCTGATTACTGAGGCTTCCTGACTGCCATACGGCATACGCATAAGCTTTTTACATTCCTTAATGAGTACATTTTCAGATTCTTCAGCAAGTCCCAAAGAATAAATTCTATCGGCATAAGCCTCTGCCTCGGCTGATGGGTTATCATCCTCGCCAAGCTCTTCTTCAATAATCTTCTTTTGCTCTCTCAAGAAATATTCACGCTGATTATCCTCGATTCTATCTCTCGCCTTCTGAACAATATCCTTTTCTATAGAGAGAACATAGGTTTCATTAATGAGAATGTCAAGCAGCATATCAAGTCGCTCTGTTTGGTCAAGCTCTTCGAGAATTGACTGCTTAGCCTGAAAATCAAGCACAATGTTATCTGCTATGTAGTCGGCAAGCTCACCACAGGTTTTACAAGAAGCAACCTTAAATATAATATCGTTTGGCACTCTTGGAGCAACCTTTACATAGTTTTCAAACTCAAATCTGACAGCTCGCATTAAGCCAAACTGTTCGGAAGTGTGTTTAAACTTTTTATCCGGATATGGTTCAACCTCCGCCATAAGGCAACGCTCATCAAAAACAGGTGTAACAATACCTGCTCTGAATTTACCTTCAATCACGACTCTGGTAGAATTGTCAGGCTGTTTGATAACCTGAACAATCTTAGCAACTACACCTGTAGTATAGCATTTAGTTATATCAGGATCATTTTCAGACGGGTCTTTCTGAGTAACAAGAAAAATAAGCTGATCATTTTTCATAGCAGCATTAATAGCACTGATACTCTTTTTTCTTCCAACATCAAAATGAATGAGAGCTTTTGGGAAAACAACAAGTCCTCTGAGTGGCAGAACGGGCAAAAGTATTAAATCATCGTTTCTATCGTCCATTTTCTATCCTCCCATCACAATTAATTTCACAATTATATTAATCAAAAAAAGCTGTATTGTTTTTTCGGCAATACAGCTTTAATTATTTACAATACTTTAAGAAGCTGTGCTTCGTTTTTGACGCTTCTTTGCATCTTGTTTTAAGTTTATTGAAACAGAAGCCTTGTCTTCATTTCTCAGGAGTTGAGGCTCACTGCCCTCAGTAACAACCTTTTCGGTAATAGTTACTCTTTCAATAGTAGGGTCAGAAGGAATTTCAAACATAAGGTTTGTAAGTATTCCCTCCATGATTCCTCTAAGTCCTCTCGCACCGGTTCTCTGCTCCTGTGCTTTCTTAGCAACAGCCTTTAGAGCATCATCTTCAAACACAAGCTCAACATTATCAAGTTCAAAAAGTTTTTTATACTGTTGAACAATAGAATTTTTAGGAACAGTAAGGATTTGAACAAGAGCGTCAGTATCAAGACCGCTGAGAGCTGTGATAACAGGAAGTCTGCCAATAAGCTCAGGAATTATACCGTACTTAACAAGATCATGTGCAGTAACATCTTTCATCCAGTAGGTTTCATCAAGCTCTTTTTTGTCCTGAATAAAGGACTCAAAACCAATTACAGATGAACCCTTACGCTTAGTAACAATCTTTTCAAGACCGTCAAAAGCACCGCCACAAATAAATAGAATATTCTTTGTGTTAATCTGTAAAAACTCCTGCTGTGGATGTTTTCTGCCACCCTGAGGCGGTACATTTGAAACAGTACCCTCAATAATCTTGAGCAATGCCTGCTGAACACCCTCACCACTTACATCACGAGTGATTGACGGATTTTCAGACTTACGGGCAATCTTATCTATTTCATCAATGTAGATGATACCACGCTCAGCTTTTTCAATGTCAAAATCTGCTGCTTGAATAAGCTTTAATAAGATGTTCTCAACATCTTCGCCTACATAGCCGGCTTCGGTAAGTGTAGTGGCATCTGCAATGGCAAACGGAACATCAAGTGCCTTTGCAAGGGTTTGTGCAAGCAAGGTTTTACCTACGCCTGTAG
>NZ_JBGVJL010000049.1:0-5629 GCF_045129435.1 Ruminococcus sp. | reverse complement strand
CTGTAACAAAACGGTAGTATCTTGGTGCCTGATATTTTGAAATGTCAGGTGAATTAGCACAAAATTCAAATAACTCATCAGCTGTCAAAGAATCGTCCTCAGGAATAATATAAGCGGCAACACTTTCGCCACGAACGCTGTCAGGCACACCTGTTACAATACACTCTGAAACCTTAGGGTGTTTGTTGATAGCTTCTTCGATTCTTGCAGGGTAAATATTTTCTCCCTTGCTGATAATCATATCATCTTTTCTACCGGAAATTGTTACAAACTGATTTTCGTCCCATACACCAACATCACCTGTGTACATCCAGCCATTAGAAAATTTATCTTTAGTGGCTTTTTTATTGCCTACATAGCAATAGGTGGTTTTTCCTGGACATTTAATAATAATTTCACCCTCAGTTTTACCGTCACAAGGTACTGTATCGTCAGGGTCAGCTTTTTTGTCATCATATACATTAACAATTCTTACTTCATCATCTGTACATGAACGACCTGCTGAGCCGGACATTTCAGGTAAATCATACGGGCGTAAAAATGTATTCCAAAAAGATTCGGTTGTGCCATAACCGTTAAAAATGTTGGGAGTAAGCACATTCTGAAAACGAATACAAGCTTCTTTTTCAAGAGGACTGCCCATCGTTATTATACCCTTTAGTGAAGAAATATTCTTGGGGTGCTTTTCCTGTCGGCTTGCAAGCAGTGTGAGAATAGACGGTACGCCTGTGATAAATGTGATTTTATAATTTTCAACATATTCAAGGCAGGTCTTTGGATTGAAGCTGCGAAGAATAACAATGCAGCCGCCCACATAAAGAGTAGGTGTAGGACCACCTGAATGTAAACCGCCACGGTGAAACCATGGTGTCATATTCATTGTGATGTCAGTAGGATTAAGAGGGAAGTGCATAATTACATCATGAGCAGAAAGCACTTCATTTACATTGTTAAGCGGAACACCTTTTGGAGTACCTGTTGTGCCTGAGGTCTGCAAACGAACAACCTCATCATAAATATGTGGTTCAAAATCAACAGGCGGATTTTCCTCAGAAGCATTTTTAATGTAATCTTCAAATAAAATGTGTCCCTTAGGAATTTCAACATCTTTGCCTGTATTGTTTACAGCAATAAGTACCTTTGGAGTGTGTTTTGAAATCTCAAGTGCCTTTGTAACGGTTTCAAGAATTTCTACATCATACATATAAACAACCGGTTTGTTGTGTCCGATAATTTCTGCTGTTTCACCCGGAGAAAGATTAAAGTTTGCAGGGTTTCCGATAGCACCGAGTTTTTGCGGTGCAATATAGCCAAGAAGAAACTGAGCTGAATTGAAAAGCTGCATAAACACAATGTTGCCTTTTTTTACACCGTCTGCTTTCATGGCATTTGCAAACTTATTAGCCGCAGAGTTTAACTGTGAATATGTCCAGTTAATATTGCGAAGTGGGTCAATTACGGCTGTTCTGTTACCAAAACGGCGAACATTTCTCATAAAGCCGTTAAGCCAAGTGAATTCACTTTCAAAGGTTTTTACAAACATTTCTGAATCGTAAGTAAGCTGCATAAATTTCTCCTTCCGAATAAAGGCATTAGGTTAAGCCTTATATCTGCCTACAATAATACTTGAATTCTGACCGCCAAAGCCAAAAGCGTTTGACATAGCGTAGTCAATAGTTGCGTTCTTTGCTGTATTTGGAACAAAGTCAATTCCGCAGCACTCTGGGTCAACTTCATTAAGATTGATAGTTGGTGGAACAACACCAGTTTCAATAGCCTTTACGCAAGTGATAACTTCAGTAATACCGCCTGCCCCCATCATATGACCTGTAGCCCCCTTTGTAGAGCTTACATAAGGAAGCTTGTCGCCGAATACTGTCTTAATTGACGCGGTTTCAACAGTGTCGCCCTTGTTAGTTGCTGTACCATGTGCGTTTACATAGCCAATCTGTGAAGGCTCAAGATTAGCCTCTGCCATAGCCTGCTTCATACAAGCAATAGCACCTCGTCCTTCCGGATGTGGAGCTGTTACATGGTAAGCGTCATCCGTATTGCCACAGCCAAGAACTTCACCATAAATCTTAGCACCTCTTGCAAGTGCGTGTTCTTCGGTTTCAAGTACAAGAGCACCGCCGCCCTCGCCGATTACAAAGCCGTCACGAGTAACATCAAAAGGTCTGCTTGCTGTATCAGGTGAATCATTTCTACGGGAAAGTGCCTTTGCATTTGCAAGTGAATAAATAACGAGCGGGCATAGTACAGACTCAGCACCGACAGCGAGCATTACATCAGCCTTACCAGAATTAATGCACATACAAGCAGTATTGATTGCGTCACCACCTGATGAACATGCTGTGCTTACTGTAAGGAGTGGACCCTGAATATTATGATCAATAGCTATATTAGCAGCGGCAATATTGCCGAGAATTTTTGGAATAAATCTTGGACCAACCTTTTTGTGTGCTGCACCTGAAAGTGCATCCTGAGTAAAAGCAATAGTTGCAATGCCGTTCATAGCTGTACCCATTACAATACCTGTACGCTCAGGTTCAATCTCAAGATTACTTTGTTTTAATGCCTCTTCGGCAGCAATATATGCGTACTGCATAAATGGATCTGTTTTTCTGATAAGATCCTTTGGCATATAATCTGATGGATTAAAATTCTTTACTTCGCCTGCAATCTGTACTGCAAGTTCTGAAGCGTCAAAGCTTTTGATTGTGTCAATTCCGGATTTGCCGGCGGTTAAGTTTTTCCAGTAAGTATCTACGCCAATGCCGATAGGTGTAACTGCACCCATACCTGTAATAACAATTTTTTTCATAACTGCTCCTTGCCGCATAATTAATTTATATTATTTGATTTTTGCATACTATTATGCTATACTCAAATTATAGCAGAAAGAATGGCATGGGTCAACAAAAGAATTAATTGGATTAATGTAATTATTTTCCATTTTTGACTTATCTATTCACATATTGCATAACAAGATACAATTAGTGCAAACTTACCGTAATTAGTTATTGCTTATTATTGAAAGGAATGTTTGTTTATGGATATAAGCCAGCTAAAATGCTTTATTACTGTGGCAATAACATTGAATTTTTCTGAGGCAGCAAGAAGAAACTATGTGTCACAGTCAACAGTAAGCAGATATATTATTGACCTTGAAAAGGAATTTGGAGTACAGCTTTTTATTCGCTCACATAGAGATGTTTTACTTACAAACGAGGGTAAAACTTTGCTTCCTTACGCTATTGAAATTGTTGAAACCTTAAATAAAGCTACATCTATAATAAAGCAAATGCACGATGGCGGAAAGGGACGAATTACCGTAGCCTGTGATCCGACTTCATTTTCATTTCCTACAAAATGTATAAAGGAATTTCGCAAGCGTTTTCCTGACATTACAGTAGATGTAAAAGAGCTTGATTCTTCGGATGACGGAAATATACTTAATGGTGACTATGACTTTTGCTTTATGCCAAGAGATATGCTGCCCGAAAGTTCTTCTGTAGAGTCGATTGTAACCCACAATGAGCAGCTTTTTGTAATTACTGATACTGCAAGCAGTCTTGCAAGAAGAAAAGGTGTTTCAATTTCTGACCTTGCAGGGGAAAGACTTGTACTGCTTTCTGAAAATATCACACCTATATTGTATATGGAAATTATGGATTTATACCGTACTTTTCATATTTCACCGGATGTTGCAAATACATTTGATGATGTAAAGAGTATGTATATGGCTATTGCATCGGGAATGGGAATTTCAATAGTTCCAAGCTCACTTTTAAATTTTTCTTCTGACAAAAGTTGTGCCTTTGTACCGTTATCAGATGCTGATACAACTATTTCTTATGTAATGGCTTGGAGTAAAACCGCTGCCAACCCGGTTGCAAAGCATTTTTTGGAGCTTGTAAAAGAATACGCAAACGATGTAGATAACATATACGGCCTGTAATGTGATTATATTGTGAATATATATAATAAAATATGTGATGTAATAAAAACTTTTCTATAAATTCACATAGATTTTACTCAAAAGCCCTTTACATTGGAAATAAAAGGTGTTATAATAGCCTTAGTCAATGGAAAGATGACTAATATTTCCTAATAGGGGGACATAATAATGTACAGATTCACATTACCAAGAGATCTTTATCACGGTGAAGACGCTCTTTCAAGTTTAAAAACACTCGAAGGTAAAAAAGCTATTGTTGTAGTAGGCGGCGGTTCAATGAAGCGTAACGGCTTCCTTGATAAGGCTGTAGATTACTTAAAAGAAGCAGGTATGGAGGTTAAACTCTTTGAAGGCGTTGAGCCTGACCCATCTGTTGATACAGTTATGAAGGGTGCGGCAGTTATGAGAGAGTTTGAGCCTGATTGGATTGTAGCAATGGGCGGCGGTTCACCAATTGATGCAGCAAAGGCTATGTGGGCTTTCTATGAGTATCCTGAAATTACTTTTGAAGACCTTATTACACCATTCAGCTTTCCTAAGCTCAGACAGAAAGCAAAGTTCTGTGCTATTCCGTCAACCTCAGGCACAGCTACAGAGGTAACAGCATTCTCGGTAATTACTGACTATGATAAGGGTATTAAATATCCGCTTGCTGACTTCAACATCACTCCTGATGTAGCTATTGTTGACCCTTCACTTGCAGAAACAATGCCTAAAAAGCTTACAGCTCACACAGGTATGGACGCTATGACCCATGCTATTGAGGCTTATGTATCTACACTTAACTGTGACTACACAGACGCTCTTGCTCTTCACGCAATCAAGATGATTCATAATGACCTTAAAAAATCTTATGACGGCGATATGACAGCTCGTGACGCTATGCATAATGCACAGTGTCTTGCCGGTATGGCATTCTCAAATGCTCTTCTTGGTATTGTTCATTCAATGGCTCATAAGACAGGTGCTGCATTCTCAGGCGGTCATATTATTCATGGCTGTGCTAATGCTATGTATTTGCCTAAGGTAATTAAATATAACTCAAAAGATGCTACTGCTGCTGAGCGTTATGCTCAGATTGCTAAGTTCATTGACCTTAAGGGCGACACAACAGAGGAGCTCGTTGATGCACTTATTGCAGAGCTTCGCTCAATGAACGATCAGCTCGACATTCCACAGGCTATTAAGAACTATGGTCCTGGCGGTGTTAAGGCTGACACAAGCATTATTGACGAAAAAGAGTTTATGGATAAGCTTCCTGAAACAGCTAAGAATGCTATTGCAGATGCTTGCACAGGCTCTAACCCTCGTCAGCCAAGTCAGGAAGAAATGGAAAAGCTTCTTAAGGCTTGCTACTATGACCTCGAAATTGATTTCTAATTTTTAGTTATCATTAATCTCCTTTTATTTTATACTTACTCTTTTAATTTATATTGTTTTCATTTGATAACCTCAAGAACTGCCCTTGTAATTACGCAAGGGCAGTTTTTCTATGCAAAAATATTTGAAATTGTGTTGACTATAAAGCACAATCCAACGCCAATGGCAGTTGGCATAATTATAGAAAATAATGTCCACCATATACTGCCGGTTTCTTTTTTTATTGTAAGGCAGGTGGTTGAGCAAGGAAAATGAAAGATGCACATAATAATAGTGCAAAGTGCTGTG
>NZ_JBGVJL010000048.1:0-6807 GCF_045129435.1 Ruminococcus sp. | reverse complement strand
ATTTTGTCAACACTTTTTTAAAAATAATTTATAAAAGTTTTAAATTGTGATAAATACTAAGCTTTTTAACTGATTTACTTTTACTGTTGCGAAAGTAAAGTCATATTTTTTGCGGAAATATTGACTTAAAACAAAAAAAGTCGTACAATTAAGAGGAATGGAATGATGATTTATGAATAAAGCAAAAGAAATTTTATTTTCGCTTTCGTCCCTCTCGGTTTTCAGAGGAATTTTAAACCGAAGCGTACCAAAGGCATATTACAAATTATTAAGCTCTATGGACAAAAAGCCTGAAGAGTTTTTGAATGCTTACGGCGAGTTTTTCTCACTTATAAGTGAAAGAGGATGCAGCAACCGACTGGCTTATTCTCTTACAGAAGCTGCTTTGTTTGATGAAAACTGCTTTACAAGAGCAGCTGCTGCCGGCAAGTACAATACACTTCCCGAAAACCTTTTAAAGGCTGTAAGGCGTGATTGTCAGGCTATTTTAAATGCCGCTTCACTCACATCTCAGGAGCTTATTCAATGCTACTGTGCATCAAACGATCTTGCTACTGTGGCTGACATGGGCTGCGTTGCCGAGCATCTTCCAAGGTGGGAGTGCGGCGAATGTGCCGAAAGCTTTAAAATGTTTGATGGCTCACTCGAAAAGGTGGCAAAGTATTATAAGGAAAACGGCTGTGGTATTTTTGCCCGTTACAAGGCATTTATTTGGCGTGACGGCGACATTCAGCCTGTTTTGCACCCTGATAAGATTGATATGGACTCATTTACCGGCTATGAAAGACAGCGTGATATTGTTGTAGGCAACACTAAGTCATTTATTGAGGGCAAGGCTTGCAACAACTGTTTGCTCTATGGTGATATGGGTACAGGCAAAAGCTCTACTGTTAAGGCTATTGCAAATGAATTCCGTAAGGACGGTTTGAGAATTGTTGAAATTCCTAAGGAAAGACTTATTGACTTCCCAATCCTTGTTGACAAAATTGCAACACTGCCTATGAAGTTTATCATATTTATTGATGACCTTTCTTTCCAAAAGCAGGATCAGAGCTATACTACTTTAAAGGCTGTGCTTGAGGGCGGTATTGCGGCTCGTCCTGACAATGCACTTATTTATGCAACATCTAACCGCCGTCATCTTGTTAAGGAAAGCTTTGCAGACCGTACAGATGATGACATCAACACTCGTGATAATATGCAGGAAACTCTTTCGCTCTCAGACCGCTTTGGTTTGTCTGTGTGCTACTCTGCACCGTCTAAGAAGGAGTTCCTTGATATTGTATTTGCTCTTGCCAAGGAAAATGATGTTACTCTTTCACAAGAGGAGCTTGAAGCAGGAGCCGAGCGATTTGCACTTTCAAGAGGCGGTCGTTCTCCACGATGTGCTAAACATTATATTGAATCTCTATTTGCTAAATAAACGGAGGTAACTAATGAAGAAAATCGTTTCGATTTCTCTTGCGTCTGTGCTTGCTGTGTCAGCCTGTGCAGGACTTGCAGGATGTAGTGGTGACAATAACTACCCGGTATCTGTGGCAGATGTAACTATTAAAACCGAGCCAAAGAACATTGTTGTGCTTTCGGACAAAACTGCAGATATTATTGATTGTATCGGTTATTCGGGAAAAATGGTCGGCAGAAGTGACGAGGTGAATCAGGACTTTTTATCGGTTGCACCAAGCGTAGGCTCTGCTCAGTCGCCTGATGTTGATAAGATTAAGTTCTATTCTACAGACATTGTTTTTGCAGACGATACTCTTGACGCTGATGTTAAAACTCAGCTTACAGACGGCGGTATTCTTGTGCTGAATGTGGCTTCTCCGGAAACCACAACAGAGCTTGAAACTGCGTATATCACACTCGGCAAAATTCTCGGTGGTGCTGTTGACGGAGCTAAAAAGGGAAGCGATTCCTATGACAAGCTTATTGATACAATGAAAACCATGAAGAACGAGAACAACAACAGTGTGTCAAAGACAATCTGCTATCTTTATCTTGACGGTGACAAACTGCACACTCTTCACAGCGGTACTTATGGTGATATGCTTTTGGGTTACACAGGTGCAGTGAATGCGGCTGTAAATGTTTCTGAAAGTGAAATTGATACAAAAGTGCTTAAAGTTGCAAATCCTGATTATATTTTGTATGCTGATGACGCAACCTTGGATTTCATCAAGAATGACGAGGATCTCGTAGGATTAAAGGCAATCAAAAATAATAAGACTTTACAGGTTACAAAAACTGAGATTGAGAGAATGGGTACAACATCACTTCAGACTCTTAATAAGATTATGGACTTTATGTATCCTGACAGAGTAAAGGAAAGCACTCAGCCAACCACAAAGGCAGGCACAGTGTCATCAGCAAATGTGTCTGAACCGGTTACTCAGAAGTCAACCACAGCTACAACAGCTGCTCAGGCAGCAACAAAGGCTAATGAAAGCAGTTCTGTTGAGAGCAAATATAATATTAAAGTAAGCGGTCTTACACTCAAGCTTGATGATGAAAACGATAATGTAAAAGCTATGCAGCAGCGTTTGTTTGACCTCGGATACATTACCGATAAAGGAAATGTAACAGGCTATTATGGTGAGGTCACTCAGAAAGCCGTTAAGGAATTCCAGAAAGCAAGCGGAATTTCCGAGTCAGGCACAGCAGACAGCAAAACTCTTACAGCACTTTTCAAGAGTGATGCAAAGGCTAAGTCTTAATGCTTTTCGCTGTTTACAATGTAACAGTTAATTACAGGTCACGATTTTTCGTGACCTGTTTTAGAATGTAGAATAAAGGGGAAATAAAAATGCAGGGAAGCTGGAGAGAAAATCTCATTAAAATAAAGCCGTATGTGGCAGGTGAACAGTCAAACGATAAGGATATGATTAAGCTTAACGCAAACGAAAACCCATATCCGCCGTCACCGGAAGTTAAAAAGGTCTTTGAAAAATACGCTGAAAACAGCGAGGGACTAAAAAAATATCCTAATTCGGATTCAATTATTTTAAAAGACGCTATTGCTAAAAGATACAATGTCGGCAGAAGCAATGTGTTCGTTGGCAACGGCTCTGATGATGTAATTGCATTGTCATTTATGGCTTTCTTTAACTCAGAAAAGCCGATTTTGTATCCTGATATTACCTATTCTTTTTATCCTGTATGGTGCTCACTTATTAAAATTCCGTACAAGACAATTCCTGTTGACGATAATTTTGAAATACACGCAGAGGATTATTATACAGAAAACGGCGGAATTATCATTCCTAATCCAAACGCACCTACAAGTATTTGTAAGCCCCTTGATTTTGTGATTGATATTGTCGAGCATAATCAGGACAGCGTGGTTATTATTGATGAGGCTTATGTTGACTTTGGCGGCGAATCTGCTGTTGAACTTACGAAGAAGTACGATAATTTACTTGTTACACAGACTTTTTCAAAGTCACGCTCACTTGCAGGTATGCGTATTGGCTTTGCAATCGGCAGTGAGGAGCTTATTGCCACTCTTGAAACCGTTAAAAATTCCTACAATTCATATGTAATGGACAGTCTTGCACTTGAGGTTGGCACTGCATCAATGAATGACGAGGAGTATTTTAAGGAGTGTGTAAATAAAGTAATTGCTACAAGAGAGAGGGTAAGGGAAGAACTCATTGCTCTTGGCTTTGATGTAAAGAAGAGTGCAACAAACTTTCTGTTTGCCACACACAAAAAATATTCCGCTAAGGAAATATTTGAATACTTAAAGACAAAGAAAATCTTTATAAGATACTTTAATATTCCAAGAATTGACAATCACCTCAGAATTACTGTCGGTACTGACGAGGAAATGGATAAGATGATTGCGGCAATGAAAGAGCTTTTTTAATAAATAAAAGGGTTAAAAATATTACTTATACCTTATGATTTGTTTGCAGATTGGAAATTGCAAAATGTCTGTTGTATTAGAAAATTTAATGAAAATGACCTATGAATTTTTATGGAGGAAATATGCAAATTGTAATCAGAAAAGCATCTGAGTCGGATATTGACGCTGTTTGCAGAATATATGATCATATTCTTAAAGAGCAGGAAAGAGGAAATGTGAGTGTCGGCTGGGTGCGTGACATATATCCGACTAAGGCGACAGCGGAGTCTGCATTGTTTAGAAATGATTTGTTTGTTGAAGAAGCAGATGGTAAAATTGTAGGAACTGCAATTATAAATCATATACAGCCTGATACTTATAATAAAGTTGTATGGCAATATGATGCTGATGATAAAGATATTATGGTTTTGCATACTCTTGTTATTGACCCTTATTCAAAGGGCAAAGGCTTAGGCAAAATTTTTGTGAAGTTCTATGAGCAATATTCTTTAGAACATAACTGTAATTATTTACGAATTGATACTAATGAGTTGAATGTTAATGCAAGAGCCTTTTATAAAAAAATTAAATTATCGTGAAATCGGGATAGAGCCATGCAGTTTTAATGGAATACCGAATGTTAATTTAGTTATGCTTGAAAAATGCTTAAGGTAATAGCAGATTATTTTGTAACATAAAAGTCATTTTGCTATATTATAATAAATTATGACATTATTTTTATGCCCGTTTAGCTAAAGCGTAACAAATATTTGAGAAATTACATATAAAAACCAATGTTTTGTATGTTTACTATATGGCAGAATTTTGGTATAATATTCTTTAAATTTCAGAATGGATAATAAATTCAGAGAGGTAAAGTATGAATATTTCAGACAAAAAATCAAGAATTTTTCTTGCGGTTGTCATAGTTTTAAGTCTTGCACTCAGCACAGTTTTTATGATGAACAAGCAGGGCTACCACGAGGACGAGCTTTTGACCTATAATCTTGCAAACTCGGCAAATACTCTTAAAACTGACGGCGAATGGAACAGCGGTGCGGATTTTATAGATTATCTTTCTGTATCGGACAGCGACCGCTTTAATTATGCTCAGGTTTATGAAAATCAGATTATAGACGCTTCACATCCGCCTTTTTATTACGGACTTGTACATACTGTGTGTTCGTTATTTCCAAACCAGTTTTCAAGGTACTTTGCATTTTCTGTAAATGTTTTTGCTATGGCAGGCATTTTGATTATGCTGTTTAAAATTGTAAAAAAAATTACAAAAAATAACCTATACGCTCTTATAGCCACAGGTGCTTTTGCATTCAGCATTGCCTGCACAACAATGACTATTTACCTGAGAATGTATGCAACCCTCACGTTCTTTGTGCTTTCAATGATTTATATGAATCTTAAAATCTTTGAGAGAAAAAACACAGCAAAGCTTACCGATTTTTTGATTTTAGGACTTATAACCCTGCTCGGCACGCTTACTCAGTATTATTTTATCCTTTTTGAGGGACTCACAGGTCTTATTATGCTTGTGTTTCAGATTAAGGAAAAGAACATCAAGGATTTGGTTAAGTACATAATCACAGCACTTATCGGCAGTGCAGCGGCACTTTTCATTTATCCGTACATTATTACAAATGTTCTCGGCGGTAACCGTGGCTTTGGTTCGCTCAGCATTTCTATTGACCCAATTACTGTTGTTACTTACTTTGCGTACAAAATCGGCACATATATTCAGGTGCTTGCAAAAGATGTATTTTTAAATCAGATATGGTTGCTTGCCCTTTGCGGTGTGGCTGTTATCGGCTTTTGGATATATCTACGCTTTGTCAGAAAAGAAAAGCTTTCCCGCACAGCGTTTATGGCTTTTGTGCCGTCACTTGTTTATTTTGTGGCAATTTCACTTGTTTCACCTTTTAACAGCGACCGTTATATTATGGCTTCGCTGCCGATGTTTGTCACAATTTTTGTGCTTGCACTTCTTAAATTTACAAGAATTACAGGCAAAAAATGGCTCACCACAGCCGTACCGATTTGCCTTGCAATCACCTGTGCAATCGGCTACATTACAGTAAAGCCGTACTATATGTATGGCGTGAAAACCGAGCTTTACACTCCGCAGACCTCAAAATGCGTGTTTGTGGGTACTGCTATGCTTGAGTGGAACAAGAGCATTGACAAGCTTGCGAATTACGACGAAACTATGATTGTTCAGACGGCAGATTTTTCACCAACTCTTGCAGACGAGCTTGAGGACTTTGCGGAAAAGAGGGGAGTAATCACCAACGGCAAGATTACTCAGTTTATGAACGGTTATATGAACAACGGCAGTGAGAAGGAAAAGACCGACAGTATGCAGGCGATTAAAACAGACTCAAAGCTTGCAAATGAAGATGAAATTACTGTTTATATTTCAAGACTTGCCGACAGGGACAAGGTAATTAAGTATATTACAGAGAATACAAAGTTTAAAAATTATGACTTGATTTCTGAGGATTACAGCTTTGACGAGTTCTACAACTGGTACGATTATTTTGTAGAAACTGAGTCTTACTGCAATGTTTACAAATTTTATTAAAAGATAAGGACTGCGAAAAATTATGAAAGACAGAAAAGATGCGATTGGATTTGTTTTTTCAGGCGGAGGATTGCAGGGAATTGCACATATCGGTGCGGTTACTGCTTTGTATGAGCTTGGCATAAGACCGGAATATGTTTCCGGTACAAGCTCAGGCTCAATTATGGCAATGCTTGTTGCAATGGGACTTGAGCCAAAAGAAATGCAGGAGGTTGCAAAAAAATACTGGAAAATCCTTGCGGAAATTGACAACGGACTTATTTTTAAGGCACTTGCACAGTTTATTGTTTACAAGAAAATTCAGAAAAACGGTATTAAAAACGGCGAAATAATATCAGATGTTGTCAAGGAGGTACTTGCCTCAAAG
>NZ_JBGVJL010000047.1:0-22736 GCF_045129435.1 Ruminococcus sp. | reverse complement strand
CCGCCTGATTATTTATATGAAAAAACGGCTTAAACGCAGTGTTTAAGCCGTTTTTGCTTGGCAGGGGCAGAAGGACTCGAACCCTCGGCACGCGGTTTTGGAGACCGCTGCTCTACCAACTGAGCTATACCCCTATATTTATTATTTAATTTCAAAGACAATATGTATTATAACAAAGCTTGCATAATTTGTCAAGGGTTTTTGATAAATTATGCAAAGATAAATTATTAATTTTTTATATACATAATCGGGCATAAATTTATACCTATCTACAATAGTAGGAATTAATAATCAACCATAAATAAAATTTTTATGTTTCATTATTGTAAGTGTTATCACTTACTTGATTATATTATAATCATTTAAAGCAAAACCACTATTAAAAAGCAGATAATAAACCACCACCTCACAGAGTGAAATCATTTTGTGAGGTGGTGCTGTTTTAGTTTTAATTCAGTTTTATTTTTAGCATTTAAGCGTTATCGCCCTCAATAATGCCCAAAACATTGTTAAAGCTTGTGCTGCAGCCGCCAAATACATTTGTGCCTGTATAGTCGTTGTAGTAAGTTCTGAGCAAGCCGTTTGCGTCAGTATAGCGAATGTATGAACGGGCAAGAAGCTCCTGACCCTTTGCCTGCTCAATCTGTTCCTCTGTTCTGCCGCTTGAATCGTATGTAACAACAAGTGAATAAATACGGTAGGTTTTTGCCTTGCTGTTAAAATGGTCATACGCAGGAGCACCTGAACCGTAACCGCCAACCTGACTTGTGCAGTTTATATTCTGAACATATTTGTACTCTGTTCTGGTATCAACACCATTTACATTATCGCCTTTGTACTCAATCTGATAACCTGACTTGCCATTTGCATACTTTTTAGCAGTTGCTGTTTTGGCAAGCACATATCCATATTCAGGCTTTGAATCTGACAATGCGTCAATCTGCTTTAAAAGGCTGTCGCTGAGTGAAGTTACAAAGCGAAGTCCTGAGGTTGAATATGCAGGTGTCGAGCCTGAGCCGTCAGGATAGTTATCATCTTTCTTAGCATTACGAATCTGTGTGCCAAAGAGGTCAAAACCGTTGTAAGTATTAACACCGGTTACCTTGGTATCATCGGCAGTTTTCGCAACTGTACCTACATCTAACCAATGAGCATAGAGGTGGGTTTCACCTGCAAATACATCGCTCCACTTGTAAGCTGTGCCGTCATCATAGTACCAACCGGCAAAAATCTTTGTGTTCTTCTCAACACTTGGAATTTCATAGAATGAATTGATTGTACTGTCATCATTCATTGTATAGTCATTTCCTGTGTAAGTATAGGTTCTGAACAGGTCTGCCGTCTGAGCTGTGCTTTTGCCGTCAATATTGCTGTGGAAGTAAACCTTGGTTTCTGTCCACTGAGCAACAAGTGTGATTTCTTTTACTTCATTTTCAGAATCAACAGCACTTGCGAGAGCACCATATGTGGTTTCGTCTGTAACATCAATATTTTTATCCTTGAGTTTCCAGCCGACAAAACCGGTATTATGCTTTACAGGGGTTTCTTCTGTGCCAAGGTTTGCGCTGTCCCAAGCAACGGTTTTTGAATCAACCGAACTGCTGCCGTTGATTGTACCGCCGTTTAAGTCATAGTTTACTTTATATCCACCCTTAGCATTAAACTTAGCATAGAAAATTGTGCTTGCCTGACCTGCCTGATAGTTTGGAGTCAATTTTTCCTTGGTTGGTGTAAGCTTATTTCCGCTAACAAATGCACTGTACTGCGAATCATCAGTTACTTTCTGAGTGCAAGCCTCATCAAGATACCAATTATCAAATTCGTAGCCCATATCAGCAGTCGGAGTTGAGCCTGCAAAATTATTTGTACTACTGCCGTCTATGGTTTCGGTATTTTGTGAAAGACTGCCGCCGCCAACCGTTTTGTACTCAACTGTGTACTGAGTAGGAGTGTAGAAAAATACAATATTGTTTTTATAGCCTACATCACTTGGGTTATTTTCTCTTGGGCTGTATGTAAGCGTAATTGATTTGCTTGCATTAAGGCAAGTCCAACCGTCAATATCTACTGAGTTTTCAGTAACGGTATCACCAAAGTATTGGTTTTCAACCTTTTTGTATTTTAATAAAACACAAGAATTTCCAATTGGGAATTTAGTTTCATCTTCATACTGAGTCAGATTATCGGTAGCTGTGCCATACACAAGATAAAATACTCTGTAGTAGGTTTTCTGAATATTGTAGAACACATAAAGCTCTGTGCCTTTTTCTGTTACATTAAACTTAATTGTGGTTTTTTTATCAGAATCGGTATCAAAGGTTGCGTCAGATTTAGTTGTACCACCATCAACCACAACAGCCTTTTTATTAAGTTCATAGCCTGTGAATGTAAGCGGATAAGCTGTTACTTCGCCAATATCAGCTACGCCTTTAATTAAATTGCCCTCATTTTCCGTGTAATCGCCTGTACCGTCAACTGCATAGTTTGTGCCGTCTGTACCCGGATTCTGCATCATATAATGAATAATGTACGGTGCAACGCTTGACTGCTTTGTATAGTAGAAGGTAATAATATTGTCAGCTGAGCTTACATACTGACCGTTTTCGTTCTTTTCAACTGAAAGAACAAGCTGTTTGTAAGTATCATCGGGAACACAATCCTTTACAACCTGAAATCTCTCGGTAACGACATTATTGCTTGTAGTAACAACCTTTTTGCCGTAAATACCCTGTGAATCCGCATTTGGTGCAACAAAATCATTGATAAGCGGTTTACTCGGCTCGTTGTATCTGTACTCAACAGTATAAGTTATAGTTGGAACATTTACATATGTAAATGTAAAAGCATTGTTCTTTATATTGTTTAACTCGTCACTCTGAACAAGAATAGAATGGCTTGCAAGTGTTGGATAATAGCCTTTATTGTAGCCGTCATAAAGTTCATTTGACGGATTGCCTACCTTTGGAGTAAATGTAGCGGTAGTACCCTCAAATCTAAAGCCTGTAGTATCATCTGCTATTGTAAGATGCCAACGCTTGTCACTTGCAAGATAAACATAGGTTTTATCGTCTATGCTCTGAATTTCGTTGTCAGACGGATTTTGTGAAATTGCAAAAAGCTTTGCTGATAAAGTGCTGTCCACACTTTCCTCAAGTGCGTAATGAACTACATACGGACTTGATTTTTTACTGCCCCAGTCTGCATATACATCAAAATCTGCGGTAATAGGTGTATCAAGCGGTGAGAAAGCCTCTACATTGCCGTTTTTGTTGTATCTCCAACCCGCAAAAGTATAGCCCGAAGGATCATTCGGAACTCTGAAATTGTCAAGTACATAGCCATGTGCCTGATGTCTTATTCCCAGCAAGCCGTCCGCCTTTACATAACCCTTACGATTGCCGTCATCAACATAAACATAGGTTGCTTTTGTGTCGCCGTTTTGAATAGTATAAGCAAGGTTATTAGCTCTTCCCTTTCTGTAGAAACAGTCGTCAACCTTTACATATTCTCTTACATCGTCAAAATATGATACCTTGTAAACGCCCTTACTGTCCGCTGTTGCATAATTAAGATGATTTAACCAGATATAGCTTGTTTCTTTGGTTTCTGTATGGTCTATAGCATCCAACAAATAAAGTGCATATTCGTCGGTTTCAACCTCGTTTTTATTGAAAGCCTCAAGGTAGCTGTAGTTTTGGAATACTCTTACGCTGTGGTCAACAGGAATCCACTTTGCATAAAGCATGGTGTTTGACGCCGGCATTGTGTCGCTGTCAAAATCAACCTCTGTACCCTCAAGGCAGTTTGGAGAAGTGTACCAACCGCCAAAGGTATATGCACCCTTTTCAAGATTTGACGGATAAGACGGTTTAAAGCTATAGCTTTTTAATGGGGTTTCAAAAGGAACTGTTACCTGTTTTTCGGTTTTGTCATAATTGTAGAAAGTAAGCTGATAGTCATTTCTTGAATAGAAGAATTTTGCAATATATGACTTTATTCCATACGCATCATCATTCTCATCAGTAACGACTGTGCCATACTGATCGCTTTCGTCAAAACCTTTGAATGTCATACCCTCAAGAGAAGTAGGGGTCTGCTGATAGGTATATGAATTTTTCATTACATGAGTACCGTCATCATAACAGGTTGCGGACCCTCTTAGATAATAATTTACTCCGTCTTTTTCAATATCACCCTTAACATTATTTAATGTAGGGTAATAATACTCATATGTCCACTTGTTCGGTGTATTCCAAGTTACCCAGTTTGAACCATTGTCAAAAAAGCAAAGATAGTTTACTACCTGATGCTCAGGTTCATTCGGATAACATTCTTTTAGTGCCGCAACATCAAACAAAAGCATATCATCAAGTCGCTGATACTTACCTTTAATAGTCTGGTTACCATTATTCCTATAAGAATATTTTACAAAGTGTTCACCGTTCCAACCTGCAAAGTATGCTTTCTTCATAGGTGTACCCGCTAAAGGTGTACCGTCCGGATAATATTTTTTATGATTCTTTGCCATCTCTGCTTGTGACAATTCCGGAGGATCGAATGGGTCTGTAAGCCACAAATTACTGATATTCTGCTGATAGCGTGCTTTACACTCTACATAATAATACTTAAAAGTTTCGCCCTCATTTGGTGTGTCTGATTTATAATCAATAGTTGTAGTATAAGTTCCTGTAGAATATATTTTTTCGTTTTTATACTGTTTCTTTAATTCAGGTAAAGCGGTTACTTCACCCCAACCGCCATTTGAGCTTGCACCCTGGTCACGGCTTAAAAGATAGTTTACAAAAGAGCCCTCTTGTCCTTCTTCTCCCGGAACAAGTGCATTAGTTCCGTTATCTGCACTTATTGTCTTAATATAATTTTCGCCCGAACCAAAGTTATAGGTAGAACCACCCTTAATATAAAACTTTCCTTTGCTTGAGCCGGTAAGACCTTCTCGAGCATAAATAAATCTTAAAGTATATACTTTTCTGTCATAATATACATTTACAACAGTAGAGCCGTCACCACTGACTACCACATTTTTATCGGCTGTTTTATATACATAGCGGTCACGAGTGTAGCTGTCAACCTTAGATGTAATATCTTTTACAGTATTAATATCCTTGTAGTCTTCACCGTTTATTACATCACCTGACTGAGCAGAAATGCTGTCTTGCTTACCAAGGTAGCTGTAATTGTCATCGTCAGGATTCTGCAGCCAATACACTACAGTAAAAGTAGTATCGGTCTTTTTCCAGAGTGCCTTATACTCACGATCCTCTGCCGGCATTATTGTTGGCAATACATCAGCTTTGCCGTCCTCAACATACTTAACCTCAGATTCATTTCCGTCATCTAAAGTATAGCTTACAAGATCCCAGCCCTCAAATGTATATCCAACTCTTGTAGGCTGGTTTACAAGGAATGATGACTCATAGCGGGCATAGATAGGGTCTGTGCCATATCCGCCGTCCATATCAAAGGTAAAAAGATAGTAGTTACGGTCATAGTAACTGTCAATCACCGTACTGCCGTCACCTGCAATTGTTGTAGGAATGTGGTAGAGCGGAGTAAATCCTACCTTATTCTTAACAGCCTCATGCAAATCATCATCACTGACTGTACTGCCTGTTACACCGAATAATATCTGACTCAGGCTTGTATCTAAAGTGTAGTGATTATCATAAATATTCTGAAAATAATATAATATGCCATAAGGTACATTAGAAGGCTTGTAATATACATTAATAGTAATGTCATTTTCAACATTTGTATAATCAAGTTTAAGTGTGCTTGCGTCAGCCTCTTTACCGTTCGGCTGAGTCCAGTAAGGCTCATAACCAATGTATGTAGGACTGATTACATCCTGCTTAAAGCTTTTACCTTTTTCAATATTTGCCGTGTAACTGCTGTAAACCTCTTTATGTGTTGTAGCAATAAGACTCTTAGGTTGGAATATGTTTTCGGTTGACAGCTCAAGTATGACTCCAAAGTTGCCTGTGAACAGTCTTATTTTAGTTCAAAAGATTGAACCTGAAAAAATTGAGGTTGGCGATATAGTTACCTACATATTAAACGATAACAATATTCTTGTTACCCACAGGGTAGTGAGTATTAATTCGGCAAAGCAGACATTCACCACAAAGGGTGACGCTAACAATGCAAATGACTCTGCACCTGTTCGTTGGGGAAATGTTGTTGGCAAGGTTGTATTTTGTGTTCCATACCTCGGTACTCCGTTGAGAGTTGTTACTGCCGAAGAAAACAGAGTTGTTGTAATTTCAGTAATTGTCGGCTTGTTTGTATTATCTCTTGTATGGGACATTGCATTCAAAAGCAAAAAAGATAAAGAAAAGAAAGCCGTTGAAATCATAGAAAATGACAGCACAAAACTGGAATTCGCTCCGCAAGAAAGCGGATTGCAATAAAATATTAAAGAAAGGAGAAATATAATGAGAAAAAGCCAAAAAGCAATGATTACATTCGGAACGCTTGCAGTAATTGCCGTATGCACGGTAGCCCCTACCCTTTCGTGGTTATCTGACACCAGTGACCCGGTAGTCAATAAATTTGCAGGCGGTGCTATTTCAATTAAGCTTGATGAGGCTCTTGTTAATACTGACGGACAGGCACTCACAGGTGAATACGCCCAGCGTGTAACAAACAACAGCTACAAGTATGTACCCGGTGCAGTTCTTGATAAAGACCCCACACCCACAGTACTCAAGGGCAGTGAAGAATGTTATGTGTTTATTTGTGTTGAAAATGAGCTTACCGATAAGTTTTCAATTAATTATGACACAAATTCTTGGCTGCAAGTTGCAACTGCCGATAATCAGACAGTTTATGTCTACAGTCAGAAAATAAACGCTAAAAACAGTGAAGAAGATGTTGTACTGAATCCGATTTTCACAAAGGTAACTGTTTCCACCGAGCTTACTTCTTCAGACATCAAAGCACTCGGTGAAAAAAATCTTACTGCAACAGCATATGCCGTACAGGCTAAGAGCATTGACAAAAATACAGCCATTGACCTTGCAGCAGCTCAGTTCTTACCTGAGGGCACAAACACACAATATCCCGATATAGCTTAAAATACAGCTATTTTAAGAAAGGAGGATTACATAAATCATGAAAAAGAAACGGTGCATAATCAATGTGTTGAAATACACTTTCTGCATTACGCTGTGCATCGGAATAGTATCGGCAATATCTTCTCAGACCGTAAAAAGTACAACAGCTTATGTATCCTCGCTTTCTGTTGAGTGTATAAACTCGTTTGAGGGCATAGCAACTGAGTCAACCACTCAGACAAGCTCAGCAGAGAAAACCACAGCATCAGTTCCGCCTAAACCAACTGAAAGCACACTGGCAACAACTCAGACTCACCCCACATCAACACAGGTTGTAACAGAAACTTCAGCTGCAACAACAGAAGCCACAGCAAGTACAGTTGCAACTACTCAACAAGTAACTCAATCGACCTCTCCGACAAGTCAAGGTTCATCTCCAACCACTACAGGCGACCGTAATAATTTTGAGTGGTATGTAATCTGCATAATAATCAGTGCAATGGGATTAGCAATTTGCTGGCGACTCGGAAAGGATAAAAATTAATTAACCGCAAAGGAGGGATTCTGATATAAAATTCAATACATAAAGTCTATTAAAGTATTTATAACTTCGTTCTAAAAATTCTCAAAACCTATACAAAATCAAAACTATAAAACAAAACTTCAGGAGGATGTATTATGAAAAAGCTAAACAAAAAGAATGTAGCAATCACAGGCGTTGCAGTTTCGTTAGCAGCCGTTATGCTCGTAGGCGGCGGTACTTTTGCTTACCTAAAGGGTGAAAGCGATCCGATTACAAACAGCTTTAGAACAAATCAGGTTCAAGTAAGCCTTGAAGAAACTACAGGCAACGAATACAACATTATACCCGGCACAACCCAGAGAAAAGACCCTAAGGTTACTGTAAACAATACAGTTGACGCATATGTATTTGTTGAGGTTGCAGACGCAACCGAAGGACTTGTAGGATACTCCATTGCAGACGGCTGGATTCCACTTGACGGTGTGCCAAATGTTTATTATCGTTTAGTAAGTGCAGCACAGGATGTAAAGGAATTCTCTGTTCTTGCAAATGATGAAGTTAAGTACGACAAAGCACTTGAAAATGACGATATGATTGACGATGAAGGCAATCTCAAGACAGGTATTGACCTTTCATTCAATGCTGTTGCAATTCAGGCAGAACCTTTTGCAGATGCAAAAGAGGCTTACAATGCAAAAGACGCTGTAATAACTTCTGACACAGATGTTATTGAGGCTGCTATTCAGGACGGTATTCCGGTTGTTCTCAGTGATTCTGCTCAGGTTGACTCCGCTGTGCTTGACAGATCAGGTGCTGACATTGACTTAAACGGCAAAGAACTTACAATCGGCGGCACAACCCCTATTACTCTCTATGATAACGAAGCAATTTCATTAAAAGACGGTTCATTTGTTCTCGAAAACACAAACACTACACATGCAGGTATATCAGTACACGAGGGCGGAAGCTTAGAGCTTAATAATGTAAAAATGAAATCAAACAATGTAAGTATGGTTGTTGATAAAAGTACAGATAACGCTACCGTAAACATTATTGATTCAGAGATTATATCAACAGATTATTATGCTTTATCAACAAATGCAGGAAATACTAAGACAGGTGCTAATGTTGTTATCAACATCAAAAATTCAACACTTATTGCAACAAACGCAGATTCAGCAGCTGTTCTTATGAATATTCCGGGCACACTTAACATTGAGGATTCTTATCTTGAAGCTAATCGTCAGGGACTCATTGTTCGTTGCGGTAATGCTACATTAAAGGATTCAACAGTTAAATCAAATGCCACAAGTGATACAATATATCAGGAAAAATGGAATAAATACGATAACGATAAATGGGGCAGCGGCAACGAAGTGCCTGTAGCAGCAATAGTAGTAGGCAACCGTGGTGCAGAGGGTGCAACAGCTTATCCTTATGACGCAACCTTAACATCAATTAATTCAAGCTATATTATTGCAAGCAATAGCCCTGTTTATGCAGCAGGCTATAACGGACACACCGCTACACTAAACGGAATTGATTCTGTTTTTGTAACTCAGAGCACAGGCTTTGGCGGTAATGTTGTAATAAATGATTAATTAACACTATTTTTACTTCTCAATAAAATTATAAATAAGTTCTGACTCAATGGGACTGTCGCAATGTGCGGCAGTCCTATTTACAGTCGGAAAATTTTTTGCTTAAATTATCATAGACTTTATACTCGGACATGAAAATTTGGTCAACCTTTTTCAAAGGTTGTGGGTGTGGGCAAAGCCCACAATACTTTAAGCTAACACAAAGTTTTGATAGGGAGCTGTAAAAAACAGCCCAAATAAAAACGACTGCATTCTAACCGAAAGGTAGGAATGCAGTCATTTTTGTGATATAATTTATTTGCAATGAAAAACCATATCAACAAGGTACATTATACACCATAGCAATTAAAATTACCACTGGAAATTGAAAAAATAATAGAAATTTCTGATCCGGTATATACATTTAACGAGGCTTTTCATCATATTGATCTAAATAAACACCTTGCTGTTAAGGAAAGCAGGATAGGTCGCAAAAGATATAATAGCGAAACTTCGCTGAAAGTAATACTGTTTGCATTTATGGAACACGGCTATGCGTCAACAAGAGAAATAGAAAAGCTTTGTAAAACAGACATAAGATTTATGTGGCTGTTGCAGGAAACTAAAGCACCAAGTCATATGACAATAGATAACTTTATGAAAGATTATCTTGCAGACTGATAGATGATATTCTTGCGGAAATCAATTCATATATCTTTGAACAAGAGCAGGTTGATATGTCGCACATCTACATAGACGGAACAAAGATAACTGCCAATGCAAATAAATACAGCTGGGTATGGAAGAAAAGCAGTATAAAGCACAGACAAAAAGTATTCAACAAAATTACTGCGTTGCTTGAAGAAATTGACGAAACCATTTCATTACAAGGAATTAGATTTGAAATTCGTACAGAATATGCCATTATGCCATAGAATATATGGAACAGATAATCAGACAGTATGTTAAGCTGACAGGAATACAGCCTGAAACCTTTGTTTATGGACGAGGACATCGTAAGTCCGTCGAACAAGGAATTACGACAAGCTTGTTGAATACACCAAAAAGCTAAAGAAATACGCAAAGCACATAAGTATTTGTGGGGAGAGCAGAAACAGCTACTCAAAAACAGACAATGACGCAACATTTATGCGAATGAAAAGAGATCACATGGGTAACGACCAATTATTGCCCGAATACAATATTCAGCTTGGTATATGTGATGAATACATTGCAGTGTTTGATGTTAAGCAGTATGCATCTGATATGGATTGCTTCATTCCTCTTATGGAAAAATTCAAAAAAGTACACGCCTTTTATCCCAAATATCCGGTTGCAGACGCAGGATATGGCTCGTTTAATAACTATCTTTACTGTGAAGAACACGGAATGGAAAAGTATATGAAATTCACAATGTTTGAAAAAGAGAGCAAGGATGAAAAGTATCGCGACAATCCGTACAGATCGGTAAATTTCCCAATTAATGAAAACGGAAAGCCTGTTTGTCCGAATGGTAAAGAGTTCAATTATCTTTACACAAAACCTGTGAGAGGAAACAAATACGGCAGGACAGAAGAATACTATCAATGCGAAGACTGCACAAATTGTTCTCACAAAGAAAAATGTTGCAAAGCCAAAGGTAACAGAATAGTCAGGCTAAATGAGGAGCTGACAAGCTTTCATCAAGAGGTATTAAGCAATCTCAACAGTACAAAAGGTGCAAAAACAAGCACCTTTTCGAGTTATACCCAAATTTTAAACATTCTTCATACTTTTATACAATTTCAAGAAATTCAAGCAAAAAAAATCACCGAGACTCACTTTTTCGTGAATCTCGGCTTTTTGATATGCTGCTTTTTTACAGCTCCTTGGTTTTTAGTTTAATGTGGGTATTTTTCAAGCAAGTCACGCAAATCATACGGAGTTGCCTGATATACATAATAGTTAAGCCAATTTGTGAAAAGCAATGTTGCGTTACTTCTCCAAACCATTGGCGGTGTGAGTGACGCATCATCATTTGGAAAGTAGTGATACGGCACTTTTGGGTTAATTCCCTTGTTTTCATCACGAAAATACTCGCTTGCAAGGGTATCTCGGTCATACTCGGCATGTCCCATTACAAACACCTGTCTGCCCGACTTATTTGTAACTATCGCCACGCCTGCAAGCTCTGACACCGCAAGAATTTCAAGTGCACTGTTTCTGCGAATATCTTCCTCACTTACCCCTGTATATCTTGAATGTGGAATACAGAAGGTATCGTCAAAGCCACGCATAAGCGGGTGGTGAGGATCTAAAATAGTATGGTTATAAATACCGCTGAGCTTTTCCTTTAGCTTGTGCTTTTGAATACCATAGTGGTAATAAAGTCCTGCCTGTGCACCCCAACAAATATGGAGTGTAGAATAAACATTGTGCTTTGACCATTCCATAATCTTACAAAGCTCGTCCCAGTAGTCAACATCTTCAAACTCAAGCTGTTCCACCGGTGCACCTGTAATTATCATTCCGTCAAAGGTTTCATCCTTTATTTGGTCAAAGGTCTTGTAAAAGGTAGTAAGGTGATGAGGTGAGGTGTTTTTTGATGTATGTGATGCCATCTGCAAAAGCTCAATATCAACCTGTAGTGGACTGTTGCCCAAAAGCCTTAAAAGCTGGGTTTCGGTAGCAATTTTTGTTGGCATCAGGTTTAAAATAACAATTTTCAGCGGGCGAATGTCCTGCTTTATCGCTATTTCGTTTGGCATAACAAAAATATTCTCAGACTCAAGCACCTTTATGGCAGGTAAATTGCTCTGAACCTTAATTGGCATAGCCTCAGCACCTCCTTATACATTTCAAATATAAAACTAATTAATACTGCTTGCCCCAGTAAACCTGATGCTTAGCAGGCTTGCCGCAGCATACGCAAACATCGCTGATGTGTTCCTCAACAAAAGGAATACAACGGCTCTTAACACCGCCTGTTGCGTCTTTAAGCTTATCCTCACATTCGCTGTCGCCACACCACATAGCCTTAATAAAGCCCGGATGATTTTTAGCTGTATCAACAAATTCTTCAAAGTTTGTTGCTATAAATGTCTTTTCCTCTGTATTCTTGCGTGCTCTCTCGTACATATCATTATGAATTGTATCAAGAAGCTCTGCAATATAATCAGAAAGTCCCTCAAGCGGAACAAAATACTTCTCACGAGTATCTCTTCTTACAACTACGCACTGACCCTTTTCAATATCCTTAGGACCAATCTCAACTCTTACAGGCACGCCTTTCATCTCGTACTCTGCAAACTTCCAGCCGGGAGCATGGTCGCTGTCATCGAGCTTTGTTCTGAAATACTTTGTAAGCTCTGCTTTAAGCTCATAAGCCTTATCGAGTACGCCCTCTTTATGCTGAGCAACAGGAACAATAACAACCTGAATAGGTGAAATTCTTGGCGGAAGCACAAGGCCGTCATCATCGCTGTGTACCATAATGATAGCACCAATCATTCTTGTAGACGCACCCCAAGATGTCTGGTGTGGGTAATGCTGTTTATTGTCCTTACCTGTAAATGTAATGCCAAAACTCTTTGCAAAGTCGTCACCAAAGTAATGTGATGTACCGCCCTGAAGAGCAACGCCGTTGTGCATCATTGGCTCGATTGTGTAGGTTTCTTCCGCACCTGCAAACTTTTCTTTCTCTGTCTTTCTGCCGATTACAGCAGGAATAGCAAGAGTTTCTTTATAGAATGACTCGTAAACATGGAGCATACGGAGTGTTTCTTCCTTTGCTTCCTCTGCTGTTGCGTGCATTGTGTGACCTTCCTGCCAAAGGAACTCAGATGTTCTGAGGAAAGGACGGGTTGTTTTTTCCCATCTTACAACACTGCACCACTGATTGTAGAGCTTTGGAAGATCTCTGTATGTGTTGATAATTTTCTGATAATGTTCACAGAAAAGTGTTTCTGATGTAGGACGAACGCAAAGACGCTCGTTGAGCTTTTCACTGCCGCCAACTGTTACCCATGCACATTCAGGAGCAAAGCCCTCAACATGATCCTTTTCCTTCTGCAAAAGGCTTTCAGGGATAAACATAGGCATATATACATTTTCGTGACCTGTTTCTTTAAATCTTCTGTCAAGGTCAGCCTGCATATTCTCCCAAATAGCATAACCATAAGGGCGGATAACCATACATCCCTTAACGCCTGAGTAGTCAACAAGTTCTGCTTTTTTTACAATATCGGTGTACCATTTTGCAAAGTCTTCATCTCTGCTTGTGATAGCTTCAACCATTTTTTTGTTGTCTGCCATTTCAATTCCTCCATATAAAGAAATATTCGTGTATCATAACATTTCTATTATACTATAATAAATTATTTTTGCAAGTACAGACAATGTTTTTGTTGTGAAAATTTATTGCAAAAAGTAAAAGAGGTCAGGCATAAGCCCGACCTCAGGTTTAGTTATTCAATTATGAATTTGCCTCAATGTAAGAAACAAGTGAGCCAACAGTCTTGATGTTCTCGATTTCATCATCAGGAACTTCTACGCCGAACTCGTCTTCGATTGACATAAGTAAATCTACAACGTCAAGTGAATCAGCACCGAGATCTTCCTGTAAATCTGTATCAGCTGTTACCTTATCTTCTTCAACATCGAACTGCTCAGCAAGAATTGCCTTAACCTTTTCCAATACCATTGGAATTCCTCCCATAATAAAAAAATATTTAATGTATCCATTGTAATTATGGACAAAAGTACATATTTTATGCTACAATGGAATAAGCAATCGTTTAACCGTGTTGCTTCTTAGATTATATTATTGTTTATTTAATCTTTTGTCAATATCTATTTTGAAATTTTTCTATTTTTACCAAAAAAATTTATAGGGGGTATATTTTTATGAGTACTAAAAAATATGCAGTAATAGGTCATCCTATCGGACATACAATGTCACCTTTTATACATACAAAGCTGTTTGAGCTTGCAGGAATAGACGCAGTTTACACAAAGCTTGATGTTGCTCCCGAAAGCCTCGGATACGAATACGACCACATTTTATCTAAGCTCAGCGGCTATAACATTACAATTCCTCATAAGCAGAATATTATTCAGTATCTTGATGAAATTGATGAAAAAGCCAATATGTACGGCAGTGTAAACACCGTTGACAATAAAGATTACACCGCAAAAGGCTACACAACAGACCCTGACGGTTTTTTAAAGGCTCTTGACGCCGCAAAAATCAAGCTTGCAGGCAGAGTTGTAATTGTCGGATGCGGCGGCGTTGCAAGAACAATGGCATACGAGGTTGTTCTTAAAAACATTCCTGTTCTTTTTGCGGTAAGAGAAGACGATGTTGAGATTGCAAAGGCTCTTTGCGATGAAATCAAAAGCACAGTTATCGGTTCTCAGCCGTCATATTGCCTTATAAGTGAGCTTGAGGGCGACATTGATGTGCTTGTAAACGCTACACCGCTCGGAATGTTCCCTAAGGTTGAAAATCAGCCGGTAAGCGATGAAGTTATTGCAAAATGTAAAAATGTATTTGACGCAGTTTACAATCCGCTTGAAACCGTACTTATTCAGAAAGCAAGGGCTAACGGCTCAAACGCTGTCGGAGGTATGTCTATGCTCGTATGGCAGGCTGTGGTATCACATGAAATTTGGGACGGCTCGGTTTATGACCCTGCGGAAATTGACAAGCTCTGCATTGCAGCATCTAAGGAATTAATGAACAGATAATCGGAGGACTTACTGTGGATAACATTGTTTTATGTGGCTTTATGGGTTGTGGCAAAACAACCGTTGGCAGAAACCTTGCCCGTAAGTCAGGACGAAAATTCATTGATATGGACTCCTATATCGAAGAAAAAGCAGGAATGAAAGTGTCGGAAATCTTTGAAAAATACGGTGAAAGCCATTTCAGAGATTTGGAACACGAGGCTTGCCTTGAACTTGCTGATACAAAGGGACTTGTAATTGCCTCGGGTGGCGGTGCTTTTACATTTCAGCGTAATATAGACGCTTTTAAAGGTAAGGATAAAATCGTTTTACTTGATGTACCGCTTGACATTATTAAACAAAGATTAAAAAATGACACTACCCGACCGCTTTTACAGCGACCGGACAAAGAAGACGCTATGCGTGAGCTTTATGAAAAGCGACTTCCTATATATCTTGCCGCTGCCGACATAACAGTAAGCGGTAAGAACACACCGCTTAAAACAGCCTATGCTATTATAAGAGCAGTAGAAGCAGACGAGAAAAATAATTAATTTGCGGTTTATGTAGTATAACAGTCTTGACTGTAACGCTTTAAAGTGGTAAAATATTTATAATTTAATTAATGTGAACGAAAGGATATTCTAAAATGATTATTGTGTTAAAACCATCTGCCTCACAGGAGCAGATTATTAATTTTACAAATATGCTCAAAGAGGAATATAATGTAAAGGTAAACAAATGGGAAGGTGTGCAGTCAACCGTTCTCGGTCTTATCGGTGACACCACTAAAATTGATATGGACTACATTGACGCTCAGGATATTGTTGAGAGCGTTAAACGAGTTCAGGAGCCATACAAAAAGGCAAACAGAAAGTTCCATCCGGACGATACCAAAATCAAAATTAATGATGATATAACCATTGGCGGCGGCAGTCTGCACATTATGGCAGGTCCTTGCTCGGTTGAAAGCGAAAAGCAGATTGTTGACATTGCAAAGAGCGTAAAAGCTTCAGGTGCAACATTTTTAAGAGGCGGTGCATTCAAGCCAAGAACTTCACCATACGCTTTTCAGGGCTTAAAGGCTGAGGGACTTGACCTTTTGAAGATTGCAAGAAAAGAAACCGGTCTTCCTATTGTTACCGAAATTATGAGAGCATCACACATTGATATGTTCGAAAATGTTGACATAATTCAAGTTGGTGCAAGAAATATGCAGAACTTTGAGCTTCTAAAGGAGCTTGGCAAGATTGACAAGCCAATCCTTTTAAAGAGAGGTCTTTCAGCTACTATCGAAGAATGGCTTATGAGTGCCGAGTACATTATGGCAGGCGGTAATGACAAGGTTATTCTCTGTGAAAGAGGTATCAGAACATACGAAACCTTTACAAGAAACACTCTTGATATTTCGGCTATTCCGGTTATCAAGGCTCTTTCACATCTCCCGGTAATCGTTGACCCAAGCCATGCCGCAGGCAAGAGCTGGCTTGTTGAGCCACTTGCAATGGCAGCAGTTGCCGCAGGTGCAGACGGTCTTATTATCGAGGTACACAACGATCCGCCACACGCTCTTTCAGACGGTGCACAGTCACTCACACCTGAGCAGTTTGACAAGGTTGCAAAGCGTGTATTTGCACTCAAAAAATCTATTGACGAAATCAATAACAAGTAATTTTATTATTTCATAAATTCGGAGGCTCTGAAAATGAACATTGCCGTTATCGGTCTTGGCATTATTGGCGGCAGCTTTTGCAAGGCTATAAAAAAATATACCGATAATTTTGTAATCGGTATCAACAGAACACAAGCAACAGCAGAAAAGGCACTAAAGGTTGGTGCAATCGACAAAATCGGCACTCCCGAAAGCCTTAGTGAATGTGACATAATCATTCTTGCTCTTTATCCGCAGGCGGCTGTAGATTTTATTGAAAATTACGGCAGCCACATAAAAAAGGACGCTATTGTTGCCGACAGCTCAGGAATTAAAAGGGCAATTTGTCCGAGCCTTTCTGCTTTATCACAAAAGTACGGCTTTACATTCATCGGCAGTCACCCAATGGCAGGCAAAGAAACCAACGGTTTTGATGTTTCAGAGGCTGACCTCTACAAAAATGCAAGCTATATTATCACACCATGCGGTGCGCCTGAAGATAAGGTTGAGGTGCTTGCTAATCTTGCAAGGAAAATCGGATTTGGCACAGTAAAAATCACCACTCCCGAAGAACACGACAGAATGATTGCGTTCACTTCTCAGCTGCCGCATGTATTGGCATGCTCATATGTAATGAGTCCCTGCTGCCCTAATCACAAGGGATTTTCAGCAGGCAGCTATCGTGATGTGTCAAGAGTTGCAAACATCAACTCTCAGCTATGGAGTGAGCTTTTCCTTGAAAATCGTGAGCCGCTTATTACCGAGCTTGACATTCTTATTGATAATATTACAAAAATTAAAGACGCTATTAAGGCTGAGGACAGAGAGGCACTTGCCGAATTGTTGGAGCAGGGGCATCAGGTAAAAACTGCTCTTGGCGAATAGAATTGAGGTATAATATGAGAACAGTAAGAGTAGATACGGGCAAACCGTACGATATTTGCATTGAAAGAGGAATCCTTGACAAATGCGGTGAATACGCAAAAGCTCTTTCAAAGGCAGAAAAGGTTACTATAATTTCAGACACCAATGTTGCTCCGCTTTATATGGACAGGGTTAAGGCTTCGCTTGAAAAAGAGGGCTTTAAGGTTGCCACACACATTTTTAAAGCAGGTGAAGAGCAAAAGCACCTCGGCTCTATTGCCGAAATGTACAACACACTTGCAGAATTTTCTATGACAAGAAAAGATATTGTTGTAGCACTCGGCGGCGGTGTTGTCGGCGATATGGCAGGCTTTGCCGCTGCAAGCTATTTGCGTGGTATTGATTTTATTCAGATTCCAACCTCTCTCCTCTCTCAGGTTGATTCATCTGTCGGCGGTAAAACAGGTGTTGATCTGCCGCAGGGCAAAAACCTTGTAGGTGCGTTTCATCAGCCTATAGCTGTACTTATTGACCCCGACACTCTCAAAACTCTTACAGACGCATATATCTGCGACGGTATGGGTGAGGTTATAAAATACGGCTGTATCAAGGACGAAAAGCTTTTTGAAAATCTTGAAGAACAGAACGCACTTGAACACATTGAAGATATAATTGAAATCTGCGTTTCAATCAAGCGTGATGTTGTAAATCGTGACGAAAAAGAGGCAGGCGAAAGAAAGCTTCTAAACTTTGGTCACACACTTGGTCACGCTATTGAAAAAATTTATAATTTTAAAGGTATAAGCCATGGAATGGCTGTTTCCGTGGGTATGGTGCTTATTGCAAAAGCAGGCGAAAAGCAAGGCATCACTGAAAAAGGCACAGCAGACAGAATTACAAAGCTTTGTAAAAAATACGGTCTGCCGACATCTGACAAGGCAACTTTTGAGCAGATGGCACAGGCTGCCAAGGGCGACAAAAAGACCGCCGGCAATTCTATAGACCTTGTACTTTTAACAAAAATCGGCGAAAGCTTTACTAAAAAGGTTGAACTTGCAAATCTCTGCGACTTTATCACAACCTGATTGGAGGATACAATGTCTGATGTTAAATACAGTCCGTTTATTCCAAACGGCACAGTAAATGTTCCGCCGTCAAAAAGTGATGTTCATCGTGCAATAATTTGTGCGGCAATGGCAAACGGAGTAAGCAAAATTTCTCCTGTTGCCCTTTCAAATGATATTAAAGCCACAATCGGCTGTATAAAGGCTCTCGGTGCAGAAGCAAAACTTGAGGATAATGTTCTCACAGTTGACGGCAGAAATATGTATAAAAACAAAACTGCCCTACTTGATTGCGGCGAAAGCGGCAGTACGCTGAGATTTTTTATTCCTATAGCAGCCGCAGGCAATGTCAATGCCACTTTTGTCGGCAAAGGCAAGCTTCCACAGCGACCAATCGGAATATTTACCGAGGCTTTGCCAAAGGCAGGTACAGCCTGCAAAACCGAAGGCGGACTTCCGCTTGAAATCAGCGGTCAGCTTAAAAGCGGCGTGTTTGAAATTCCCGGTAATGTAAGTTCACAGTTTATCACAGGTCTTTTGCTCGCTCTGCCAATTCTTGAGGGCGACAGCGAAATTATTCTCACTTCCCCGCTTGAAAGCGTTGGTTACATTGATATGACAATCCGCACAATGAAACAATTCGGTGTAGAAATTGATGTCACCAAAAACGGCTGGCATATAAACGGCAGACAAGCCTACAAGCCTTGTGATTACACAACAGACGGCGACTGGTCGCAGGCTGCATTTTTTATGGTGCTTGGTGCTATCGGTGGCAAGGTAACCGTAAAGGGTGTTGCAAAGGATTCCACACAGGGTGACAAAAAATGTGCTGAAATTCTCTCTCAGTTCGGTGCAAAGGTAACTTGGTTTGACAACGAAGTTACTGTAGAAAAGGGCGAATTAAAAGCAATTACTATAGACGCATCGCAAATTCCCGACCTTGTGCCTGTACTTTCGGTATGTGCGGCATTTGCAGAGGGTACAACAAAGATTACTAATGCCGAAAGGCTCAGAATAAAGGAATGTGACCGTCTAAAGGCAACTGCCGAACTGCTAAATAATCTTGACGGAAAGGTGAAGGAGTTTTCTGACGGACTCGAAATCACAGGGGTTTCCTCCCTTAAAGGTGGAAATGTAAACGGCTACAACGACCACAGAATCGTTATGTCTGCCGGTGTTTGTGCCGCAAGAAGTGACAGCGATATTACCGCAACCTTTGCAATGAGCATAAACAAAAGCTACCCTGATTTTTACATAGACTACAACAGCATAGGAGGAAAGGCAAATGTCCTCAACCTACGGTGAAAAAATAAAAATTTCTGTTTTTGGTGAAAGCCACGGCAACGGAATTGGCGTTGTTATTGACGGACTGCCGGCAGGAGTTAAAATTGATATGGATAAGGTGCTTGTGCAGATGTCACGCCGAGCACCCGGAAAAGATAAAACTGCAACCCCTCGCAAAGAAAGTGACCTGCCAAAGGTGCTTTCCGGTATGCTTGGCGACACTCTCACAGGTGCACCGCTTTGTGCAGTAATTGAAAACACAAACACAAAAAGCGGTGACTACGGCAATCTTCTCAACTGTCCTCGTCCCGGTCACAGTGACTACACCGCTTATGTTAAATACAACGCAAGCAATGATATTCGTGGTGGCGGTCATTTTTCAGGCAGACTCACCGCTCCGATTGTTTTTGCCGGTGCAATCTGTCGTCAGATTCTTGAAGAAAAGGGAATTAAAATTGCAGCACACATTGCAAGTATTGGCAGTGTAAATGACGAGGCTTTTAATCCTGTAGCTATTGATGACGAGCTTATAGACAAGCTGAACAACAGCACTTTTTCTCTTATTGACGATTCGGTCGAAGAAAAAATGCGTGCCGAGGTTGAGGCGGCAAGACTTGCTCAGGACAGCATTGGCGGTACTATTGAATGTGCCGTAAGCGGAATTGAGGCAGGCATTGGCGAGCCTATGTTTGACGGCGTTGAGGGCGTTATTGCAAAAGCAGTATTCGGTGTGCCTGCAATTAAGGGCATTGAATTTGGCAAGGGCTTTGAACTTTCAAAAATGCGTGGCTCTCAGTCAAATGACCCGTTTGAGTACAAGAACGGCAAGGTTGTAACAAAAACCAACAACTGCGGCGGTATTCTCGGCGGAATCACAAACGGTATGCCTGTTATTTTTAAAGCAGGCGTTAAGCCTACTCCGTCCATTTCTATGGAGCAGGATACTGTAGATTTACAAAAAAAAGAAAATGCAAAGCTTGTTATCAAGGGAAGACACGACCCATGCATTGTGCCACGAGCTGTACCCGTTATTGAGGCTGTAACAGCCGTTGCAATTTTAAATCTTTTATAATTAAGGATGAATAAAATGAGAAATCTTTCAGAAATCAGAACTGAAATTGACAGTATAGACGAACAAATCATTGAGCTTTTCAAAAAGAGAATGGATTGTGCCAAGGAGGTTGGCAACTACAAAAAAGCCAATAACATTCCTGTGCTTAATCAGGCAAGGGAAAACGAAATTCTTGATGCTATTGAGGTGCGTGGCGGTGAATACGGCTCATACGCAAGACTGCTTTATTCAAATATAATGGAGCTTTCCAGAGCGTTACAGCACAATATTGTTGGCAGTGGTGCTGAAATCAAGCAGATTATCAGCAATGTCGAAACTGAAATTCCAAAAGAAAATGTCAAGGTTGGCTATCAGGGAATCAAGGGTGCTAACGGTCACGAAGCTACAATCAGACTTTTCCCACATGCCGAGGCTTTTTGTTATAAGTCATTTGGCGATGTTTTTGATGCAGTTGACAGAAATGAAATCACCTTTGGTGTACTCCCTGTAGAAAATTCCAACGCAGGCTCGGTTTCAGCCGTTTATGACCTTATTTTAAAGCACCGATTTTACATTGTGGGTGCTCTTGATCTGCCGATTGACTACTGCCTTGGCGGTTTAAAGCAAGCTGAATTTGCCGACATTGAAAAGGTGTGGTCACATCCGCAGTCGCTTTCTCAATGTGCCGACTACATTGCAAAAAACAATTTTGACTCCACCCCATGCTCAAACACAGCCATTGCGGCTCGTGATGTGGCAAAGGAAAAGCGTCTTAATGTTGCCGCAATCTGCTCTTATAAGGCAGCCGAGGAATACGGCTTAAAGGTGCTTGATAACCACTTGCAGGATAATGACAAAAATACAACAAGATTTATTGTTATTTCTAAAAAGCTGTTCATTACTCCCGATTCAAACAAAATCAGCCTTTGTTTCTCACTTCCGCATGTTACAGGCTCTCTTTACGGCTTGCTTTGCAGGTTTAATTCACTCGGTCTTAACCTTACCAAGATTGAGTCACGCCCTCGCCCAAGCAGTGACGAAGGCTTTGAATATCTGTTCTATCTTGATTTCTCAGGCAATGTCAGCAGTAAAGAGGTAACAGATCTTATTGCTCAGCTTAGTGCCGAAATGCCTGAATTCAGCTTTTTAGGCAACTACTGCGAATACTCAAATTAAGATATTTATGCTTGTTTTGTCTATTAATTAACACATAGTCTATATATGTGCAATATAATCAAAAATTATCGACAAATTTCGCATAATAACTATTGCATTGCATAAAATTTATGGTATAATATGCTTATTAAAGTACTAATTACTTTAATAAGCATTTTTATTTGAATAATCATAAGCAAAAATTCAAACATAAATAATGAGGTGTTTAATATGGACGATAACAAAAAATTAATTTGTGCGGCAGCAGGTGCTATTGGTGCTTTAGCAGCCGTTTCTGCCACAGTATTCGCTGTAAAACAGCACAAGAAAAAGCAGAACGCACTTCTTTTTGAGGAGCTTGATTGCAGTCTTGATGATGACCTTGCAGAGCTTGCAAATGAGGTTGAAGAAACTAAGCCTACAGACGAAGAAAAAGCAGAGCCAAAGGAAGAACCTAAGGCTGAAGCTGAGGAACAGCCAGAAGTAAAAAACGAAGCTGAGCCTGTAGCAGAAGAAAAAACGGCTGAATCGGATACTGAAAAAGCTGATGCTCCGGCTAAAACAGAAGAATAATTTTATGAATGCCTTGCTTAAAGCAGGGCATTTTATTTTGCAAATTTTATGGTGCTTTGTCAATAGTCAGGTAAATTATGGTTTAGCAGAAAGTTTCGGATAAATAACAAAAAATTTAGGCGAGCCTTTTTAAAGGCTCGTGGGTTTGGGCAACGCCCAAGAAAAGTTGTTTTTATATCAGTCTATCGGGCACAAACAGCGTTGCTGTTTGT
>NZ_JBGVJL010000046.1:0-12715 GCF_045129435.1 Ruminococcus sp. | reverse complement strand
CCTTTCATTCCGTCTGAAGCCGACACATCAATAACGGCGGTAATATCAGAAGCGTTCAGCGAGTCAATTTGACTGCTTGTGCCATACACCGTAACCTCAAGATTTTTCTGTGTTACCTCGGCAGAATATCCCGATGCAAGTCCTTGTACCACAAACTTTTCTACCGTAAGCTTTTTACTTGAAAGCGATGATAAATCAAGTGTAACCTTAGCAGTTGAAGTATTGCTTATATTCTTGCAATCTGTAGGAATTTCTACAGCAAGATCAAAGGTTGACCTAGTATTGGTAAGCGTTGCAAAATCAATCGGAGCAAGGTTTACAGAATCTGTTTTATTAAGAACATCTTCTGTTCCGGCAAGGAGGATTGAAGCCGGCTCAATAGAAATCATATCATCTGTAATCTGCAATCCTGACGGTATATTTGTAAATATAGGCTTGAGTGATACCTCTTTTTCCGGAAGCACAGAAATTGCAGCTTCTACCGTTTTGAAATCAAGTGAAAGTAAATCTGTATTAATTTCTTTTCCGTCAGAATCATACAGAATTATATCTGCATTTACCTTGCGTGACGAACTGAGTGTGCCGTCAATATTTGCACTTGCAACAACTTTTGAAATCTTAGAAACTTCTGATTGCGGACCTGTTATATACACAGTCTTGGAAGAAAGTGTAGTTGAAGCATAATAACCGTCCTCAACCTTATATACAACATTTTCCTGAATATCAAATGTTTCTTCCCTCAGATAGTCAATAAACACATCAATAGTTGACGGCTTGATAGCAGAAGAAATCTGAAAGTCGCTATACGGATTATTCTTAGACGCATTAAGATATAGTGTGTAGTTGCCCGCAGAATCAACATAATTTGCAGCAGCCTTTACAGTAATATCAGATGCCTGCAATGAGCCAACCACTGCCCTGTTGCCTGTAACTGTGAGTGACGCTGTGTAATCACTGCCGGAAAAAACCTGTAAGCCGTTATTAACAGCCTCATCAGACAGTTCAACCTGAACAGGTATGCCTGAAATCGTAAGGCTTGTGTCATTGCCTGTGCTTATACTCATATAAACCCAGATTACTAGCGAAATAACAATTGAAACTATAAACAGAAAATTTGTGCTTTGTAAATACGCTTTAAATCTCGATCTTTTACTTTTATTTTCCTTCATCCGACTTCCTCCTTATCTTCTGGAGTAAACCGGCAGTTGCAGTATCGTCATCAGTATTTTCAAGCAATAAGGACTCAAGCTTATCAACAAGCTCATCTCGTGTAAAATTACGAAGAAGAACGCCGTTAATTGCAAGAGAAATCACACCTGTTTCCTCACTGACAATTAGAACAACAGCATCGCTCTGCTCACTAATACCAAGACCTGCTCTGTGCCTTGTGCCAAGGTTAATGTCAACATTCTTGTTATCTGTAAGCGGCAAAATACAACCTGCGGCAAAAAGCTTACCGTCACGCACAATACTTGCACCATCGTGCAAAGGAGCTTTATTGAAAAATATGTTTCCAAACAAAGCTACCGAGGTATCTGCATTAACAATTGTACCTGTTGCTGCAATATCAGAAAGCTTAGTTTCTCTTTCAAAAACAAGCAATGCACCTGTTTTTGAGCGTGAAAACAGCAAGGCAGTATCAGCAGCATCTATAATTGATTTCTTAACAGCCATTTTCCACTCGTCGCTTTTCTCACGATGTGTAATAAGCTTAATATACTTTTTGTAGGTATTATTTCTGCCCATTTGTTCAAGATATTTTCTGATTTCAGGCTGAAAAATAATTGCTACAAGTATTACTGCACCCTCAAAAAATGTTCTCAAAAGTGAGGTAAGCATCATCAAACCAAATAGCGAAGAAATTAAATATATCACAAGAAGTGCACCCACACCTTTTAAAAGCTGAGCTGCACGAGTTTCCTTTACAAGCTTGAAAAGGCTGAAAATAATGAATGCAATCGCAAGAATATCAATTATATCACGAATTTCAATGGTTTTTAGCACAGAAAATATACTTTGTATCCATTCCATTATTTTTAACCTCCTCTATTTTTACTCACTTTATTTTAACACATAACAGCATTGAATTGCAACCTTTTTTACACTCTTTTGTAATATTTAATTTGACTGACTGATTTAATAAGATAATTAACTTCATTCATAGTTGAAAATGATGAAATTACCGCCCTAACAGTACCTTTTTCGACAGTTCCAAAGCATTTGTGAGCAAGGGGTGCACAATGAAGTCCTGCCCTCACAGCAATGTTAAATTTATCATTTAATATTTGAGCTGTTGTTTCGCTGTCAATATTTCTGAGATTAAATGATACAACAGGCACGCTTTCTCTTTCATTTGGTCTTTTAGTATATAGCTCAATGTCATCAATTTTTGCTAAGCCGTCATACAAATTCTGAGCAAGTCTGATTTCATAATTAAATATTCTTTGTTCAGTTTTGTGCATAACATATTTTATTCCCTCATTAAGACCAGCAATTCCGAGCAAATTATGGGTACCGCTTTCAAATTTATCCGGCAATATTTCCGGTTGATTGATTTGTACCGAAAGGCTGCCGGTACCGCCCTGAGTAAGGCTTTCAGGGATAACATCACTATTAATTATCAATAAGCCTGTTCCCATTGGACCATACAAACCTTTATGACCTGCTGTACATAGGTAATCAATATCAGTATTTTTTAATGAAATTGGAATAATTCCTGCGGTTTGTGCGGCATCGGTACAAAACAAAATTCCATTAAGCTTGCACAAAGCAGAAATTCTCTCTATAGGCAGGCGAATACCAAAAGCATTTGATGCGTGAGTACATATTACAAGCTTTGTATTTTCTCGAAAAGAACTTCTGAAATTATCTATTGTTTTTTCAACATCACCATACTCAACCTGTGCAATACTGTACTCAATACCCTTGCTTTTGAGAAATTCAAGCGGACGAACAACGGCATTATGCTCATATGAAGAAATTACAGCGTGGTCGCCTGACTTCAAAACTCCCTTAATTACAGTATTTAATGCAGTTGTACAATTATTTGTTATTATGACATTTTCGGGATTATCTATATCAAACAGCTTTGCAGCGTTGCTTCTGCACTCATACAGAACATCAGAGGCTTTCATAGCCATATTATGACCGCCTCTTCCGGGATTTGCTCCTATCTGAGTTATTGCATAGTTTACAGCATTTACCACACTCTGAGGCTTAGGAAAAGTTGTAGCTCCATTATCAAAGTAAATCATTCTATATCAGCAGGATATACTCCCTGCACAGGAATATTCATCGCCTTTAATATTTCAATGCTTTCGTCCACTCTGTTTAAAACAAGCAAACTATAACCACAAGAACCTTCTCTTAGTTGAGCCGGAGTTCGTATTATTTGAGTACGAATTCCCCTCCTTCTCAAAGCTTCTCTTCCCCTCTGTGTATAAGTTAGGGTATTAAAAACAAATATTGCTTTTTTCATATTATTCACCACTTTATAAATCTTAGTTTTTGCATTTCTCCCTGCTACATAATATGATGAGAAAATTATATGGTTATAGCATATTATGGTTATGTTTTATATGTTGGAGTGGTATTGATAAATTATGGTTTGTAATGGTCGGAAAATTTCTGCTTGACTCATTGCAGACTTTATACTCGGAAATAAAAAGTGGGTGTGGGCAAAGCCCACAATACACAATACTTTAGATAACGCAAAGTTTTGATAGCCAAACAGCCTGCTGTTTGGCGGCTTGAACACAATGGCGAAAGCCTTATGATTGCGACAGGAACACAAAAAGCCATTCTTCTTTATTATTTATTAATGAAGTATTTCTTTTAAAAGGCTGCCGCCTGTTTTGTCAAACTTTGATGTATCACACAAACAGCGTTGCTGTTTGTGCCTAATAAAAGGCAATGAAAACGACTTTCTTGGGCGTTGCCCAAACCCACGAGCCTTTAAAAAGGCTCGACCTAAATTTTATATTATTTATCCTAAACTCTCTGCTAAACAATAATTCACTCCAACTATTGACATAGATTTCTGTTGTCACAAACTTTTTTGGCAAAGCAAAAGTGGCACCCATAAAGAGTGCCACAATGCAATAAAATTATTTTTTATTTAAGGAAAGAAGATGTACCGCCGATCTGACCGTCAATACCTGTGAAGCCATTTGCACAGCATACATAAACTCTCATATTTGCCTTACCAATGTTAGAAACAGTAAGTGTTCCGTTTGTTACATTCTGAACATCACCTGTTACAGCATCAACATATCTGCCGTTAGGAATATTCTTAAATGTAGCACCACTTGAAACTGTTACAAGTGCAAGGCTGTCAACACCGTCTTCAGCACTTGTGTAACGGCGGATATAAGACATATTGCCACCTGTTACATATGAACTTGAAGCTGTGTACTGACCTTTCTGGAGAGCAGGAATTGCTCTTCTGATTGCGTTAAGCTTTGAAAGGTGAACGCTGAGTGGGCTTGCAAGTGTTTCAGCAACTGTACCGGAAGCTGTGTACTCACTAAAGTCAGTAGCTGTTACATCACCCTCAAGGTAGTCACCAAAGTAAGCACGACCTGTTGTTGAAAGAGGTGCATTAGGACCAACATCAATAACAGCACCCTTCTGGAACTCAACCTCTGAACCATAGTAAACGCAAGGGATACCACGGAATGTGAACATAAGGTCAAGGTTCTCTGCCCAAGCCTGTGTACCACCTGCAAAACGATTCTTCTCATCAGGCTGCTCAGGAGCATAGTCGTGAGAATCAACATACATTACATTGTATGTTGCATCGTTGTAGTACTGGTCTGTGCTCTTAGCAAAGTTATAAGCATTGCTTGCACTCCCAAACATTCTGTGCATTTGGAAGTCGATAGCCTCCATACCTGATGCCATAGATCTGTCAGGTGTGTGGTAAGTAATACCATTAAGGAAAGCATTGTCTGAAGTTGGCTCATCTGAAGTGTCATCTTCTTCAAGATAATGGTCAAATACAACATTCATATTGTTGTTAATATCATCAAATGATGAACCATAGCTCCATAAATCGGCCCATTTGCTGTTAGACTCTTTCCAAGTATAGTAAGGAGTTGATTCCTCTGCATGACCACGATACCAAATCTGTGTATAACGAGTACAGATTTCACCAAACATAAGGAAGTTATTGTTACCTGATGCCTTTGCAGCTGAATAAAGCTGGTCATTGTACATAAGGTTGAGTGAAAGTCTTGGAATATGTCTTACTGTATCAACACGGAAACCATCAACGCCCATATTGATATAGTTTGAATAAACATCTACGATGTGCTCTGCTACTGCCGGGTTTTCTGTGTTAAGGTCAACGCAGTCACCTGCAATCTGAGCAAATTTACAGGTCCAGTCATCCCAGTTAAGGCTCTGGAAATATCCTGTATGATAGTAGTTATTTGAATTGTATTTGTCAGAATCTGAAAGCTTTACTGAGTCATAATCTTTTTTGTCAGGTAAGCTACCTTTTGAGTTACCTACATCTGAAGGATATGAAGTATTCTTCATAAGCATAAGTCTCTGAGAATACTGTACAGCACCTTTCTGAGCCCAATATTCTTCAGGGGAATTAAGTCCAAATGTATCAAGGAGTAAGTCAGTAGGAACCATTGATTCCTCAAGGTTTGAAAGATCCTTAGTTGTGTCTTTTTCAAAGAGGTTGCAGAAGTAAGATTCACCGAAGTTACCTGTATGCTGGAAAACTACGTCCTGAATAATCTTCATACCCTTTGAATGAACAGCGTCAATAAGATCCTGGTATGTAAAATCATCGCTCTCATAACGAACATCTACAGTTGAGAAGTCCATTGCATGGTAGCCATGGTAGTCATAACCGGAAGCATTTGTAACTACAGGAGTAACCCAGATAGCTGTAAAGCCAAGTGCCTTGATGTAGTCGAGCTTATCGGCAAGACCTTTGAAGTCACCACGCCATGCAGGGTCAGAATCAGGGTTGTTTGCCTGTGAGTCGTCCCAGCAATGAACATTGTTGCCTGTATCGCCATCATAGAAACGAGTTGTCATAACAAAGTAGATAGACTCTTCACGCATATCAACTGAATCCACAGGGTCAACCTGGTCAGGATCATAGCTTGTCCATCTCTTGTTTTTATACCACCACTCACCGGTAGTTCTTCTGAGTTCAGGTGAATACTGATTGCCGTCCTTATCAGTAAAAATCATATTACAAGCTGTTACATCGTTGATCACATAAGTAAACCAACCATTAGTACCAGCGTTCATTTTTTCACCCGGATACGAATCTGACATTGCACTGTTTGTTGGAAGGGAATTCCAAAGATAAACATATGGCTGTGCGAGTTCGCTATTCTGATAATGGATAGTGATGCCTGTTTCAGCTGTTGATGCTGCAACCTCTTCAGTTGAAACATCAGCAGCGTTTACAGATACAATACCCATTGCTGCAACGAGCATTACAGAAAGTACTAACGCACACCACTTTTTAATTTTAGTCATAATAGTACCTCATATGTTATAGATAAATAAATCGTTAGCTTTCGGAAACGATTGACTGAAGCTTAGTTGCGTCAATAATATCAAGTATGCCGTTACCGTCAATATCACATACATCGAAGTCATATGTCAAGCCTTCATACTCAGCAACGATCATCTGGAGATATGTAACATCGTTTACGTTTACAACACCATCGCCATTGCAGTCACCCTTAAGAACAGGAGTTGTTGTTGGCTGTGGAGCTGTTGTTGGAACAGTAACAGTTGTTGGCTGTGTTGAAGGAGTAGGAACTGTTACAGTTGGCTGTGGAGTTGTAGTAGTTGGTACATTAGAGTCAGCTGTGTAAGTATATGTCTTTGAAACCTTTGAGTTGTCAGAACCTTCAACAAATACTTCAACTGTGTATGTACCCTTAATTGTCGGAACGAATGAATAAGAATCGTTGAGTGTGTAGTAAGGAATGTTCTTAGTACCGTTTGGATCTGTAACTACATATTTGTAGAAAAGAAGGTTTGTACCGGTCTTACCACCACCTGCAAGAACTTTAACTGTAGCCTTTGTGTTGAGCTTAATGTAGTTAAGGTTAAGAGGTGTTACATTCTTAATAACAGGCTTAACGAGTGTTGAATCATCATTTACTGTAAGTGTGAGTGAACGCTCGTTTGTGTTGCCCTTTGTATCTGAATACTCAAACTTGATTGTGTATGTACCAACTGCTGTTGGAGTCCATACATAAGAGTTTGCAGCACTCATCGGAGAAACAACTTTGCCGTTTACAGAAATCTGATAGCTAATTGTTGCATTTACAAGGCTCTTAGCTGTTGTTGAAAGTGTAACTGCTGTGCCTGTGTAAATTGAGCTTACAGGGTCAGCTTTGTAAGAAGTGATCTGAATGTCGCTTGTGTCATATACTGACCAAGTGTTTGTCTTGTTGTTGTAAAGATCATCTGAACCAACAGTAAGATCAGCTGTCTGATTGCTGCCGGAGTTAAAGATAACATTCTTGTATGTCTTATCAGGTGTGTAAGACCATACATTGTCACCGATTTCAGTCATTGGCTTACCAGGCCAAGCAGCGTTTGAATCTGAGCTGCCATTCCACATGTAGCAATATACATTTGACCAACCGGCATCATTCTGACAGTAAATTGGCTTTACATCGCCTGAAGGAGCTGTTGTAGGCTGTGTAGCCTGTGTTGGATTTGTTGCACCTGAATAAGCTGACCATGTGCCTGCACTAAGATCATAAATCTGACCGTTGCCTGCATATGTAAGGTCGCCTGTCTGGTTGCCATTGCCACCACTGCCGTTGTTGAAAATAACTTTCTTAAAATCACCTGTAAGTGTATAAGAATAAACGCCATCTTCAACCTTTGTCATAGCCGCACCCGGCCATGCTGAGTTGTTGCCTGAACCATCTGTCCACATATAGCAGTGGAGATTTGTCCAGCCGTTGTTTACACGAACATATACAGTATCACCTGTTGCTGCTGATACTGCCATGCTGCCCGCACAAACTGCCGATACTGCAAGCATAATACAGAGTATTAAGCTGAGTACCTTGTGCTTTGTTGTTACCATAAGAATTTCCTCCAAATTTTATTTTTATGGTTTTTGTGGATAATATAGTTCCACATTCTGACAATTATATTATACAACAATGTTTGTCAATGCTTTTTTCTTAATAAGAATTATTTAATTTTCTTGTAGCCAAACTTTATGCACTATATTTGTATATAATAGACAAAAAGGAAGCTATAATAAAAATTTAATATCAACTTGCACAAACAAAAAGTGCTGTTTTTGTGAATAATAATAGTGTCATATTTTTTTAATTTTCTCCCAATATGCCCTGTATGCCTGCTCATTTTTATTATCACCGTATTCATAATATACTCTGTTCTGAATAATATCCGGTAAATATTGCTGCTTGACAAAGTGATTTGGATAGTCGTGCGGGTATTTATAAAATTGTCCTTTATTGTTATTGTCTTCCCCATCATAGTGCATATTCTGGAGCTGACGAGGCACAGGGCCATAATTTCCTGCCTTTAAGTCCTGCATTGCACGATGTATTCCGTTATAAGCCGAGTTTGATTTTGGTGCGTTGCACACCATAATTACTGCGTCTGCCAAAGGTATCTGAGCTTCGGGCAATCCGACTGCCTGAGCAATATCAACACAGGATTTCACAATTGGAATTAACTGAGGATAGGCAAGTCCAACATCTTCGCAGGCACACACCATAAGTCTGCGGCATGCACTTGGCAAATCTCCTGCTTCAAGCAATCTTGCAAGGTAATGCAGAGCAGCATTGCTGTCACTGCCACGCATACTTTTCTGATAAGCAGAAATTATATCATAATGCTCGTCACCGTCTTTATCATAGCGAACTGCACTTTTCTGTACAAGCTCTGCCACACTCTCTTCTGTTATCGTTTTTACACCGTCAATTTCATCAGCTACAAGGATTGAAAGCTCAACTGCATTCATAGCCTTTCGTACATCACCGCCACAGCCGTACGCAATTTTTTTGCGACAGTTTTCAGGAAAATCAACCTCTATCTCCTGCTCCTCTGCAATGATATTGGCTGCTCGTTCAACTGATCTTTCTATTTCTTCAGGCGGCACTGACTTAAACTCAAAAACAGTTGAACGGCTGAGAATTGCGTTGTACACATAAAAATACGGATTTTCGGTTGTTGACGCAATCAAGGTTATTGAGCCGTTTTCTATGTATTCAAGCAAAACCTGTTGCTGCTTTTTATTAAAATACTGAATCTCGTCAAGATAAAGTAGAATTCCGTTCATTCCTGAAAAAGTATTCAACTCGGAAACTACTTCTTTAATGTCGGAAGTTGATGCAGTTGTACCGTTGAGTTTTTTCAGAGTTCTGTTTGTTCTCTTTGCAATGTAGGTTGCAAGAGTAGTTTTGCCCACACCTGACGGGCCGTAAAAAATCAAATTAGGAATTTCTCCGCTTTCAATAATTTTGCGAAGTGGTTTGTTTTCTCCGAGTAAATGCTTTTGCCCTACTATATCATCAAGAGATTGTGGGCGGATTCTATCTGCAAGCGGAGTCCTCATAATATTGCCTCATTTCAATTAATATGTAAATAAATTCAAGTTAAATATGTATATATTTCATAGTACATTTGTTCGTAGAATTTGTCAAGATTTTTTCCAAAAAAATTCCGTTCCACCATAGATTTGATGGAACGGAAAGTATAACTAAGTAAAATTATTCGTAAAGAGGATATTTTTTGCAGATTTCTTCAACGCCTGCTCTCACCTTATCAGCACTGTTTTCAAAATCATTGAGAACAAGAGTGATGTACTCAGCAATCTTGTCCATATCTTCTTCGTTAAGACCTCTTGTAGTAACAGCAGCAGTACCGATACGAACACCACTTGTAACAAACGGAGAAAGTGGTTCGCCCGGAATTGTATTCTTGTTTACTGTGATGTAGCACTCATCAAGACGAGCCTCAAGCTCCTTACCTGTAACACCCGTATCACGAAGATCCATAAGAAGTACATGGTTGTCTGTACCACCTGAAACAAGCTTATTGCCCCTCTTTAAAAGTCCCTCTGCAAGAGCCTTACAGTTAGAAACAATTTTAGCACCATATTCCTTGAATTCAGGCTTTAATGCCTCACCAAAGCAAACTGCCTTAGCTGCGATTGTGTGCATAAGAGGACCGCCTTGAGTACCCGGGAAGATAGCCTTATCAATCTGCTTAGCAAACTCTTCTCTGCAAAGAATAAGACCGCCTCTTGGACCACGAAGAGTTTTATGAGTTGTGGATGTAACAAATTCACAGTATGGAACAGGGTTTGGATGTACCCCTGCAGCAACAAGGCCTGCAATATGAGCCATATCTACCATAAGATATGCACCAACCTCGTCTGCAATTTCACGAAGCTTTGCAAAATCAATAATTCTCGGATAAGCAGAAGCACCTGCAACAATAAGCTTTGGCTTGCATTCTTTGGCAATCTCAAGAACCTTGTCGTAATCAATTCTATGTGTAACGCTGTCAACACCGTATGGTACGAAGTTAAAGTATTTACCTGAAATATTAACAGGTGAACCGTGTGTAAGATGACCACCCTCGTTTAAGTTCATACCCATAACAGTATCGCCTGGGTTAAGCATAGCAAAGTAAACTGCTGTGTTAGCCTGAGCACCTGAGTGTGGCTGAACATTAGCATGCTCTGCACCAAAAAGCTCACAAGCTCTCTTTCTTGCAATTTCTTCAACTACATCTACACACTGACAGCCGCCGTAATAACGCTTTCCCGGGTAACCCTCTGCATACTTATTTGTAAGCAAACTGCCCATTGCTGCCATAACAGCAGGAGAAACAATGTTCTCACTTGCGATAAGCTCAAGATTTCTTCTCTGTCTTTTAAGCTCTGCAGTCATAGCTTCTCCAACAGCCGGATCGTAGCTGTTGAGATAATCAAGTGCTGCAATATTTGTTTTTTCACTCATAATTATTCCCCTTTATCTATAGTATATATTTTAAGCATCATAAACTGATGATAAAGCCTTGCTTTTGAGAGCGTACAAATCATCAAGAGTACATACCTTGCCCGACTGATTTCTAAGCTCTGCCGCACCACGCATTCCCTTAAAATATCCGGCAATCAACTTTCTTGCCTGCAGCATTGCCATATGTTCACCCTTATACTCAACCATTTTTTCAATATGTCGGCACATAACCTCAAGCTTTTCTTCAAGCGTCGGTGGCTTTAATATGCAATCGGGATTTTCAAGATAAGCGTTGATTTCCGAAAATATCCACGGATTTCCGAGTGTAGCCCGTCCAACCATAACAAGTGAGCAGCCGGTGTAATCCATTACTTCCTTTGTTTTCTTAGCCGAAGTAATGTCGCCGTTTGCAATTACAGGGATTGACACCGCATTATTGACTTCTTTGATTATATCATAATCAACAGGCGGCTTATAATACTGTTCTCTTGTTCTGCCATGGATTGTAATTGCCGCCGCACCTGCCTGCTCACATATTTTAGCAACCTCAACCGCATTTACAGATGAATTATTCCAACCCTTGCGGATTTTTACTGTAACCGGAACATCAACAGCCTTTGTTACAGTCTGTACAATTTCACCGCAAAGCCGAGGATTTTTCATCAAAGCACTTCCGCTGCCGTTTGAGCTGATTTTTGGTGCAGGGCATCCCATATTTATATCAATAATATCAGGCTTGTTTTCCATTGAATGTACGGCAGCTTCTGCCATACATTTTGGATCATCTCCAAAAATTTGAATACCGCATGGGCGTTCAAAATCAGAGATTTCCATAAGTTCTTCACTCTTTTTGCTATTAAACGAAAGAGCTTTTGAGCTCACCATTTCACTAACACAGTATGCTGCACCAAATTCTACACAAAGCTCTCTGTATGCCCTGTCGGTAACTCCTGCCATTGGTGCAAGAACTGCCCTTGACTTAAATTCAATATTTCCAATCTTAATTTTATCCATACTGCTCTCCTTATGAAGAATAAATATCTCTCTGTTCTCTTCTTTTTTCAAGAGCATAAGAAATCTTTGTGCTGAGCAATACAAATATTATTACGATTATACCTACAATTACACAACACCATGATACCACACCTGCGGCATAGTTTGTTTCGTAACGCTTTGTACTTACCTTTGAAGTAGAAAGCTGAGTAGGTGAAACGGTTTCATTTACTACATTATTGTTAAAATCATATTCAGTTGTTTCTTCATAATACGGCTCTGTCGGCTCTTCTGTGACAGGCTCATAGGTATATTCCTCTGTTACTGCTTCAGTATAATACTCTGTCGGTGGTTCGGTATAAACCTCGGTTTCGGGAATAGTTTCAATCTCGGTATATTCCTCGGTGTACTCCGGTTCGGTATAAACCTCAGTTTCCACAATATCGCCATCGTCAATTCCGTCACCGTCAATATCAACGGCATATGCACTAAAGGCAGCCGCAAGCATAAATACTACCGCAAACAGCATACAGAGTGCAGATTTTGAAATTCTGTATTTCTTCATTATCTTACTCCTTGCGGATACATATATTCAAATTATACCAAAAGCAACATTATATTGCAAGCTATTTTCACATTTTATTATAATCCGTCTTTCAGCACTTCATAAAGCACATTTCCAAGCAATTCTCCGCTGTATTCTGCCTCATCAACAG
>NZ_JBGVJL010000045.1:0-16237 GCF_045129435.1 Ruminococcus sp. | reverse complement strand
TACGAAAATCTCCAGTCATTTTATTGTATTCGTTCATCTACAATCGTCTACATATGTATTCGATTGTAGATGAACGTATTCATGTTAATTTTCGCATGGTTCATAATAGGTTTCAAGACGTGGATTTATTTGACGGTTACTTTTAAACTTTTCTTAAACCACCGTTACAGTCACATCAACTCTGTTTGTACGGTGCATTGTGTCCTCAACGCTATATGTCAGCTTATATGTACCGGCTTTGTTTGTGAGAATGTTGCCGGTAACTGAAATTTTGCTTGTAATGTCATTTGAACACGTGTCAACAGCGGTTACACCCTCAAGCAGATCGGCAGTTTCACCTTTATTTATTGTAAGGTTGCTTGTTCCGTAAATTTCAGGAGTTTTTGATGCGTATGGATTTTCTACAGCGTCATCGGTAGGATCCCAACCGCAGGTATGGTCAGTGATTTTAATAGCCTCAGGTTTGCCGAGAGGCCCTGGATTTGTATCGTCATAAACGATAACCTGAGTGTTCTCAGGGCAGTTTTCGTAAATCCACTTTACATCGGCAGTTTCCATTCTTACGCAGCCAAGCGAACCCTCACCGCCGAGCTTGTTAAATTCCTCGGTTTCAAGAGTATCTGCACTTGCGTCCATATATGGAACAGAGTGAAAAAGGTAGTCACCGTAAAAACCCGATACATAGTGACCGTAAACATCGTTAAACAGCGGATTCCATTCCTGTTTATAATAAATGTAAAAATCATCTCCAAGCACAGTCGCCTTGTCAATGCCCGTTGAGCAAATCATAGCTCTTATCGGAACTGTATATTCGCCGTTTTTATCATAGGTGTAAGCGGTAACGCAATTTTGATCTCGGTTTACCTTTAATAGATAAGGATTTTTTTCATAAACATTATTAAGGTTTTCGTTCAACACATCGGTGTTTGCAAGATAACAGGTTGAATAGCCATCATAGATACTCGGAGTTTCTGCTGTTACGGTAATATTGTAAGTATGGCGAGTGTTGCCGATTTGTGCGGTAATAGTTGCCGTACCCTCGCTTATTCCGTCAATCCTTCCGCCGTCATCAACAGTAACAATGTTGTTGTCGCTGCTTGTCCATTTTGATTTTGCCATATCCTCAGCGGTAGCATCTGACGGAGTGATAATCTTAATCTCCTTGCACTCAAGACTGATGTCGGCAGTTTCGCCGTTTACCACAACTGTAGGCTGATTGGTGCCTGAAGTAGCCATCGTAGTCGGTTGAGAAGTATTATTGTTGGCAGGCACAGAGTTATCGGCAGTTTTGCCTGCAACAGAGGTAATTATTACCGACACACCAAGTACAGCCGCAAGTGAAAGAATAAAATTTTTTCTGTTAACAGCTTTAAAATTAATGGATTTAAAATTCATCAAATTTATTCCTTTCATTTATCTAAAAAACATAAAAACCTAATTTTATCTATTATATATGTTTTTCTAAAAAAGTTCAAGAAATATTTGAATTTTTAACAAAATTTAATCGAAATATGTTAGAATATATACGGTGATAATTATGTTACATTTTATAAAGCACTTTCGGACAATTACAAGGCACAGGCACAAGGTTATAGTGCATTGTGCAAAGGCGGGAATACTCTGGCAGGGACTCAGGCATGACCTTTCAAAATATTCACCAACTGAGTTTTTGCCGGGAGCAAGGTATTATCAGGGAAACAGAAGTCCTAATGAAAAAGAGCGTGAGCTGTACGGCTACTCAATGGCATGGATGCACCACAAGGGCAGAAACCGCCATCACTATGAATATTGGAATGACTACAATCCAAAGACAAAACAGATAGAGAATGTTGAAATGCCGCTTAATTATGTAATAGAGATGTTCTGCGACAGGGTTGCCGCAAGCAAAATTTATAACGGTTCGGCATATAAGGACAGCGATTCCCTTGACTATTTCGGTAAGGTAAAGGGTAAGCACCGTATGCATGAAAACACAGAAAAGCTGCTCGAACAGCTCCTCACAATGCTGAGCGAAAAAGGTGAGGAAGAAACCTTTGCTTATATAAGAAAGCTAAGAAAAGAGAAAAAATAAATTAAGAAAAAGATTAAAAATTTCCGTTGGTTTTGCGTTTTAAAGCACTGAAATATTTTTGCGTTTTGTAAAGGGCAGGATAAAATTTTACAAAATTTATGTAAAAACAAATAATAAAAAACAAGTAATTGTTAAATTTTTCACATATTAAAAAATGTGCAGAAAAATAGTGGCGGTATAGTTAAAAAATATAGGGAAAATTCGGCTTTTTTAGGTAAAAATAAAAAGCATTAGTAATTCTTGAAAATCCTTGACTTTAGCAAAAAAATGTGGTATTTTATATATGCTGATTTTGTGACGGAAACAATAAATCAGCAAAACGCAAGGCTTACATTGCCGGTTCGGCAAAAAAGCAAAAAAATCAATTCAATGAGAGTTAAATCTCGTCTATTGAAACTGCTTGAAATGCCGACGGTTCAAATCAAAAACGGTTTGAGCCTTGTCGGTTTTATTTTTGAAATACAGGGGGTTATTCTATGCGTTCCGAATGGAGTAATTTTGTTGGCGGACTTTGGGAATCTGAAATCAATGTCAGAGACTTTATCCAGAAAAACTACAAGCCATATGACGGCGATGAGTCTTTCCTTGTAGGTCCTACTGAGGCTACAGACAAGCTTTGGGGCAAACTTAAAGAACTTCAGAAAGAAGAAAGAAGCAAGGGCGGCGTACTTGACATGGAGACTGAGGTTGTTACCTCACTCACAGCTTACGGTGCTGCATACATTGACGAAGATCTCAAGGATCTTGAGCAGGTAGTTGGTCTTCAGACTGACAAGCCTTTGAAGCGTGCATTTATGCCTTATGGCGGCATTAAGATGGCAGAGCAGTCTTGCCAGATGTACGGCTACGAGCCAAGCCCAAAGCTTCACGAAATCTTTACAAAATATCACAAGACACACAACCAGGGTGTATTTGACATTTACACACCTGAAATGAAGGTTGCTCGTCACAATAAGATTCTTACAGGTCTTCCGGATACATACGGCAGAGGCAGAATCGTTGGCGACTACAGAAGAATTGCTCTTTACGGTATTGACTACCTTATCGAGTGCAAGAAGGAAGACTTCGCTGAAACAAACCGTCAGGGTATGAGAAGAGGCGACTTCCAGCTCAGAGAGGAAATCGCAGACCAGATTAAGGCTCTTAACGGTATGAAGGAAATGGCTGCAATCTATGGTTTTGATATTTCTCAGCCTGCTAAGAACGCTAAGGAAGCTGTTCAGTGGCTCTACTTTGGTTACCTCGCAGCTATCAAGACTCAGAACGGTGCTGCAATGAGCGTAGGTAGAGTATCTACATTCCTCGACATTTATATTGAGCGTGACCTTGAGAACGGTACACTTACAGAGGCTCAGGCTCAGGAACTTATCGACCACTTTGTTATGAAGTGCCGTATGGTTAAGTTCGCAAGAATTGAAAGCTACAACCAGCTCTTCTCAGGTGACCCTGTATGGGCTACTCTTGAAGTTGCAGGTATTGGTATGGACGGCCGTTCACAGGTTACTAAGAACGACTTCCGTTTCCTCCACACACTTGAGAACATGGGACCTTCACCAGAGCCAAACCTCACAGTTCTTTATTCTTCAAGACTTCCAGAGGGCTTCAAGAAGTACGCTTCTAAGATTTCTGTACAGACAAGCTCAATTCAGTATGAGAACGATGATGTTATGCGTCCGGTATGGGGCGATGACTACTCAATCTGCTGCTGCGTATCTGCAACAGAAACAGGTAAAGAAATCCAGTTCTTCGGTGCTCGTGCTAACCTTGCTAAGTGTCTTCTTTACGCTATCAACGGCGGTATTGATGAGAAGACAAAGGTACAGGTAGGTCCTGAGTACAGACCAATTACTTCTGAGTACCTTGACTATGATGAGGTTATCAAGAAGTATGACGCTATGATGGATTGGCTTGCTCACCTCTATGTTGGCACACTTAATATGATTCACTATATGCACGATAAGTATTACTATGAAGCTGCTGAGATGGCTCTTATTGATACTAACTGCCGCCGTACATTTGCTACAGGTATCGCAGGTTTCTCACATGTTGTTGACTCACTCAGTGCTATCAAGTACGCTAAGGTTAAGGTTATCCGTGACGAAGACGGTATTGCTACTGACTTCGAGATTGACGGCGAGTTCCCAAGATACGGTAACAACGATGAGAGAGCAGACGAAATTGCTGTAAATCTTCTCCGTAAGTTTATGAGCAAGATCAGATACTGTCACACATACAGAGATTCAGAGCCTACAACATCTATCCTTACAATTACATCAAATGTTGTTTACGGTAAGGCTACAGGTTCACTTCCTGACGGCAGAAAAGCAGGCGAGCCACTTTCACCTGGTGCTAACCCATCTTACGGTGCAGAGCAGAGCGGTCTTCTTGCTTCACTTAACTCTGTTGCTAAGCTTCCATACGAGTATGCACTCGATGGTATTTCAAATACACAGACAATCAGCCCAGACGCACTTGGTCACAATGATGACGAGCGTGTAAACAACCTCGTAAATGTACTTGACGGTTACTTTGATCAGGGTGCACACCACCTCAATGTAAACGTATTCGGTACAGAAAAGCTCATTGACGCTATGGAGCATCCTGAGAAGGAAGAGTACGCTAACTTCACAATTCGTGTATCTGGTTACGCTGTTAAGTTCATTGACCTTACAAGAGAGCAGCAGCTCGATGTAATTGCAAGAACTTGCCACAAGTCAATGTAATTTATAATAATGGAAAATAAAGAGTTAGTCGGCTATGTCCACTCACTCGAAAGCTTTGGTTCTGTTGATGGACCGGGAGTCAGATATGTTATATTTTTAAGCGGATGTGCAATGCGTTGCCAGTTCTGCCATAACCCTGACACTTGGAATATGAGTAAGGGTACACCTTACACAGCAGACCAGTTGCTTAAAAAAGCTATCGCATATCGCCCTTACTGGAAAAGTGAGGGCGGTATTACAGTTAGTGGAGGAGAGCCGCTTTTACAGATTGATTTTCTTATTGACCTTTTCAAAAAGGCAAAAAAACTCGGTATTAATACTACGCTTGATACAAGCGGAAATCCGTTTACTACAGAAGAGCCTTACTATTCAAAGTGGAAAGAGCTTATGGAATATACGGATTTGCTGTTGCTCGACATTAAGCATATTGATGACGAACAGCACAAAATTCTTACCGGGCAGACTAATGTAAATATTCTGCAGATGGCAAGAGAGCTTTCTGATATGGGTAAGCCGGTATGGATTCGCCATGTACTTGTTCCTGAGAGGAGCGACTATGATGAGTATCTTATTCGCCTTGCTGATTTCATAAAAACTCTTAAAAATGTCCAGCGTGTTGAGGTGCTGCCATACCACACCCTTGGTGTGTATAAATGGAAAGAGCTTGGCATTGATTATAAGCTTGAGGGCATTGATCCGCCAACAGAAGAGAGAGTTCTTAACGCAAAGAAAATTCTCGGCTGTAAATACTAATTGAATATTTTAAGGGCAGTCTTAGGGCTGCCCTTTTTGAATTTTGATTTTTAGGCTCAATGTCAATAGTTGGAGTAAATTATGGTTTAGCAACGGTCGGGAAACTTTTGCTTGAATTAGCACAGACTTTATACTCGAAAATGAAAAATTTGGTCAACCTTTTTCAAAGGTTGTTGGTGTGGGCAAAGCCCACAAATACTTTTCTCTTATGAAAAGTTTTGGTGGTTTAAGCACAACAGCGAAAGCCTTATAATTGCGACAGCAACATAAAAAGCCATTATTCTTTATAAATGAATTATTTCTTTTTTTAATGGCTGTCGCCTGTTTTATCAAACCTTGCTTTAGCACACAAACAGCGTTGCTGTTTGTGCCTTACAAATTGTAATAGACACAGCCTTTCTTGGGCGTTGCCCAAACCCACGAGCCTTTAAAAAGGCTCGACCTAAGCTTCTTTGTCCGAGCAGAAAGCATAGACAATTTTTAAACCTTTTAACTCCCGACCATTACTAATTTCTTGTTTCCGACATTTAAAACAAAATCTGAATTTGGTACTGATTATTGAGTATTTCTAATATTTATGGTATAATTACTAAGAAATGAAAATGTATAAGGAACAATAAATTGACATTTTGAAAAAAGGAAGATGAAAATGTATAAACATATGGAAATAAACGATATGCCGGATTATTGTTCTATGACAAAAGAATGATTAAATTCAAGGTATGGAAATGAGTATGGTAAAAAATTTGGGAAAATACCTGCCAACAATACAATGAATGTTTAAAAGATTTGCCGGATTATGGCGGAAAAAAGAATAATCACGCAATGGCAATATATGGAGCATTAATTATCTTTTCTATGTATCCGTTATTGCCTGACAAGCCACCTGTTGATGAATTACAGAATTTTGTAAGCGATATGTTTATGGGACCAATGGTAAAACTTGGCAAGATTTTTAATCTTAATCGCAGTTTTGATATTGTGGCTTATAAACAAAATATTCAATAAAAACGGTAATAAAGACAGAGAACAAATTAAGATTTATCCTGCTACATTCTGTAATATTGCTCAGCCATATGATAAAGAAAATCACGCAGCAAGATATTATTTTTTACAATGTCCTAATGCGGAATTTGCGGAAATTCCGATAAATGCGATTACTGTGTGGTCGGCTCTGAAAATCCTGTAGCTAAAGAATATGAAATAGTTAAGGATGAAAAAGGATTTCTTGTCAGTCGAAAAAAATAGAGCAAAATAAATTGAGGTGAATGTATGCTTGATGAACGAAAAATACAGCAACTTTTTATAAACAGCCATAAAATATATACAGATTGTTTTTCAAAAGAAGAACGCAGACATGTATTGCATGGCGGCGAACCGAGTGAAAGTATTATTAAATGTTATGACGAAATTGCTGAGAAGGTTTTGAAAGAAGATTTTAATCTCAAAAAATGTCCTAATAAACATATATGGTTCGGCGAATGGGATAATCATAGAAGAATTGTTGTTAAACTGCACGAATTTTATTTCCACGAATTTATATTTGGATATAATTATGATTTTATTCCAAGACTTAATAATCAGGGCAGGTTTGTATATCATAGAACAGAAAAATCTGCAGATATAGATGTTAAAGATTTGTTTTTTAACCATATTTATTATAATCCTGATTTGATGACAACATCTGAATCTTATGATTTAAGGTTAGAATATGAATTAATTCAATGGGCAAATATTTATTCTTTTGATTTAGCTAAAAAATATATTGAGTGCGTGATGAGAAATAACATTGAATTTATGAAAGATTTTTATATTCGTTATATTACGGACGAAGATGTAATTAAATTTCTTGACCATACAATTAAAAAAGGAAACAGATTTCAGAAATATTACTATATGTGGACTAAAGCATTTCTGTATGCAAAGTTGCAGGATATGGATAAAGCGGTAATGTCAATGAATGATTATTATGGAGATAATAAAGAAGTGCCACAAAAAGTGTTGGATAAACTGAAATCAGTTCAAGAAATGTTTAGCAAATAACAGTAAAATAAATTCCTATGTATTATACAGTTGTTAAAAATTTATACATTAATATCGATACGGCAGATTGAGTAAGACGAGTTTGTTTAGATAGAATTAATAACAATGAAATTGATATAGCGGTGCATTACATTTATACAAACAATGATTAATTATGTCAGTCCGATTAAATAAATTGTAATATTCTATTTGACAAATACTTATGCTGTGCTATAATATAAGCAGAAAATTTGTGTGAATTTTTCTACGATGTTTTTTCGTCACACCCTTAGCGGGTGTGACTTTTTTGTTTTTGGGAGGAATTTTTATGGAAGCTTATAACAAAATGGAATACGAACCGATTAATAGGCTGATATTTAAAATGTGCTTGCCGCCTATGCTTTCTATGTTTTTGCAATATTCGTATAATATGATAGATAGTATGTTTGTTGCCTGCATAAATGAACAAGCACTTGCGGCAGTTTCATTATCTTTTCCTATTACAAACCTGATGAACTCGCTTTCAGTGTGGATTGGAGTTGGAATAAATATTTTAATTGCCGGCTATTTAGGGCAAAAAAGGCAAGATAAAGCAAATTCCGTTGTTTCAATGGGATTGATATTATCGGTATCGGTTGGTATAATTGTTAATATAATTGTACTTCTGACTATGAAACCGTACTATTCGGCTTTTACGGAAAACAATCGAATTTTTGAATATGGCTGTATGTATATGCAGATTTGTGCATTTATGCAAGTTCCTAATATGGTGCATATTGCAGTTCAAAAAATGCTGCAGGGTACAGGCAATATGATTTCTCCAATGTGGTTTCAGATTGCAGGCGTGGTGTTTAATCTTGTATTTGACCCGTTGCTTATTTTTGGAATTGGTCCTTTCCCTGAAATGGGAATTAAAGGAGCAGCTTTGGCAACTGTATTAGGCTATGTTTTGTCTATGCTGATTTCATTGTATGTACTTATATTTACTAAGCAAAAGGTAAAACTTAAAATTAAAGGCTTTGTTTTTGATTTTCAAATGTTAAAAAATATCTTTGGTTATGGCTTGCCTTCATTTGCTATGAATGTTTTAAGCTCATTGATGATAACTTTTGTCAATCTGTTTTTAGTCACCTATTCTGACACTGTAGTTGCGTTTTTCGGAGCATATTTTAAGGTGCAGCAATTAATATTTATGTCGGTAAACGGCTTGATTCAAGGCTGTTTGCCTATTATGCGTTATAATTATGGTGCAAAAAATTCTGACAGAGTAAATCAAACATACCGTAGCGGAACCGTAATATCGGTAATTATAATGGTTATAAGCACAATTCTGCTGTTATTATTCCCACGACAAATACTTTTGCTGTTTTCAGCGTCAGAAACAATGTGTTCTATTGGAGTACCTGCAATAAGAATAATGGCACTGAGCTATTGCTTTGGAGGAGTATCCACTATGATTGCTACTTATGTGCAGGCAATAGGCAAAATTGTACCAAGTATGATTGTTCAAATACTTCGTCAGGGAATTTTATTGTTTCCGCTTATGTGGCTTTTGAACAGTAATTTTAATCTTATGGGAATTTGGTGGTCTTTTCCGTTAACTGAGGTCATTGTATTTATAATTGCTGTAATAATTGTAAAAATGCAGAAATCACAGAAAAAAAGTATTCAATAATATTGGAGAATAAATATGACAAAAAATAATAAAATGGAAGAATCAACGCTGTTTCACATCATACCGCCGGTATTTGATGAAAATTCAAAGATACTTATTCTTGGAAGTTTTCCGTCTGTAAAATCACGAGAGTCTGAGTTTTTCTATGGGCATAAGCAAAATCGTTTTTGGAAAATTCTCGCCACACTTTTAAATGAGAAGATACCCGAAACTATAGCCGAGAAAAAGCAACTTTTACTTACACATAATATAGCCTTGTGGGATGTAATAAAATCCTGTACAATTACAGGCTCAAGCGACAGCTCAATTAAAAATGTTGTGCCAAATGATTTAGAGTCGATTTTGCAGACAGCAAAAATTTTGCAAATCTTTACCAATGGCTCAACCGCTGACAGACTATATAAAAAGCATATTTTCCCAGTTACAAAATTAACCGCTATAAAGCTGCCCTCAACAAGTCCGGCGAATGCAGCTTTTACACTTGATAAGCTTTTGCAGGAGTGGAATGTAATTCTGAGATATTTATAAAAGCACAGCAGTGCCGCATATTTTACGGTACTGCTGTTTTTGCAATATTTTACCTGAACATATAGTGTGCGGTGTCGAGCATTGATTCCATTGTGCGGATTGCTTTGTTTGCTTTCTTTTTAAGCTTTGGGTTCTCATCATACATTTTTCTGCCGCAGCAACCCACAGCTATGCCTGCCATCATACCTAAGGCAACGCCCTTCATCATATCCATCATTGGCGAATGACACATAAGTCTGACCTCCTGTAAAAATTTGTATTTATATTTAAGCAAGATTCTTCTTGCAATATTATTGTTTACGATTTAAAATAGAATAAAACAGAATTTTTAATTTTTGGGGTGATAAGATTTGGCAAAGCTTAATATTGTGCTTGTTGAGCCTGAGATTCCGCAAAATACCGGCAACATTGCAAGAACCTGTGCCGCAACCGGTGCAAGTCTGCATCTTGTGCGTCCGTTTGGTTTTTTTATTGATGACAAAAAGCTGAAAAGGGCAGGTCTTGATTACTGGCATTTGCTTGACATTACTTACTACGATGATTTAAACGATTTTCTCGAAAAAACAAAGGGTGGTAAATATTTTTTGTTTTCCACAAAGGGTACTCACATTCACTCGGATGCTCAGTATCCCGATGATTGCTACATAATTTTTGGCAGAGAAACCAAGGGACTGCCTGAGGAGTTTTTGATGCAGTATCCTGAAAGCACAGTCAGAATACCGATGATTGATGAGGCGAGAAGTCTTAATCTTTCAAATTCGGTTGCCATTGCAACATACGAAGTGCTAAGACAATGGAATTATCCACAGCTGCAAAGCGTTGGCGAACTTCATAATCATAAGTGGAGTGATGTTGTAAAGTAATGCACAGAGTTAGTTTGTGCAAACATAATTGCAAAATGCAGTCCGAATGTGAAAAAATTTTGAGAATTGCTCGAAATTTTTTAGATTTATATTGATAAAACCAATGTTTTGATATATAATATAATTGACTGTAAAAATGCTATATTTTTACATTATTCTTCTATTAGAAAGGATTGTTCAATAATGAATCTTAATAAGGTTACAGTTGATGACATCAATGTAAAGGGTAAAAGAGTTCTCGTTCGTGTTGACTTTAATGTTCCGCTTAAAGACGGCGTTATTACTAATGATAACAGAATTACAGCAGCTCTTCCGACAATTAAAAAGCTTATCGCAGACGGCGGTAAGGTTATTCTTTGCTCACACCTCGGCAAGCCAAAGAATGGCCCTGAGGAGAAGTTCTCACTTGCTCCTGTTGCAGTAAGACTTTCTGAGCTCCTCGGCAAAGAGGTTATTTTTGCTAACGATGACGAGGTTGTTGGCGAAAACGCTAAAAAGGCAGTTGCAGAAATGAAGGACGGCGATGTTGTTCTTCTTCAGAATACAAGATTTAGAAAAGAAGAAACTAAGAACCTTGAGCCATTCTCATCAGAGCTTGCTTCACTTGCAGATGTATTTGTAATGGACGCTTTTGGTTCAGCTCACCGTGCACACTGCTCAACAGCAGGTGTTACAGACCACATTAAGGATACAGCAGTTGGTTACCTTATGCAGAAAGAAATCAACTACCTCGGCAATGCAGTTGAAACTCCTGTTCGTCCATTCGTTGCTATCCTCGGCGGTGCTAAGGTTGCTGATAAGCTCAATGTTATTTCTAACCTCCTTGAGAAGTGCGATACACTCATCATCGGTGGCGGTATGGCTTACACATTCTTAAAGGCTCAGGGCAAGGAAGTTGGTCTTTCACTCGTTGATGACACAAAGATTGACTACTGTAAGGAAATGATGGCTAAGGCTGAGAAGCTTGGCAAGAAGCTCCTTCTTCCAATCGACACAACAGTTGCTGCTTCATTCCCAGATCCTATCGATGCTCCTATCGAGGTTGAGGTTGTAGATTCATCTGCTATCCCTGCTGACAAGGAAGGTCTTGACATCGGTACTAAGACTCAGGCTCTCTTTGCTGATGCAGTTAAGACAGCTAAGACAGTTGTTTGGAACGGCCCTATGGGTGTATTTGAGAACCCAACACTTGCAAAGGGTACAATCGCTGTTGCTAAGGCTCTTGCTGAAACAGACGCTACAACAATCATCGGTGGCGGTGATTCTGCTGCTGCTGTTATTCAGCTCGGTTTTGCTGACAAGATGAGCCACATCTCAACAGGTGGCGGTGCTTCTCTTGAGTACCTCGAAGGCAAGGTTCTTCCTGGTATTGCAGTTATCGCTGACAAAAACTAATTTTATAAAATCAATAGGGGCGGAGTTTTTCCGCCCTTAATGGTTTACAACTATATAGGGTATGATAAAGATGTCAAGAACAATAACTAAGTTTACTTCTCCCTTTGAGCCGAACGCCGCATTTGATGCGTTTAGTAAGTATATGTTCAGAGAAGGTTTTGAATTCGTTAGAAAAGACGGTGAGCAATACTGGAAAAAGGGCTCAGGCCTTATGGCAGGTCCACAGTTTTTAAAGCTTACCGCTAATAACGATGGCAGCTATGTACTCGAGGCATGGGTAAAATTTGCTATTTTGCCGGGTTTATATGTTGGTGAAATGGGTGTAAAAGGCATAGTGGCAGTACTTCCTAAACAATTACTTAAAGAGAGAATGGACAAAACTCTTATGGCTATGCAGGCAAGAGTTATTTATCAACAATAAAGACAGCAATTTTAAATTTCTGATACATTAAATTTTTATTGGAAAGGAATATTACAATGGACAAGACAAAGAGAAAGGCAATTATTGCCGGTAACTGGAAAATGAATAAGACACCTTCAGAGGCTAAGACACTTCTTGAGGCTGTTGTTCCTGCTGTAAAGGACGCTGACTGCGAGGTTATCGCTTGCGTACCTTTCGTAGATTTAAGCGTAGCTCTTGAAACAACAAAGGGCTCAAATGTTAAGATCGGTGCTGAAAACTGCCACTGGGCAGAAAGCGGTGCTTTCACAGGCGAAATTTCTGCTCTTATGCTCAAGGAAATGGGCGTTGAGTATGTAGTTCTCGGTCATAGCGAGAGAAGACAGTACTTTGGCGAAACAGACGAAACTGTAAACAAGAGAACAAAGGCTGCTCTTGCTGCAGGCTTAAAGCCAATCGTTTGTGTTGGTGAGCTTCTTTGGGAGCGTGAGTGCGACATCACAGAGGAAGTTATTGCAAGACAGATTAAGCTTGACCTCTTTAATGTTACAGCTGAGGAACTTAAGAATATCGTTATCGCTTATGAGCCTGTATGGGCTATCGGCACAGGCAAAACTGCTACTGCTGACCAGGCTGAGGAGGTTTGTGCATTCATTCGTGCTACAATCGCTAAGCTTTATTCACAGGCTGACGCTGATGCTGTTACAATCCAGTACGGCGGTTCTATGAATGATGGCAATGCTGATGAGCTCCTTTCAAAGACAAATGTTGACGGTGGTCTTATCGGTGGTGCTTCACTCGTTGCTGAAAAATTTGCAGCTATTGTAAAAGCAGCAAGCAAGTAATTTAGATTTTGCGTACGGGCGGCACTAATCTGTCGTCCGTAGTTTTTAGAAAGGATTTATGTTATGAAAAAACCATTAATTCTTATGATTCTTGACGGTTTTGGTATTGCTCCGGAAAAGGGCAACGCTATCAAAGCAGCTAACAAGCCAAACATTGACAAGCTTTTTGCTGAAAACCCTGTTACTCAGATTGGTGCTTCAGGTATGGATGTAGGTCTTCCTGACGGTCAGATGGGTAACTCTGAGGTTGGTCACACAAATATGGGTGCCGGCAGAATTGTTTATCAGGAGCTTACAAGAATTACAAAAACAATTAATGAAGACAAGCTCAAAGAGAACGAGGCCATTGTAAATGCAATGGATAAGGCTCTTGAAAACGGCACAGCACTTCACCTTATGGGACTTCTTTCAAGCGGTGGTGTTCATAGCCACAATACACACCTTTACGGTATTCTTGAGCTTGCAAAGAAAAAGGGTCTTGAGAATGTATATGTTCACGCATTCCTTGACGGCAGAGATGTTCCGCCTTCAAGTGCTGCTGACTTTATGGACGAACTTCTTGACAAGATGAAGGAGATCGGCGTTGGTAAGGTTGCCACAGTTTCAGGCAGATACTACGCTATGGATCGTGACAATAACTGGGATAGAGTTGAAAAAACCTATGCAGCTATGGTTTACGGCGAGGGTGAAAAAGCAGATTGTCCTTGCTGTGCTATTGAAAAGTCATATGAAAACGGTGTTACAGATGAATTTGTAGTTCCTGTTGTAGTGGACGGCGGTGCTCAGGTTAAGCCAAATGACAGCATCATCTTCTTTAACTTCCGCCCCGACAGAGCAAGAGAGATTACAAGAACATTTGTTGATCCTGAGTTCAATGGCTTTGAGAGAAAGAACGGTTTCTTCTCTGTAAACTTTGTTTGTATGACTCAGTATGACGCTACAATGCCAAATGTTGATGTTGCATTCAAGCCACAGTCACTCAAGAATACACTTGGCGAGTATGTATCAAATAAGGGTATGACTCAGCTCAGAATTGCTGAAACTGAGAAGTACGCTCATGTAACATTCTTCTTCAACGGTGGTGTTGAAAAGCAGTATGAGGGTGAGGATAGAATCCTTGTTAAGTCACCTGCTGTTGCAACATATGACCTACAGCCTGAGATGAGTGCCTATGAGGTTACAGATAAGCTTGTACCGGCTATTGAAAGCGGCAAATATGATATGATTATCTTAAACTATGCTAACTGCGATATGGTTGGTCATACAGGCGTATTTGAGGCTGCTGTAAAGGCTGTTGAGGCTGTTGATACCTGCGTTGGCAGAGTTGTTGAGGCTATCAAGAAGATGGGCGGTGTTGCACTTATCACAGCCGACCACGGTAACGCTGATAAGATGGTTGACGCTGACGGTTCACCATTCACAGCACACACAACAAATCCTGTTCCGTTCTGCGTAGTAGGTTATGATTGCCAGCTTCGTGAGGGTGGCAGACTTGCTGATATTGCTCCTACAATGCTCCAGATTATGGGCTTAGAGCAGCCAACAGAGATGGACGGCGTTAGCCTTATTAAGTAATTTAACTTAATAGATTTTGCATAAAATTAAGCTGTACTTGAGAAATCAGGTACAGCTTTTTTGTGTTTTTTAATAGTTAGAGTGAATTATGGTTTAGCAAAAAGTTTTGTATAAATAATAAAAAATTTAGGTCGAGCCTTTTTAAAGGCTCGTGGGTTTGGGCAACGCCCAAGAAAAGTTGTTTTTATTGCAAATTTTCAGGTACAAACAGCAACGCTGTTTGTGTGATAAAGAAAGTTTTGACAAAACAGGCGACAGCCATTAAAAAGAAATAATTCATTAATAAAGAATAATGGTTTTTTGTATTGCTATCGCAATTATAAAGCTTTCGCCTTTGTGCTCAAACCGCCAAACAGCTTGCTGTTTGGCTATCGTAACTTTGCGTTATCTAAAGTATTTGTGGGCTTTGCCCACACCCACAACCTTTGAAAAGGTTGACCAAACTTTTTTGCCCGAGCAAAAAATCTGTGATAGTTCAAACAAAATTTCTCGACCGTTGCTAAATAATAATTTATAAATGTTCCCCCAACATTTAAAAGAGAACCAAATTAAAAAAACATAACTAAAAGACTTTCAAAGCTAAAGTCTTTTAACTTTTTTATTACAAATTGGTGAAAAATTCGTCAATCGCCTGTTTGGCAACTGTATTGATATGCGGTGCGGGTTCATCGCATATTGTATAATTATTGTCGCCGCATTTTCGTATAAGTCTAAGTATTGTATCTTTATCATCGGGTTTACAATCTATAATTGTTTTGGCAACAGAAATTGAGTTTAGCACCTCAGTAATAAGTTCACTTTCAAAGGTTTTAAAGTAGCGTTCCTTGATGTCCTGCCATAAATCAAGGTAATCAACAATCAGCAAATTTGCGATGATTTTCCATGAGTTCCACGCAATTACATTATTATAACGCTCGCTTGCCTGAGCTATGTAGGTGAAATAAGGGTAGAGTAAAAGCGGTGATTGTTCGCTGAATTTAATCAGTACACTCTCTGATTTTATATCAGAATTTTCGAGCATTTGCGTTATTAAGAGTGGAGCTGTCATTACTTCCTTTTTAGCGAGGTCAACAATCTGCTGTTCATCTTTATTAAGGATTATTTCTGCAAAAATATCATCAATATTCATACCAATTACCATTCCAGTTTAATAATAATATATTACTATATTTTGACAATGTTTTCAAGCCGTATAATAAAAAAGCGTGTGCCAATCACCGTTTTGGTGGTGAAAAGGTACACGCTTATTTTAATCTTGGTTATGTACTGAATATTGGATAAATATTAATAAATTACGGCTTGTAATGGTCGGAAAATTTTTGCTTAAATTAGCATAGACTTTTTGTTCGAACATAAAAATTTGGTCAACCTTTTGTAAATGTCAAGT
>NZ_JBGVJL010000044.1:0-3724 GCF_045129435.1 Ruminococcus sp. | reverse complement strand
CTATAAAATCTTTACGAGTTGAATTTGATTTTACAATGGCTTCAATTATATTGTTAGGTACATTTTCATAGTTTGCAAGAAGCTGTTTTGTGTCTTTTGGCAGACAATATCCGCCGTAGCCAAAAGACGGATTGTTATAATAAAGTCCGATTCTTGGGTCAAGACCTATTCCCTCAATAATCTGGGCGGAATTTAAGCCTTTTACCTCAGCATATGTATCAAGTTCATTGAAGAAGCTTACTCGAAGTGCAAGGTATGTGTTTGCAAAAAGTTTAACTGCCTCTGCTTCTGTGAAATCTACAAAAAGTGTTGGAATATCTTCTTTAATAGCACCTTGTTGAAGCAATGCTGCAAATGTTTTAGCGGCTTGTACAAGTCTTTCATCATTTAGATCTGTACCTACAATGATTCTTGAAGGGTATAAATTGTCATATAAAGCCTTACTTTCTCTGAGAAATTCAGGGCTGAACAATAGATTTTTGCAAGCATACTTTCTACGCATATCCTTTGTAAAACCTACAGGCACTGTAGATTTTATTATCATTATTGCATCAGGATTAACTTCAAGAACAAGTCCGATTACCTGTTCAACTGAAGATGTATCAAAATAGTGTCGTTTTGTATCGTAATTTGTCGGGGTTGAAATAATTACATAATCCGCATTTTTATATGCACTGCGTGCATCAGTAGTTGCAGTCAGATTAAGCTCTTTATTAGCAAGATAGTCTTCAATTTCAGCATCAACGATTGGTGATTTTCCTGAATTGATAAGGTCTACCTTTTCTTTAATAATATCGACTGCGTAAACTTCATTGTTTTGAGCAAGAAGTATTGAATTTGAAAGTCCGACATATCCTGTACCGGCAACTGCGATTTTCATTTTTTTACACCCCTATTTTATTTAATTATATTTTTGATTTTCCTTTTCAAGTTTTTAATAAAAACACCTGAATTATATTTATTGCAAACGTAGTCAAAACCGTTTTTTATATAATCATTCATAAATTCATCAGCTATTTCAGTTTTCTTTACCGGTGAAATAAGACTTGGCTGTAAGGCATTTTGAAGTGTACTTTCTTTTGTTTCAAGACTATCCGAAATTTCTTCAAAAAGCTTTTGTCCTTTCTGCGTTGAAATTATGATAAGCGAAGTTCCATATCTTGATTTGAACTCAGGCATTGATTTTTCCAAGCCCCAAAAATCTCCAATAGTGATGTCACCTACTCGCTCGGTATTTGCGTATTTACAATTATAGCAAGAAGGTCGAAGTGTAAGACTTCTGGAGAAAAAACTTTTGAAATTATCTAAATCCGGATAATTATTATAAAGTTTTCCATTTTCAAATTCAGCCTCAATATCCTGAATTTCACCCTTAATCTTTTTAGTACGGAAATTGAACGAAATAAGCTTTGATTTGTATTTCTTTTCAAGTTGTTTTTTATAATCATTAAATAGTTTTTGTGATGGTACTCCGTGGCAAACAATATCTATAATGTAGAGATTATCATAATTTTTATTCAAATATGATTTAAGACCGGCACATTGACAACCAGTGCCGGAGAAAAGTACTTTTCTCCCCTGCTCCAAATCAGTTTTTACCTGTTTAAAAACACCTGTAATATTACTTTGAACATATTTTGAGCCTTTCATCTTTTCAAGATCAGAAATTTTCTCGGCCTTTATAGGCTTAACATTAAAGTTTTGGTCATATACAGCTCCGTAAATTACTCCGTTATTTTGAAGAATTTTCTTGCCCAACTCAAAAAATACACCGCCGGAAGAACTTTCTTTGTGAATTTGTTCATTCTTATTGTGGCAGGCATATACAGATAATTTAGCTGAATTTTTATTGTCAGAGTTTTTTTTAAAGTCACATACTGCAACACATTTTTTACATTCAACACAATGTTCTGTGTCAATTACAGGATAATTAAAGCCGTAATCATCAATGCGCATTGATATAGCGCCTTTTGGGCAAGTGCTAAGACAAGCAGTACATCCACAACATTGTGATTTATCTGAAAATAAATTTATCATGAAGTCACCTTATTTAGTATTAGTGCTTTATTTTTTTCATAAATTTGCCTGTAAGCTTTTTAATTTCACTGCGTTTAAACATAAGCGGAATACACAACGCATATCCAATTAGTCCAAAGCCAACGCATACAGCAATAAGGCTGAACCACGAATTAATGGTAATGAACATACTTACAATATAGAACATAACTGCAATTACGGCAAAGCAAATGCAGCCACGAATTATTGTATCATAAAAAGTATTCCACTTCCTATTGAGAATTTTAGCGGAGTAAATCGGCATAAATGTTAATGCACGAATACTCATTAAAACAGAGCTTACAGCAGCGATTACATACACACCGTTGTTGCCAAGAGTGCCAAAATTAAGCACAAGCAACACAATACCAACGCTTGACAAACCAATACCAAAGTTTACAAACACCGGTAAAACTAGTTTGTTGCAGACTGTGTATAGCATCATAAGACATTGTGTATGACAGGTAAAAAGATACATAAGGCAGGTTAGAACCGATAAAATTTGAATCATAAGTATTTCATCGGCAGTTTTTGTTGGCTGCCAGAGTGTGTAGAACTGATTACCGAAGATAATAAAACCGGCAAGTGGTACAGTCATAATCGTACTGACAATTTTAGAAGTGAATTTAACTTCTTGCACAAGCCCGTCTATATTTCCTTTAGCATACATAATTGTATAATGAGGTGTAAACACATTGCCGAGCATATTTATGAGGTTAGAAAGGCAAGTCGGAACGGTTTTAGCAATAGAATAAAGTCCCATAATAGTTGGGCCAAGAACAAGGTTGCATATCAATAAATCAAGTCCTGATATGAGAACATTGCAAAGCTGAGAGAAAGAAACCCAAATTCCTGCTGCTAAAATCATTTTTACATAAGCAAAGCTAAAGTTTTTTATTTTAACTTTGACATCAGGCATTATTTTCTTTTTAACAGAAATATTTGCAAGAAGCAGGAACATACCGCTTATTACGGTAGCAAGTGCCAGATAATAAAGCTGTGGTGGAAAGAAAATAAACAATACTGCTACAAGAGCTAATTTTATAAGATTTGAGATAATATCTCTGATAGAGTTAATATCAAGTCTGTTTTTTACAAAGGTAGCAGTAGTAAATATTGCAGTTACTACACTGATTACATATGCTAAAAATGCAAGTCCGAATGTAATCTGTACGCTTGTTAAAAGTCCGGACGGAACATTTAAGAAAACATCAATAAACATTGTAAACAGCAATGACGCCACAAGCATTACTGTTGCAAGAAAAATATCTGCTACAAATACAGATGAGAAAATCTTAGAGGCTTTATCTATATTACCTCTGTGATATTCAATGGAAATAAATCTTCCTGATATAGAATTTAATGCGGCCGTAATGATAGTGGCATACTGAATGAAATTCAAAGAAAGCCCTATAAATCCATAAGCTTCTGTGCCAAGCTCTTTTACAAGAAAAGGAGCAAGGAAAAAGTTTATGCCCATATTAACGCAAAATGAAACTATGGAGGCAATAAGATTTATAGACATTTGTTTACCGCTGTTTTTTTCTTTCATTATATTAGCAATCCTTTTTTATTGAACATAGATATTTTCTTGCAGAATTACGCTGTTCGCCTAAAATTTTATCAGCATATTCCCAATCAATAGGAGCATCTGGATCAAGAGTTAGAC
>NZ_JBGVJL010000043.1:0-5939 GCF_045129435.1 Ruminococcus sp. | reverse complement strand
CGCTGTTTGTGCCTGAAAATTTGCAATGAAAACAACTTTTCTTGGGCGTTGCCCAAACCCACGAGCCTTTAAAAAGGCTCGACCTAAATTTTATTTCGTTAAGATTTTGCGTATTTTTAAACGTATAATTCCCGACCGATACTAAATTATCAGCCTTGACCTCGCAATTACAAATCGTCAATTTCACCTGAAAGGTAACGCTGAATTTCGGTTACATTATTAACGGTAATCTTTTTGATATGTGTAGTAACAGCTGCTGCCTTGTACTGCAAATCGTTAAACTCAACATCTTGTGCGATAAAACGCTGCAAAAGTGTGACATCGTTCACATCTATAACGCCGTTCAAGTCAATGTCACCAGCTTTGTAGCTAAACAAATCTGTGTAAGTTTGCTCTGTGTCAGGCTCGCTTAAATTCATATCAATAAATGTGATTCCGTTCTTACTTGCATAGCGTTCAGCCTCTGTTGAGCCATAGCCGTTTATCACATAGTATGGGTTTTGCACCTTTTTGCCGTTGTTATTTGACAGTGAATAATTGAAATATCCAAATGCCTCTGTGCCGATTTTCTCAACGCTCTTGCCGATTGTCATCTTATTGAAATTCACACCAATAAACGCAGAATTGCCGATTTCCTTGATATTATCCGTCAGGTTGACTCCCTCAAGATTTATACAGCCCTCAAATGCGTAATTGCCTATCTTTTCGATGCCACTGCCAAAATTTACGGTTTTGAGCATACTTTTATAGCTTGCAAAACCTTTCGGAATTTCTTTTAAAGAATTACCAAATTTTATGCTTTCAATGTTATAGAGAGGAGCGATAAGATTACTTGGCAGGGAAGTGAGGTTGTCACCAAGTACAAGAGCTGTAACTTCAGATGGGTCAAACTTTGTGAAGATATTCTCTGAAATTCCGGTAACAGGTCTGCCAAGGTAGGTTGACGGAATTGTGATTGTGTCGCTCGGTTCGTAATTCATTTCTGTAAGAATGATTGACTTATCGTCAAGATTTACCTTGTATTTGTAGCTGTTCTCTGCATCGGTCATATCAATATTTACGATTACAAACTGGTTGTTCTCAAGTATTTTCCTGTCGATATAGTAGTAATCGCCTTGCTTTGTAAGACCAACTGTTTCGGAAGTACAGCTTGTGATTTTGTGAATAAGTGATGATACCCTTATGTATTCATCGGTCATTTCTACCAAAGTATCACTCTTGTTCATATCGGAAGCAAAGTATAAATTTTTTGCTTCGTATGTATCGGGATAGTAAATTGTCAGACTGCCTGTTGTGTAAACTTTGTTGTTTTTTGCTGTGCAGTTAAGAATATTAGAGTCAACCGAAAAAGCAAATTCGCCTGCGGTACTGCCATATATTGCGTTGCCTTCGGCTGTGCAGTTTGTAATGGTTGAGTACCACGCTTCACCGCAGAGTCCGCCCGATGACTGAATAGTTAGGTCGTAGCCATACTCAATTTTGCTGTTTGATATATGGCAATTTTTTATTGTTGCGTAATTTGCTGTGGCTGACAGAACACCGCCCTTTGAGGAAGGCTCAACAACCGCATTTTCAATATTGAGGTCTGACACAACAGCACATTTAAGATTACCGAAAAGACCGCTGTATGTATCGTTAGAAAATTGGTGCTGTTTAAATCTTATATTCTTGATTGTGTGGTTATTTCCCAGAAATGTGTCCATAAATTCGCCACTGCCGTTGCAGATAGGGTCAAAGCCCTCTGTGTAATTTTTTAAATCAAGGTCTGTGTTGAGTGAAATTACATCGGGCAGAAGTCCGTAGTTTGTGCAAAGCTCCGTAAGAGCTATGTAATCGTCAACGCTGTTGATTTCGTATGGTGCATTTATGGCTTTTTCTTGGTAAAAGCTTAAAAGAATAATCTGATTGTTCATATCCTGAGCAGAGGAATTTCTGTTTTCAAGCACAGCTTTAGCTTTAGTAATCTGCTCTGTAAGCAGGTCGGCATAGTACGGAATATCAGCCGTAGTTTTGTCAAATTTTTCTGCGTCTGTTATAGCTGACTTCAAGCTATTGATAACGAAAGAATTGTCAATATTTGATGTAAATGCCTTTATGCCTGCGTAAAGCTGAGCGTCTGCCGTATTCTCGGTTATGTCTTTCCATGCACCACGAGAAAAAGTATAGCTGTTCTTTGGTTCATACTTAATGTTGTCTGAACTGTTTGAAGAAAAATTCAGAAAAGAGTCATTGTCATTTGCCTCTATTACAACAGAGAATTTTTCGCCTGAACTCAGATAGACTTCTTTCGGCACATCAATGTAATGAATACCGTTGTTCTCAATTTTGCCGGTAAAGGTAGTTAGCAGTTTTCCGTCCTTTGGATATGCAAAGTCAGCGTCAAGTGCATAGACTGAAATTGTGTAATCATAAGCACCCATTGTGGAAATGCTGATTTGCTTTAGCTGTTCGTCTGAGTTTGCGGTAAATACATTTGCCGCACCGTCATAGTTGTAGCCGAGTCCGCTTGTAAGAAAGCTCTTCTGATAAATATTGTCAAAATTTTTGTTCGACTGCATTATATACTGCGAAAAGCTAAGTCTTATGGTGTCGTAGGAAATCCATATGTAGCCGTTGTTGCCATAGCTTTCGCCCCAGCTGTTTTTGCAGAGCCACGCTCCGTCGTGTTCAGGCTTTGAGTAACCTGTAAAATTTTCCTTGCTGTAGTTATCGTCCCAACCGACCACAGCTATGATATGACCTTGTGTTGAAAGCGGAGAGTTTTCGTCGCTGTAATAATTTTTGTAATCTGACGAATAGCACTGTCTGACGCTATCATAAAAAACGGTGATTGCACCGTCATTCATAATTTTAGATTTAAGTAAGTTAGGTTCATTGCTAAGCTCGTTGTACTCCCTGAGTCTGTAGTCGGAATAAAACCTAAGAGTTTCCGAAAAACCGCGCTTTACATCTTCATACGGGCAAAGCTGTTGCGGATATGTGCCAAATCCCGAATTAAGCGATTGTGCAAGCGTGGTTGTTGAGCCGCCGTTACTGCCCTTGTCAGGGTCTTTCATATAGTCACCGTAAAATGGCGAATTTTTGTCCGTCACGCCTGTGTGGATATACCATATCTGACCTGCCTCGGAAATATCAAGGCTGTCCTGCGGATTGTCGCCAAGTTCGGTTCTTAAATCGCTCTGCGTAAGAATGTTAGACTCCATTGATGCAACCGAGCCAAATGCCCAGCAGTAGCCCTCCGAGCCTTGATTTTTAACCTTGCTTACCCTGCCGCTGTCCCTCAAATCGTACTTTTCGGGGAGCGACTGCTTTATGTTATCGCTGTCATCATTCAAAGCTTCAATCGGCACTTCATTGCCGTTCTCATCATAATAAACGCTTGCACCGTTTTCGTTCTTTTGGTAAATTGCTTTTACGGATTCGTCTTCATTAAGTTCTGCGGCTGTGAATGCAGTGGTGCAACAGCCTGCCGTCATAAGTACACAAAGCAGTGCTGATATATATTTTAATGTCTTTTTCATACCTTACTCCTTTTTTAAATTTTTTTTATTATAACATTTTATTTTTATTATTACAATATGTACAGAGAAATTATTTTTTTATTATTATATTTTATTGCATTTTTATAAATAATTGTAAAAATTATGGTTCGCAGAGTGGTTTGGATATAAAGTCTGTGATAGTTTAAACAAAATTTCCCGACCGTTACAAACAATAATATCTACAAAACATTTAAAACAGAACATTAAAAATTCCTATTGTATTTTTGGAAAAGTATGCTATAATGAAATTAGTTAGTTAAAACTAACTTTATGAGAAAGAGTGTGGCATTATGAAGGCTGATTATAAAAACTGGGTGCCGAAATATATGGTAAATTTGCTGATTGTCGGCACTTGTGTGGCGGTAGCTTTATTTGTGATTTTCGGTATTATCGGTGTGGGGCTCAGCGGTGTGCTGAGATGGATAATTTTTGCTGTGCTGTTGATTGCGGTGCTTGTGCTGGGTGCTTTTTTAATGTGGAGCATTATGGCATACAGAGCATTTTCGTATGACGGCAATCGCAAGCTGAGCAAGCAGATTATAGACGGTACGGCTGATTACATAAAAGTTCCGAAGGGTGGCAAGTGCCTTGATGTTGGCTGTGGAAGCGGTGCGTTGACCATTGCCTGTGCAAAGAAAAATCCTGACGCTACTATTATCGGGGTTGACAGATGGGGCAAGGAATACGCTAATTTCAGCAATATGCTTTGCTGTAAAAATGCTAAGGCTGAGGGCGTGAAGAATGTTAAATTTGTAAAGGGCAATGCCTGCAAGCTTGATTTTGCGGACGAAACCTTTGACGCTGTAACAAGCAATTATGTGTATCATAATATTGCAGGTGCAAATAAGCAGGAGCTTTTGCTTGAAAGTCTGCGAGTGCTGAAAAAGGGCGGCACATTTGCAATTCACGACCTGATGTCAAAGGCGAGATACGGCGATATGCAGCAGTTTAAAAAGAAACTGCTCGATATGGGATATGAAAGCGTTGAGTTAATCGACACTACGAACGGAATGTTTATGACAAAGAAAGAGTCAAAGTATTTGCAACTTGGCGGTTCAACCTTGCTTGTCGGCAAAAAAACCTAAAATATCGCATAAAAAAGTACGGCTCATCAAAAGCCGTATTTTTTTATATATTATCAATATTATTCTAAAAAATAATAATTGCCATTCCCTTGTAAAACTTCTGCCGATACTTTATAATATACCCATAACATTATAGATAGGAAATGCGATATGATTATTAAAAAGGCTATACTTCACATACTCGACTTTAATTCGGGAATGAGCGTGTTTTCGCAAAATCTGCTTGACCTTGCGGACGATAATGTCAGCACATTTTTGCAAAAGCACATTGAAAAGCTCCATAAAGACTCTGCCCGTAAAAACGGTCGTTTTAACGAGGAAAGCGGTTTTGCAGGTGCATTAACCGAGTACAAAAACGGCGGATTTGATTTTATCGACTTCTCAACTCAGATTGCCAATGTTCTTTATGAGAATATTTCTGTGTCCGACAGGCTCGACTCAATCGACCTTGTGGCAGTTGATTACATACTTGATGACGAAAATTACTTTGCTCTGCTCCTCATCACCAATAAGTCTGCCTACACTCATCAGGTGATTACGGACGAAAACGGCGTGCATAACGAAATAATGAAGCACTATGCCATTTTGCCTGCCCCAACTCAGAAAATCGACTCATACGCTCTCATAAATACCGAGACGGGCGAGATTTATTTTTCAGACAAGAAAAGGCAGATTGACGGCAGAGATGTGGTTGTATTGCCCGAAATTCTGCTTGAATGTACAAGCGGAGTATCGACAAAAGAGGTTGTGAAAATCGTTAAGGAAACCGCCAACGAGGTGGCAGAGGAGTACGGGGTGAACTCTGCCGTAGCGGTGTCAAAGGCGAAAAGCTACATTGCGGAAAACTGCGAGGAGTCCGACACGATTTCTACCGAACAGCTTGCCGAAAACATCTTTTCAGAGTCGCCGATTATGCAGGAGGCTTTTGAAAAAAAGATTGAGGAAAAGGAAATTCCAAAGGATATTAAGGTGGAAAAAACCTCCGCAGTGCGTGCAAGCAAAAGCCAGAAAATCAAAACCGATACCGGCATAGAAATCACCGTCCCTGTAGAGTACTTTGAGGACGACCGCTATATTGAGTTTATCAATAATAATGACGGCACAATCTCAATCGCACTCAAAAATATAGGCAAGCTGATTAACAGATAGGGAATGTGTTGTACTCAGAGTATGACAGTATGTATGTTTTTTTCCGCAAACTTTAAATAAAAATAAAAAATAAAAAAATAAAATTAATATGTATGTAATATTATACTACTATATATTATTATATAAATTATTTTTTTTATTTTTATTTTTTCAAAAATAGTTT
>NZ_JBGVJL010000042.1:0-24959 GCF_045129435.1 Ruminococcus sp. | reverse complement strand
ATTGCTGTATCTACGGCTTGTTTTAAACCCAACTGAATATCTTTAAAAATATGATTATTTTGATTAAATTCATTTTTAATATATTCCTTAATTTTCTTCATGATTTTATTTCTTTCATAATGATTATTAGCGTTTTCATATTCTTTTGCTATTTCTTGAATTGTTTCATCTAAATATAATTTTGCTTTAAAGAATTCAATGGGTAAACGATCTGCATTGTCTAATATTATGTGTTCATAATCACAATACAATTCTTTATCGGTATCAAAAAATATATTTTCTAATCTATCTATATATTTTGGCGGTTCCGGTTTTTGAGCAAATAAACCGTTGATTTTTTTACCTTTTTCACCTTTTCCCCATGCAGCAAAAAATCCAAAATTCCACTCTCTGCTATAAAAATCATTCTCGTTTTCATTTTTCTTTAAAAAACAGTATATATTATCATAAGATTGATCAACAAGACCTGTATCAAAGATAGCGTTACCATCTTTCTCAACGATTTTTCCATCAAGGTGAACTTTATAAAAAGTAAATCTTAAATATTGCTTGAGAATAAAATGCTTTCCATGTTCACCATTACCAGGCAAATCCCAGTTTTCTCCGCTTAATACCAAATCAAACAATTCATCTAATAAACTTTGCCAATTATCTACATAAATATATTTTTCAAATTCTCTTTCTGCAGATGTAAAACCAATTAAATTACACACCCACTTAGAATTCTTTTCTTGTTTACTTTTTTTAAAACAAGCGAATATGGGTGCTCCGTTATTATCTTTTATTTCTGTGTTAAATTCCATAAAATAAAAGGATTTATTATTATCTCGTATAATTATTTTTTTATTATTATATGCACTTATGTACCTATCGTTTAAAACTAATGCTAAATCTCTTGAATTAAAATTGTCTTCTTTTACCGTTGCTTTATTTAAAATAAAGAGTGATAAAATATCTCTTTCTTTAAGTGTTTCAATTATTTTATTAGGAATAATTACTTCTGAAATATTCAGAGATTTTGGTAACAAACTCCATAATACTTCATCTCGACTTGCAAGAGATTTGTCATCTATTTCTGTTAAAAATACATCTATTTTTTTGTCATCTTTCTTAATTAAATCTGTTATTTTAAATTTCTTTATATCATTCTGATTGTAATTTGAAATTGGATTATTCAATGCAGTTGTATATACTTTGGCAGTATAGCTTGGAGTAATGTTGACAAGTATATGGTCATATTTTATTTCTTTGATTGGAGCATAAATAATATCATTTTTATTATGTAATTCTGAAAATTTATTGATTTCTTTAACAATACTATTTATTTTTGGAAACCATGCTTTTATATAATGACATGTATTTTCATTTTGAGTAAAATTGTTATCAAGAGTAACCCAATAATAATTGTTTTCTTCAATATTCTTGTTTATATTTTTAGCCACAATAGTTGGTATAAAAAAGGATGAGTAATTATCAATACACATAAAAAAATAACCTTGATCTGATTTCTTTGTACATTTTGCATATGCGTATTCCCCAGGTTGATAGAAAAAATCAATATTTGGTTTACAAAACATATTTGTATTAGCATTTACATAATTCATAAAAATATCTCCTATTTATAAATATAATTATTATTAATTGCTTTATTTATTATATTATAACATTTATTGATAATTATTTCAATAGAACTTCACAAAATGTTGGTTATTGCTAAATTATAATAATTATAAAGATAATGAATGCACCCTGCAAAACTGCAAGGTGCACTCAAGTAATTTAACCGCCTTGTGGTATAAAGCCTGAGATAAAGACTATAAGCACGAGGATTGGCAATACATATTTTACATATGGTTTTATGAATTTTGGGAATTTTATGCCTGAGCCTTGGTTACATTCATTAAGATAATTGTCAAAGCCCCAACCGAATTTTGTGGAGCAGAAAAGGGAATACAGGAACGCACCCACAGGCAACAGCAGATTGCTGACAACAAAGTCCTCAATGTCGAGCACGCCTTTGCCAAAGATGTTGAAACCACTGAGAATATTAAATCCGAATATGCAAGGCAGACAACCGATAAGCATAATAATCGCATTTATAATAACCGCCTTTGTTCGGCTAAAATTAAACATATCAATGCTGAATGAAATCAGATTTTCAAATACAGCAATAACAGTTGAGAAGCACGCAAAGGTCATAAACATAAAGAAAAGTGTGCCCCAGATTCTGCCGCCCGCCATATTTACAAATACATTTGGAAGTGTAACAAAAATCAATGCAGGGCCTTGATCAGGCTCAACTCCGTATGAGAAACAGGCAGGGAAGATAATGAGTCCGGCGGTGATAGCCACAAAAGTATCAAGTACGCAGATTTTTATTGATTCGCTCGGCAAAGTTTTTTCTCTTGTCATATAACTGCCTAAAATCTCCATTGAGGCAATGCCGAGGCTAAGCGTAAAGAAAGCCTGACTCATTGCAGAGGTTATAATATGACCAATTCCAATGGAATTTACCTTGTCAAAATCAGGAACAAGATAAAACTTGACTCCCTCCATAGCTCCTGACAGCGTAAGGCTGTTTACTGCAAGTATGATAATCAAAGCAAGTAGTAAAATCATCATAACCTTGCTGACCTTTTCAATACCGTTCTGTATACCTTTACTGCACACGAAAAATCCGGCAATCGCCATTATTGCCATCCAGATTATCATTTCAGTAGGGTTTGACATCAGGTTTGAAAAAACATTACTCACCTGCTCTGAGGACATTCCGCTTTCAAATGTGCCTGTTGCAAATTTAAAAAAGTAGCTTAGCATCCAACCCGACACAGGTGTGTAATACATCATAAGCAGGTAGCAGCCGAGTATGCAGAACCAACCGTGAATGTGCCACTTGCTTTTTGGCTTTTCAAGTGCTTTGTATGCGAGTACGGCACTTTTTTTACTTGCTCTGCCGATAGCAAGCTCCATAGTAAGCACAGGTATGCCCATAATCACAAGGAACAGCAGATAAAGAAGTACAAAAATACCTCCGCCGTTCTGACCTGTTACAAATGGAAATCGCCATACATTGCCGATTCCGATTGCACAGCCTGCACTTACGAGAATAAACCCAAGCTTGGATTTAAAATTTTCTCTTTCCATAAATACTCTCCTAAAAGGCAATATACATTATAATTATATAAAATATCAATATAGCTTGTCAAGTGAAATAGAAATTTTGTAAATAAAACGATAATTATTCCTAATTTACTTGATTTTTCTAAATAATGTGATATAATATACTTAAATCAGTAATCATTATCAATTGCTGATTATGGGTATAGAAACTTTATTTTAGGGGGTAACATTATGGATAAAGTTAATTTAAGAAAAATTGCAGTAATAGGCTGCGGATTTGTTGGTTCAGCGTCTGCTTTTGCTTTGATGCAGAGCAAGCTTTTCTCGGAAATTGTGTTGATTGACGCCGACAAAGATAAGGCAGAGGGCGAGGCTATGGATATTAGCCATGGTATTCCTTTTGTGGGCAATATGAAAATCTATGCAGGCGACTATGATGATATAGTTGACGCAGCAATTATTGTAATTACTGCCGGTGCAGGTCAAAAGCCGGGCGAAACAAGACTTGACCTTGTACATAAAAATGTAGGAATTTTCAAGAGTATTATTCCGGAAATTGCAAAGAGAAATTGCCGAGGAATTTTGCTTGTTGTGGCAAACCCTGTGGATATTCTCACATACACAGCTATCAAACTTTCGGGTTTTGCAGAAAATCGTGTAATTGGTTCAGGTACTGTGCTTGATACCGCAAGACTTAAATGTCAGCTTGGTGAGCATTTGTCGGTTGACAGCCAGAGTGTTCACGCTTATATAATCGGTGAGCATGGCGACAGCGAGATTGCGGTTTGGAGCAGTGCCAATGTTTCGGGTATTCCGCTTGATGATTTCTGCGAGATGAGAGGACATTACAATCACGATGAGTCGCAGGAAAACATAGCTGAAAAGGTAAAGAACAGTGCATACGAAATCATTGCCAAAAAGCGTGCTACTTATTACGGTGTGGCAATGGCAGTAAAGAGGATTTGCGAGGCAATTATTCGTGACGAAAAGTCAATTCTTCCGATTTCTTCAATGATGCACGGCGAATTTGGAATAAACGATGTTGTACTCAGTATGCCGTCCATAGTAGGTGCAAACGGCATTGAAACCAAAGTACCTATTTCTCTGAGCGAAGAAGAGAAAGTCAATCTGAAAAAATCTGCCGATACTTTACGCAGTATTCTTGACGATTGCGAAATTTAATTAAAAGGTGGCTGAATTTCAGTCACCTTTCTACAAACTAAGCGGAGTGTATTTTTGTACACTCCGCTTTTTGTTACAGCAATATAATTGGTTCTGTTTTAAATGTTGGGGTAATGTTGATAAATTATGGTTTAGCAACGGTCGGGAAACTTTTGCTTAAATTAGCACAGACTTTATACTCGAAAATAAAAATTTGGTCAACCTTTTTCAAAGGTTGTGGGTGTGGGCAAAGCCCACAATATTTTAGCTAACACAAAGCTTTATAACTGCGATAGCAACACAAAAACCATTATTCTTTATAATTTACTAATGAAGTATTTCTTTTAAAAGGCTGTCGCCTGTTTTGTCAAACCTTGCCTCAGCACACAAACAGCCCGCTGTTTGTGCCTAATAAAAGGCAATGGAAACAGCTTTCTTGGGCGTTGCCCAAACCCACGAGCCTTTAAAAAGGCTCGACCTAAATTTTTTGTTATTTATGCGAAACTCTCTTCAAAACCATAATTTACCCCAACTATTGAAAAAAACATATAATTAATCAAAGAAACCAAGGCCACGCAGGGCATTGATAAAGCGTTTCATAAAGTCAAGCGAGGTTACAGGCCACTTAAAGCCCATTCTGTAAAGCACCTGCATTGTGTAAGCGTTGCTTTTGCCGACGGTAAAGGTTTTTTGACCATGAGCCATATTCTGATAAGCAATCATACTTGAGAGTATCTTTGCCTTTTCAGGATCTTGTTCGGCAAGCTCAAGTGCTTTTTCATAGTCCTCGGCTTCGGCAGGCTCTGAGTGAAGTCCCATTTTATCCATTTCAGCATAAAGGTCGCCCATAATTAATGTGTGGTTATTGAACGGGTGGAATACTACACATTCCTTTGGTGACTGTCCGAGCAAGAGGATTGCCTTTGCGACAAAGTCGATAGGCGAAAGCTCAAACGGCATTTCCATTGCCTCATACGGATACTTGCCGATGAGAAGTGTGGATTTAAGTCTGCCCATAAATGTGTTGGTGGTGAAGTTAATCTGATATTCACCGTCACTGTTTCTTGCGGAAAGTGTGCCTACACGCATAATCTTTGCGTTAAATCCCTTTGCAACTTCGCTGAGAATAGCTCTTTCGGCAAGGAACTTTGAGAGTGTATATTTTGAGCCTTCATGCTGACCAAAGTAAAGCTGATTTTCCTTAAGCTGCTTTACAGGACCCGGTTCACCGACATACATTCCGCCGACACTCATTGTTGAAACATGAATAAGTCGGGCATTTATCTGCTTGCAGAAGTCAAGCACATTGAGTGTGCCGTAGAGATTTACATCTTCAATATCTGTGCCCTTTGAGAAGTGTTTAACATTTGCGGCACAGTTAATTACAGTGTCAATGTCAAATTCTGAGAACTTGTCAAATGACTCACGACTTGTGACATCACCGCTGAGTACCACAACTCTGTCTGCATATCTTTCCTTTAGGCTTTCTTCGAAATAGTAGAAATACATAGAGTTTAAGCGGTTTTCAGCAGGGTTATTTTTCTTGTCACGAATCATACAATATACCTTGCTGTCATATTTATGCAAAAGCTCATAAAGAATATGAATACCGAGGAAGCCTGACGGGCCTGTGAGAAGCACATTGCCAAGGCTCTGTTTTTCACCGTTTTTGAAGCTTTCAATATTATTCTTTGCAAGAACTTTATCAATCTCCGAATAGTCAAATTTATCGAGATTTTCAAGGTCGTTTTGCTCAGTGTTTTCTTCCTTACTCACATATTTTGCGAGAGCCTGTGGGGTGGTGTTCTCAAAAATGTCGCTGTATGCAAGGTCAATGTTCTTTTTGCTTGCGGCAATTACTACTCGTGTTGCTGTGAGAGAAGTACCGCCAATGTCAAAGAAGCTGTCGTCGGCATAAACCTTGTCAAGCTCAAGGATTTCGGCAAACATATTGCAGAACATTCTTTCAAGCTCGTTTTTAGGTTCAGCCCCCTTTTCAGCTTTTGTGCTTGTCGGTTCAGGTAAAACCTTTGTATTTACCTTGCCGTTTGGTGTGAGCGGCATTTCGTCAAGCTGCATATAAGCCGTTGGCACCATATAATCGGTAAGGCTCTTTTTCAGTTCACCTTTGACAAACTCAATGTCAAGCGGTTTGTCGGCTGTGAAGTAAGCACATATAGCGTCTGCCTTGCCTACCTTTCTGATAAGAGCAATGGCACTCTTGATGCCATCAACCGATGTAAGGCACTTTTCAATTTCTCCAAGCTCAATTCTCAGACCTCTCAGCTTTACCTGATTGTCGGTTCTGCCAAGGATAATTACATCGCCGTCACTTGTCCATTTTGCGTAGTCGCCCGAACGGTAGGTGCGTTCACCCTTGAAGTCGATAAAGGCTTTCTTTGTCTGCTCCTCAAGCTTGTTGTAGCCGAGTGCAACACCGCAGCCTGAGATGAGAAGTTCACCTACAACGCCGACAGGAAGCAGGTTATTGTCGCAGTCTACAATGTATTCGGTGTAGTTCATAAGCGGTTTGCCTATGGTAATCTGCTCGGCGTGAGTAAGCTCTTTTGCGTTTGAGGAAACTGTAATTTCAGTTGGACCATAGGTGTTGATGATTCTTGCATTTGTCTTTTCTCGCAGTACATTCAAAAGCTTGTCAGGGTACTTTTCACCGCCGGAAAGGATAACCTTGCAGTTTGCCATTGCCTCGGCAAAATCGTCAAGCTCCATATACTGAAGAAGTCGTGACGGTGTAGCGTTGAACGCATCTACATTGTTTTCTTTAAAGAACCTTGCAAGTGACATCGGGTTTACGGTCTGCTCGTCACTTGCAAATACAAGTGTAAGTCCGTTGCAAAGCGAAAGCATAGTTTCTTTCAGCGACATATCAAATGAAATTGTAGTAACCGAGCCGTAAGCTTTGCAGTTGTCAACCACATATTTTACCTGAATATTTGCGTCACTGTAGGTAAGGTAGTTTGCAATGCCAATGTGTCTGAGCATAACACCCTTTGGTTTGCCGGTTGAGCCTGATGTGTAAATAAGATATGCAAGATCTTCAGGCTGAACATCAACATTAGGATTGCTGTCATTTTCAAAAGCAAGAAGTTTTGCCACATCTACAGTATTGCTGTATGTGTTCAAAAGTTCACCCTCTGTGATTACAAAGTCAGCGTTACTGTCCTCAATTATGCTGTCTATTCTTTCTTTTGGATAGTCAGGGCAGGTTGGAATAAACGCACCGCCTGCCTTTAAGATACCAAGTAAAGAAGTGAAAAATTTGGAAGTTCTTTCAAGCAGAATTACTACTCTGCCACCCTTTTTAAGTCCCATATCAATGAGTGCATTTGCTGTTTTGTTTGCAAGACGGTCAAGCTCTGAGTAGCTTAGCTTGCCGTCACAAGCTGAAATTGCAATGTTATCGGGAGCTTTTTGTACCTGCTGTTCAAACATTTTGTGCAAAAGCTTGTTTTTAACAGGTGCAATCATAGTAGATTTAAAGCCGTCAAGCTGTTTTATCTGCTCAGATGTGAGCATAGAAACTTCCCTGATTCTGCCGTTTGGATTTGAGATGATATTCTCGGCAACGCAGGCTACAGACTGTGCAAGTGTGTGCATAAGTTCCTTGCTGTAAAGTGCGTCATTGTACTGTACAATGACATATGGTTTGCCGTTTCTCTCCTCAATATGAACAGCGGTTTTGAATTTTGCTGTGTTCATATCAAGGTAATCACGCTCGATTTTGTTGCCGTTGATTACAAGGTCATCAACAACACCGAGCTGATATTCGTAAACAAAGCTTGGTGCATAGCCGTACTTGGCACAAAGCTGAGCATATGGGTAAATTTCATTTTCAATAGAGCCTGTGAAAACTTCTTTGCTTTTTTGCACAAATTCAAGCGAAGTAATGTCCTCAACCTCAATGCCGAGTGCAAGGGTTTTTACGAACATACCAAAGCAGTTGGTGAGCCGCATATCACTTCTGCCGTTGCTTATGGTGCTGAGATATACATTGCGGTTGTTTGTAAAGCGAGATACTGTGTAGAACACTGCGGCAAGGAAGAGGTGGGCAGGGGTAATGCCATGCTGTGAGCAGAATTTTTTATAAGGCTTGATGTCAAGCGGAATAAATTCTTCGGCAAGGCTGCCGTCCTCAAGCTTTCCTCTTAAATCGGCTGTAATTTCTGATGCAGACTCAAAATTCTTCATCATATTGTCAATGTACTTTTCAGCCTTTTTAAATTCCTCGCCGTTTTCGGCTGCAATTTCATTTTCTATATAGTCAAAATATGTGTAGGTTTCCGACTCAATGCTGCCACCCTCATAAAGAGCCTTTAACTGCTGTATAAACAAAGAAACTGATGCACCGTCAAAGACAATGTGGTGGAAGTCGGAGAGTAAGTAGATATTCTTTTCGGTTTCAACAATGCCTATTCTGAAAAGCGGTGCTTTAGCAAGATTGTGTGGTTTTACAAATTCCTTTTTAAAGCGTTTAAACTTATCTTCTGTAAGTGATACAACAGGAAAATCAGGCTCGGCATTGTCCACATACCTCTGTTCAACCTCGTTATTCTCGGTTGTGAGGCTTGTGTAGATGTATGGGTGTGCCTTTAGCACCTGTTTTACGCAGTCGGCAAGCTTGTTTGCGTCAAAACTCTTTGGGAATGTGAGAATTGACGGAATATTGTAAAGGGTGTTGTATGGATTTTTCATACAGTCAAGATATACGCCAAGCTGTGTTTTTGAGAGAGGGTAGAGGGCTTTGTGCTCCTTTTTCTTTTCCTCTGTCTGCGGCTTTCTTGTGGCAGCGGTGAGCATAAATTCCTGCAATTCGTCCTCAATAGACACAACCGAACAGCCTTTCATCATCTGCTTAACATTTGCCTCAAAGCCGAATGTCTTGTTAAGCTCAACTGCAAGTTTAATGATAGAAAGTGAGGTCATACCTGCATTGATAAGGTTTTCGGATATGTCAAGTTCATTGTGACCGAGAATCTTTTCTACAATTCCAGAAATTTTCTTTTCAAGGAAGGTAAGCTTTCTTGCTGTGCTTTCCTTTTTAGCCTTTACAGGTGCGGTGATTTCGGGAAGCTTGCGTTTGTCAACCTTGCCGTTTACATTCAGCGGAATTTTATCAATCTGCATAGATGCGGCAGGCACAATATAAGGCGGTTTACGCTCTGCGATAAATTCGTTAAGCTTTGAGATTTCTATTTTTCTGTCGGCAACAAAGTATGCGTTAATGCACATACCGCCGCCCTCAAGCTTTTTGGCAATAACAGTAGCATTTGTAATGCCATCGTACTCACGAATAACCTTTTCAACCTCGGAAAGCTCAATACGGAAGCCTCTGATTTTAACCTGACCGTCATTTCTGCCGATAAAGTCAATTCTGCCATCAGGTATAAAGCGAACAATATCGCCTGTGTGATACATTCTTTCGTAGCCGTGCTTGTAGTCAAACGGGTTTTTTTGATATACCTTTTCTGTTTGTTCAGGACGGTTGAGGTATCCTCTCGATACCTGTCTGCCCGATGCACAAAGCTCACCCAACGCACCGGCAGGAAGTCGTCTGCCGTATTTATCAATTACATAAAGCTTGATATTATCAAGCGGATAGCCTACAGGCACTCTGTCGTAGTATTTGTCAACATCTTGCGATGTGATGTAAACGGTACACTCTGTAGGGCCGTAGCCGTTTACAAGAATTAAATTCTTTGGCGGCTCAAGAGGAACAAGCTTTTCACCGCCTGTTAAGAGGTATTTGAGCGAGTGGTTTTCAATTTCAGTAGCAAACTGCCTTGCAACCTGTGTTGTCATAAAGGCAATGTAAATGTTGTTGTCCTCAAAATATTTGTTAAGCTTTACAAGGTCAAGCCTTATGTCCTCTTCAATAATGTGAACGGTAGCACCGCATACCAAAGCAGGGTACATCTCGCTGAGGCAGGCATCAAAGCCGTAGCTTGCGTATGCCGATACTGCCTGCCCTCACAAAGTCCGAATTTTCTTATATGAAAATTGCAGAATGAACTGATGTTCTTATGCTCAAGCATAGCACCCTTTGGCACACCTGTAGAGCCTGAGGTGTAGATGAGAATAAATAAATCATCAAGCTGTGGCTTTGCAATTTCAGCGTTTGATTGTGGAAGTGACGGAATATTCTTTGTAAGAAGAATATCACCCTTGTAGTCCGGCAAAAGTTCGAGCAGGCTCTCGTCTGCAATGAGTAATTTTGCATCTGCATCTTTTACCATAAAGGCAAGTCTTTCAGGTGGGTAAGACGGGTCAAGCGGTTGATATGCCGCACCGCTTTTTAAAATACCGATTGACGCAATCGGCATATACTCGCATCTTGGTATGAGTACCGACACTACATCGCCCTTGCCAATACCTTTACTACTTAGATAACCTGCAATTCTGTCTGTAATATCGTCAACCTGTGCATATGTAAATGACTTTTCTTTATATACAACCGCAACATTGTCAGGAGTTTTCTTTGCCTGCTCTCTGAACAAATCAATCACAGTTTTTGTATCATCAAATTCAGCCTCTGTAGCGTTGAATTTATCAAGCTGTGCTTTCTGTTCGTCAGACAAAAGGTCAATGTCACAAAGTCTTTCTTTATGTAAAAATTCATCAATAAGCTTAAAATAGGTTTCAGCAAAGGAACGGATAGTTTCTTCCCTGTAAAGGTCACTGCGGTATTCAAAACGGATTTCGTAGTGATCCTTGTGTTTAAACACCATAAGATTGAGTTTTGCAATAGAATTGCCTTGTGAAATGAAATTAAAGTCAAGCTTCTTGTTGTCAATAACAACTTCGTTGAAAATATCCGACTGGTAAACAATCATAGAATCATTTGCAATTTCGTGTTCACCGGCAAGCTTTACAAACGGGTAAATATCGTTTTTGATTGCTGATTTAAGACTTTTCCTGGCTGTGAAAAGATAGCTTGCTATGGTTTCATTTTCGTCAAATTTCTTGTATAAAGGTATTGTGTGTACCATCATACCAACTGTGTTTGCCATAAGCTTGCTTACTCTGCCGTGGGTAACTGTGCACACAAGGGTTTCGTCAAGACCTGTGAATTTTGCAAGTGCATATTGATACACAGCCACAAAGAATGTGCCCGGACTTGACTTTACCTTTCGTGTGAAAGCGTCCACCTCGTCGGGAGTATAGGCATATTTTTCGTTTGATTTCATTACGATAACACTGCTTGGTTTAGTATTGTCCTCAGGCTTTTCGGCAAAGTCCTCTGTAAGAGTTGTTTTTACATCTACGCCCGACAAAACGCTGTCAAAGTATTCCTTTGACTTTTTGTAGTCATCGGTAGTTTCAAGAATTTCCTCGAAACTTGAAAGCTGAAACATTGTAACATCTTCCGGAGCAAGCTCTTTTCCCTCATATGCAAGAGCAATATCCTTGCCGAGCACTGCAATAGATGTGCCGTCAGATACAAGGTGGTGCATATCAATAAGCAGGTAGCAGTCATCACCGCACTCTGCAAAGCAAATCGTTTTCAAGGTCAAACGGCTGAACGAAATTGCTTAATACCTCGTCAATATTATCGGTCTTAATTTCCTTGACCTCAAAGTTGAAATCATCTCTTAATTTCATAACCGGATTGCCGTTTGATGAAACAAACTTAGCCTTTAAACCGATGTGATTGTCAACTGCTTTTTTAACAGCGTCAATAAGTCTTTGCTTGTCAAAGTCGTTTTTCTTAAATTTGTAGTAGTACGGAATGTTGTACATGGTACCCTGTGGATTTTGCAGACAGGCAAGGTAAAGTCCCATCTGCACAGGAGTAAGCGGATATTCGTCTTTTTTATCGGCGGTTGCCTTAATTAATATCTCGTCAATATTTTTCATAATAAACTCCTTACATTTTTATTATGGTGCGGTTGAAGCCCAATTCTCTTGAATATTCAACGCTCTTTGAAATTGCACGAACTACGGAAAGCGGATTAAGCTGTGAGTCGTTTTCTGAATCGAGTGTGGGGTTGAACTCATCACCGTTATCTCTGATAGAAACTATGGTTTCATTTTTGTCCATTATAATTCTTATGTCAATGTCGGCATCCTTACGCTTGTTTTCCATTCTTTCGGCGGCATTGACTGCCATTTCTTCAACGGCTACGGCTAACCTGTTGGCAAGCAGTTTGTCAAAGCCGTTTGCGTCAAGGAATGTAGTGAGGTAGAGGGAAACACCTGCGGCATTTTCCTTTGTGCCTTTGAATGAAAGCGAAAGCACTTCATTGCTCTCCGATTGCTCAAGCAGGTAGAAATTCTTGTATTTGCCCTTTGATTTTTTTATGATTACAAGATCAATAAAAAATACAATAACAAGTGTGCCAATCTGTGTTGCCACAAGTGAAAGCCACACACCTGTAATTCCAAAGAAATGTGAAAGAATAAGTGCGGACGGAATCAGCACACCGATTCCGTTAAGAATTGAAATTGTGGTTGAAATTGCTCTTTTCTGTGTAGCCATATAATAGTAAAGCAACAGGAAAGAGAATGAAAGTCCCGTAAACGACAGTGCGTTTATTCGCAAAGCAGGAATAGTGTTTGCAATGTCGCTTGCTGAAGTGATACCAAAGAATTTTATGATCATCTCGGGAGCGGCACAGATAAACAATGTAATAACTATACTTGAAACAGCAAGCACCTTTGCGGCTCTTAAAAACGCATAGCGAACGCCGTCATAGTCATTTTCGCCAAGGCATACACCTATAATCGGAATCATAGTCTGACTTGCACCTGTGATGAACATTGACATAAATATCTGACTCTGTGAGCATACCGAGTATGAAACCATACCGGCGTTGCCGGCAAGACTCTGAATGAGTGTGTTTAAAAACAGCATTTTAACTGTAATAAGCATTGTGCCAAGTGCACCGGAAAGTCCGATTGTCACCATATTGCCAACAAAACTGAAAAAATGACCTATGTTTTTTAAGATAGAAAAATCAAAGTGCAGGGTGCTTTTCTTGGTGATGAAGTGGGTTGACATCATAATAAATCCGACCGCATAGCCTGTCATTGTGGCAATGGAAGAGCCTGCTATGCCCATTTTGAACGCACCCATAAACACAAAGTCCAAAATAAGATTTACTACATTTGCTACTATAATAATGTTTGAAGCAAACTGCGGTCTTGCGTCTGCCCTCACAAAATGAATTGCACTTAGTAAAATCAGATAAATAGGACTGCCTATAAGAAAAGGCAGATAATACTGAAAAAGCAGGGTGTGCAGTTCACTATCCTTTGTAAGCAGAGAGCAGATAGAATTTGCAAGCGGCAACTGAATTGCAATAAGCAAAAGGCTTAGTGCAAGAAGCACTACAAAGGCTGATGTGAACACCCAATTTGCCTGCTTTGCGTCACGCTTGCCCTTTAAGAAAGAAACTATTGATGACGCACCAAGGCCGAACAGAATGGTGAGTGAAAAGTAAAGCTGAGAGATTGGCGAAAACAGGCTGATTGCCGCAAGTGCATTTTTGCCAAGCAGGTTGCCGGCAATAATTGAGTCAACAATCATTGCAATGTTTGTTGCCATTGCCGTAAGAACAGTCGGTAAAAAATATTCTGTGTATTTTTTGTTGACGGTAACGGCGTTTCTGTCAAGTGTGGTACTGCTCATTGTGCCACCGCCTTATGCTGTTTCAATGTCCATATAGTCGGCAAGCCCTGTCATAGAAAACAGCTCCATAATGCCGCTGTTTACATTTATAATTTTAAGCTTGCTGTTCTGGTTTTTGAGAGCTTTGTAAAGAGAAAGAATAACTCTAAGCCCCGAACTTGAAATATACTCAAGGTCATGCATATTTAAAATTACATTTTCCGTATCTTCAAAGGAAGTGTTCTTGATTTCATCTTCAAGCTGAGGAGAAGTAAGTGTATCAAGCCTTCCGCTGAGGGTAAAGATTACATTCTGATTACTTATTGCTTTATTAATTTCCATAATTAGAACCTCCGAAAATTATAATAATTTATATATGTATATCAACTTTAATATTATATCATCTTCTTAGCAATAAATTAACAAATTACGAGCCTAAAAATTTTTATTTTTTAGCAAAATAACGGCAAATTTGTCCCGCTTTTGTCATAGTCAATATGTTATGGGAAAAGCATATATTTATATATAACAACAAAAAAATACAAGTCTGCTTTTTTGGCAGACTTGTAAAAAATATATTATAAATCATTTTGCAGGTTTAAGAGAATAAAGTGGTTTTTGTGGTAGTCAATGATTTTATCGGCTTTCATCTTACTCAGTTCTTTTGACAGGGCACTTCTGTCGAGGTTTAAGTATTCCGCCATTTGCTGGCGATCAAATGGAATTTCAAAATCTGTGGCATCCGCCCTCATTGATTCTTCCGAAAGATAGGCAAGCACCCTTGTGCGGATTGCCTTTGGCGAGGTGCAAAAAATTCTGCGGGAAAGTGCGAGGTTTTTCTGAGAGGAGAGCATAAGGAGATTATTCATAAATTTCGGATACCACAAATTTTTGCTGTTCTCGGGATTGAGCAATTTTTTTAGATTTACAAAAAGCACCTCACAGCATTCGGCACATACCACATCAACCATCATCGGTGCATGGCAAAGGGCATAGGTTTCGGCAAAAATCTCGCCCTCATTTGCGTAGCCGATTATGCTCTTGTTACCTAAGAAATCAATGTTTTCTATAATCACATTGCCCGACAGCACAATGCCAAATTCATCTATAACATCACCCATATTAAAAATGTAAGAGCTTTTGGCAAAGATTCGCTTTTTCATATACTTGCTCTTGTTCATAAGAGTGATTTCCTGTTCGGTCATATTTTTGAAAAGGAATATATCAGAAATTTTCATAAAAGCCTCATTTCGTTGCTATAACCACATAATTTGTTTTTTTATTATATTATAATAAGCTTGCAAAATCAATACGGAGGTATATTATGATAAGAAGAATTATTCATATAGATGAAGAAAAATGTAACGGCTGCGGTGCGTGTGCAAATGCTTGCCACGAGGGTGCTATCGGAATGGTGAACGGCAAGGCTAAGCTTTTGCGTGACGACTACTGCGACGGACTCGGCGACTGCCTGCCGACATGCCCCACAGGTGCAATCAACTTTGTAGAACGAGAGGCAGCGGCATATGACGAGGAGGCAGTAAAGGCGAATATACGTAAAAAAGCTCAGAAACAGCCTGTAAGCGGTTGCCCGGGACATAGGGTACAGACCTTTGCAAGAGAGAGTGAGAGTGTGTTTGACAATGTAAAAATGCCGTCACAGCTCGGTCAGTGGCCTTGTCAGATAAAGCTTGTACCGGAGAACGCACCATACTTTGACGGTGCAAAGCTGCTTATTGCAGCCGATTGTACAGCTTATGCCTATGCTCAGCTGCATAATGATTTTATGCGTGGCAAAATTACACTCATTGGCTGTCCTAAGCTTGACGATGTAGATTACAGCGAAAAGCTTGAAAGGATAATATCAAACAATAATATATGGAGCGTTACCGTTGTGCGTATGGAAGTGCCTTGCTGCGGAGGACTCGAGTTTGCAGTTAAAAAAGCCTTGCAGAACAGCGGAAAATTTATCCCATGGCAGGTTGTCACAATTTCTATTGACGGTAAAATTCTTGATTAAATCTTAATTATTGTTAAGCTTTTATATCGGTAAACAAAAATTTCCCGATACAACCGAATATACCAAAAATAAATTGGCACAATATTTTCAAGGACTGCCCAATCGGACAGCCCTTGAATTTAATTACTCAGCTTGCGTTTTTAATCTGTAATCTTAGCTTATCAGAAATCATTGCTATAAATTCACTGTTGGTTGGCTTGCCTCTGTCGTTGTGGATTGTGTAGCCAAAGTAGGAATTAAGCACATCAACATCACCTCTGTCCCAGGCAACCTCAATAGCATGGCGGATTGCTCGTTCTACTCTTGAAGATGTGGTTTCATACTTTTTTGCTACAGACGGGTATAACTGCTTTGTAACTGCATTGATAATTTCAGGATGCTCTACCGACATAATGATAGAATCCCTTAAATAATGGTAGCCCTTGATGTGAGCAGGTACGCCGATTTCGTGCAGAATTTCGGTTACCTTAAGCTCAATGCCGAATGCGTCAAACATAACCGGATTGCCGATAAAGCTTTCCTTACTGCGTTTTGTCATATTTACAATATTCTGGCAAAGCTCAGAAATATCGTACGGCTTCAGCACAAAGTATGACGCACCCGAGTTCATTACCTGCTGTTCGAGGATTGCGTTGTGGAATGAAGAGAATACTATAAAAAGCGGTGCTTTCAGCTTATCTCTCCTTACACTTCGCATAACTCCGATTGCATCAAGCCTTGTCATAAATGAGTCCATCAGAACAACATCAGGCTGTTCTGCTTTGATACGACCGAGCAGTTCTTCTCCGTCCTTTGCACAAAAGGCAGTGGAGATGTTGTAGCTCTCCATTATATTACTGCTCTCCTGTGAAAAGTCAGAGGCTTCCTCTGTAATGATGAGTTTGATTGCTTTTTCCATTGATTATTTCCCCCAGTAATTTTTCTGTGAGATTATATTACCATAAAATGGTAAATTTGGCAATAGTTTCCAAGCAAAAATTTTCAATAAATCAGAAATTTTTTTTGGTTAAAATAATTAACTGCCAAAATCTTACGGAAAAAGCTAAATTATTCATAATTCCTCATCATATTTCCAATATATATGCCGTATCCCTCATCAGGTGAATTTACAAATACATGGGTTACCGCACCGATAAGCTTTCCATCCTGCACAATCGGACTTCCGCTCATACCCTGAACTATACCCCCTGTCTTACTCAAAAGTTCTTCGTCGGTAACTTTAAGATTGAAACTTTCATTTGCGTTTCCATTATGGTTCACTCTTGTAATTTCAATGCTGTAGGCTTTTGGCGAGTCACCATCAACTGTGGTGTAAACTGTAGCCTCACCTTTTTTTATTTCGCTAAAGTCGGCAACCTGAAGCTTTTGTTTGTTTTCTGTCAAAGAATTATCAAAAGTGCCATAAATGCCAATGTCGCAGTTGTTGGTTATATTACCTATAATTCTGTCAGAGAAATATCCGTTCAGACTGCCGGGTGAACCGCTTGTGCTTTTGGTAACACTGCTTATCTGTGCCACCACCGCCTCACCTGTGGCAAGTGGCATAAGCTTTGCGGTGTCACAGTCGCAAATGCCGTGACCAAGACCGGCAAAGTAAGCCTTGTCGCTGTCATAATAGGTTACTGTGCCGATGCCTGCACTGCTGTCACGCACCCACGCACCGATAAGGTAAGTGCCTGCCATATTTTTTACAGGCGTAATCTGCTTTGTAAGCGTTTTACCGTCACGCTCAAGGGTTACCTCAAGTGTGTTGCCGTCTGAGCCTGTGGTAATTTCTCTCAGTATTTCGTTGCTTGTAATCTCTGTGCCGTTAATTTCCTTTATGACGTCGCTTTCCTTAAGACCTGCATTTTTTGCGGGACATACATATTTATTACCGCAGTAGTAGCTTTCAAGATTTACAATCATAACTCCGTCTGCATACATTTTCAGACCAAACGGCTCACCGCCCATATACACATACTTTGGCAGTTCACCGCTGTTGCAAGGAATAGCGGTGGCAGAAATGGAAATAATAGCAGTCAGGGCAACTGATAAAAAATTTTTAAAAAAATTCAAAAAATCACCCTCTTTCCGTTGCCATTCTTAGTGTTAGCATTTATAATATAAGAAAACGGCATTTTTTAATATTAAAAAAATTGTTGGAAGAAAGAAGCTTATTTTTACGGAAAATGAGTTAGAAATGCTATAATTTTTAAAATTTTTTAATATTTACATTGAAAGGATATAAAATGGAAAGAAATTATAAGGGCCTTACTTCGCAAGAGGTAGCACAAAGAGTGAATGAGGGTAAGATAAATATTACTTCAAACCTCAAAACCAAGTCTATTGGAAGAATTTTCCGAGATAATATCTGCACGCTTTTTAACGCAATCAATGTTGTGTTGCTTGTGGCACTTGCGTTTGTCGGTTCTTACAAGAATATGCTTTTTATAGGCATTATGATTGCCAACACCACCATTGGTATTGTACAGGAAATCCGCTCAAAGAAAAGCGTTGATAAGCTTACTATATTGTCGGAAAAGAAAGTAACAGTTGTGCGTGACGGCAAAGAAGTTGAAATAAGCAGGGAAGAAATTGTGCAGGACGATTTAATTGTGCTGTCGAGAGGCTCACAAATTCCTGCCGACTGCATTGTGTGTGACGGTGAATGTAAGGTAAACGAAAGCCTGCTTACGGGTGAGTCTGACCTTATAGAAAAGAAAAGCGGAGATGAATTGCTTTCGGGTAGCTTTATAAGCCTTGGTAAATGCTACGCAAGGGCAAACAAGGTTGGTTCTGAGTGCTATGCCGCCAAAATTAACAACGAGGCAAAGTACATAAAGAAAATTAACTCGGAAATTTTGCGTTCTTTCAATCTTATAATCAAGATTTGTACCTTTATCCTTTTCCCTGTGGGTATTGCATTTTTTATCAGACAGTTTGGTATAAATGACGGCAATTTGCAGGCAACAGTAGTAAGCACCGTTGCCGCCCTGCTTGGTATGATTCCAAAGGGTATGATTTTGCTTACAAGTTCTGTGCTTGCTGTTTCTATTATAAGACTTTCACGCAAAAGTGTGCTTGTACAGGAAATGTACTGCATAGAAACCCTTGCAAGGGTAGATGTGCTCTGTCTTGATAAGACGGGTACGCTCACTACCGATGAGATGAATGTTACTGATATTATTACTTTAAAGAATAATAACGAGATAAAAACGGCACTTTCATCTATCGCACATTTTTCAGTGGACAAGAACGCAACCTTGCTTGCAATAGAGAAATATGTTGACGGTGAAAAGTATGTGGGCTGTAAAAAGTTTTATCCGTTCTCGTCAGAAACCAAATGGTCGGGCGGTGACTTTGAAAACGGAAAGTCCTATGTAATCGGTGCGGCAGAGTTTATATTTAAGGATAAGCAGAAGTATAGAGAGGTTTTTGATGTTATCGAAAAAATCAAAGATACTGTAAGAATTATTGTGCTTGCATCTGCCGATACCTCACTTGCAAACGGTTTGCCGGCAGACCTTACACCGCTTGCTGTGGTGCTTATAAAAGACAAACTTCGTGAAAATGTAAATGATACTATAAATTACTTTAAAGAACAGGGTGTGGCACTCAAGGTTATATCCGGTGACAGTGTAAAGACTGTGCAGAACATTGCCAAGGATACAGGTATTTCGGGTGCGGAAAACGCTGTGGATATGACAACTGTCAAAACCGAGGAAGAACTTGAGAGAGTAGCCGAGGAATGCAGCGTATTCGGCAGAGTAACACCTCAGCAGAAGAAACAGCTTGTGCTTGCACTCAAAAAGAACGGTCACTCTGTTGCTATGACAGGTGACGGCGTAAACGATGTTCTTGCACTCAAAGAGGCTGACTGCTCAATCGCAATGGCGGCAGGCAGTGATGCCGCAAGAAATGTTTCTCAGCTTGTGCTTGTCAATAATGACTTTGCCTCAATGCCGGGTGTTGTGGCAGAGGGCAGACGAACAATCAACAATCTTGAGCGTAGCTCGGCTTTGTATATTGTAAAAACAATTTACACCATTGTGCTGTCTGTATTCTTTATTTTTTTCCAAATGCCATATCCGTTCGAGCCAATCCACTTCTCACTTGTGGGAGCGTTAACAGTAGGCTTGCCGTCATTCGTGCTTGCTCTACAGCCTAACAAAAACAGAATAAAAGGCAACTTTACCTACAATATAATAGCAAGGGCAATACCTGCGGCATTCTGTACCATACTTAATATAATAGGTATGGCAATCATCGCAAAGTTCACCACCCTTGCACCTGACGAATACTCTACAATTTGCGTATATATGACAGCTTTGTGTGCGTATATGCTCATTTTAAGGCTTTCATATCCTTTCAATGCACTGAGAATTGCTATGCTTATTGTGTCATTTGTCGGCATTGTGCTTGGCTGTGTTTTATTTGCAGGCTTTTTCTCACTTGTATGGCTCTCACTTGACGGACTAATCCTATTCGGCTTACTTTCTGCATTCACAATAGTACTGTTCAATTTGCTCTACAATTACGCAGAAAAACTCATAGAAAAGAATAAGAATAAGTATAAATAAAAAGAAGTTGTTGGTATGAAAATCAAATTGCCTGTTGATGTAAGAATGATAATTAACAAAATTGAAAAAGCCGGTTTTTCGGCTTATGCTGTGGGTGGCTGTGTGCGTGACTCTCTGCTTCAAAAAGAGCCTCAGGACTGGGACATTTGCACCAATGCTTTGCCTAATGATATTCTTATAATTTTTGCCGATTTTCATACCTTTGATGCCGGAATAAAGCATGGTACAGTGTCGGTGGTGGTAAACTCTGTTGTGTATGAAATTACTACCTTCCGCATTGACGGCGAATATTTCGACAATCGCCACCCGGAAAAGGTTGAGTTCACCGATGATTTAGTCACTGATTTGTCACGCAGAGATTTTACTGTGAACGCTATGGCTTATAGTGAGAGGACAGGACTTGTTGACCCTTTTGACGGTGCGTATGACCTTGAGCTTATGGCTATTCGCTGTGTGGGCAATCCCGTACAGCGTTTCAACGAGGACGCATTGCGTATTATGAGGGCATTGCGTTTTGCCTCCTGCTACAATATGGCGATTGAAAAGCATACCGCCAATGCTGTTTTTGAGTGTCGAAAGCTATTACATAACATCGCCACTGAGCGTATTACAACCGAGTTCAACAAGCTTGTCTGCGGTGAAAGCTGTGAGTACATTCTCAGAAGATTCCGTGATGTGTTTGCCCAGTTTTTGCCTGAAATTACAATTATGTTCGGTTACGAACAGCATAATATACATCACAACAAAACTCTCTGGAGGCACACCACCTGTGCTATGACTAACATTGCCCCTGAACCGCTTTTGCGTGTTACCATGCTTTTGCACGATTTAGGCAAGCCGATGGCTTGTAAGCGTGACCCTGACGGCACTGCTCATTTTAAGGGACATCAAAAATTCAGTGCGGTTATGGCTGAGCAAATTCTTGAGAGAATGAAGTATCCACGGGAATTTATTGACGACTGCGTAACGCTGATTACCTATCACGATGTGCGTTTTACGGGCGATAAGCCGCAAATCAGGCGGCTTATGAACAAGATTGGTGAGGAAAATTTTCGCCGACTTTTAAAGGTACAGTATGCCGATATGCTGGCTCAGTCTATGTACAAGCGTGACGAAAAGCTACGCAATTACAAACTTACTTGCAAGGCATTTGATGAAATTGTTAGGGAAAAGGACTGTTTTACTCTTAAACAGCTTGAAATCGACGGTCACGATTTAATCAAAATGGGCATTACAGACGGCAGGCAGATAGGCTGTACGCTCAAAAAATTACTTAGCTTAGTAATGGATGACAGACTCGAAAACACAAACTCTGCTCTTATGCAAAAAGCAAGAGAGCTTAATAATCTCTAACTGCAATATAAGTTTGATCTCTTTCACATTTACGGCTCGGTTTGACTGAGCCTTTTGTTTTGTCGGTTCTGTTTTAAATGTTTGGGTGATATTAATAAATTATTGTTTAGCAGAGAGCTTTGGATAATTAACATAAAATTTAGGTCGAGCCTTTTTAAAGGCTCGTGGGTTTGGGCAACGCCCAAGAAAAGTTGTTTTTATATCATTCTATTGGGCACAAACAGCAACGCTGTTTGTGTGCTAAAGCAAAGTTTGACAAAACAGGCGACAGCCTTAAAAAAGAAATACTTCATTAAAAAATAATAAAGAAAAATGGCTTTTTGTGTTGCTGTCGCAGTTATAAGGTTTTCGCCGTTGCGTTCAAGCCGCCAAACAGCCTGCTGTTTGGCTATCGAAGCTTTGCGTAAGGGAAAAGTATTTGTGGGCTTTGCCCACACCCACAACCTTTGAAAAAGGTTGACCAAATTTTTATTTTCGAGTATAAAGTCTGTGCTAATTCAAGAAAAAGTTTCCCGACCGTTGCTAAACCATAATTTATAAATGTTACCCCAACAGATAAAACAGAGCCTGTTTTATCTGTAAATTAATGTCTGTAAATCTGAAAAATAAACCGAAAAGCGTGGTGATTTATATTTTATTGTAAAAAATAATTACATATTAGAATAATAGAAAGGGAAAGTTTTGATATAATGAAAGTAAAATTAATCGGAAAACGGAGGTATTTTCAATATGTTAAGTGATATTGAAATCGCTCAGGCTGCGACCTTGCTCCCAATCAAAGAGGTTGCCGCACAAATCGGAATTAAAGAGGATGAACTTGAATTTTACGGCAAGTACAAGGCAAAGCTTTCAGATGACCTTGCAAAGCGTCTTGAAAGCGAACCTGACGGCAAGCTTATTCTTGTTACAGCTATCAACCCAACACCGGCAGGTGAGGGTAAAACTACTACTTCCGCAGGTCTTGGTCAGGCTATGGCTAAGATTGGCAAAAAGGCTGTTATAGCACTTAGAGAGCCATCTCTTGGCCCTGTATTTGGCATAAAGGGCGGTGCTGCAGGCGGCGGATACGCTCAGGTACTTCCTATGGAGGACATCAACCTCCACTTCACAGGTGATATGCACGCTATTACATCTGCAAATAACCTTTGCTGTGCAATGCTTGACAACCACATTCAGCAGGGCAATGTTCTCGGAATTGACCCTCGTCAGATTCTCATCAAGAGATGTCTTGATATGAACGACAGAGCGTTAAGAAACATTGTTGTAGGTCTTGGCGGCAGAGTAAACGGTATTCCTCGTGAGGATCATTTCATTATCACAGTTGCCTCAGAGGTTATGGCTATTCTTTGCCTTGCAGATGATATTTCTGACTTAAAGAAAAGACTTGGCAATATTCTTATTGCTTACACATACGCAGGCGAGCCTGTATTTGCAAAGGACATAAAGGCTGACGGTGCTATGACTGCTCTTCTTAAAGACGCTATCAAGCCAAACCTCGTTCAGACTCTTGAGGGTACTCCGGCTATTATGCACGGTGGCCCGTTTGCAAACATTGCTCACGGCTGTAACAGCGTTCGTGCTACTAAGCTTGCATTAAAGCTTGGCGATTACTGTATTACAGAGGCAGGCTTCGGCTCAGACCTTGGTGCTGAAAAATTCTTTGATATCAAGTGCAGATATGCAGGACTCAAGCCGTCTGCCGTAGTTATTGTTGCTACCTGCCGTGCACTCAAGTATAACGGTGGTGTGCCAAAGGCAGAGGTTTCTCAGGAAAACCTTGAGGCACTCAAAAACGGTATTGAAAACCTTGGTGTTCACATTGACAATATGAGAAAGTACGGTGTGCCTGTAGTTGTTGCAATCAACCAGTTCGGCACAGATACAAAGGAAGAACTTGAGTTTATCGAGAGCTACTGTAAGTCTAAGGGTGCAGACTTTGCCCTTTCAAATGTATTTTCTAAGGGCGGCGAAGGCGGCGTTGAGCTTGCAAAGAAGGTAGTAGAAGCTTGTGAACAGCCGTCAGACTTTGCTCCGCTTTACGCTGACGACCTTACTATTAAAGAAAAGGTTGACAAGATTGCAAAGACAATCTATGGTGCTTCAAGAGTGAACTATACAAAGGCTGCCGAAAAGGCATTAAAGCAGATTCAGGCTCTTGGCGGTGACAAACTCCCTGTCTGCGTTGCTAAAACTCAGTATTCACTTTCTGACGATCCAACACTTCTCGGTGCTCCAAAGGATTTTGAAATCACAGTTAAAAACCTTACACTTTCAAACGGTGCAGGCTTTGTGGTAGTATATACAGGTGACATTATGACAATGCCGGGTCTTCCGAAAGTTCCGTCAGCAGAGAAGATTGATGTTACACCGGAAGGCAAGATTAACGGTTTATTCTAATGATTACTGTAAATACACATAACGCACAGGAAACCGAGGCACTCGGTGCAAAAATTGCCGAAAAGCTGTGCGGTACAGAGGTAATAGCTCTTTTTGGCGGTCTTGGTATGGGCAAGACTGCCTTTACAAGAGGGCTTGCGAGTGCTTTGGGTGCAGGAGAAAATGTTTCAAGCCCTACATTTGCTCTTGTCAATGAATATTCCGGCAAGTACAATATTTTTCACTTTGATATGTACAGGGTAAACAGTTGGGACGATTTGTATTCCACAGGCTTTTTTGACTATATTGACAATGGTATAATTATCATTGAGTGGAGTGAAAATATTGAGGAGGCTTTGCCTGCTGATTGCATTAAAATCAGAATAAGCAAGGGCGAAAATGACGATGACAGAATTTTTGAAATTGAAGGTGTTACTCTGCAATGAAAATTCTTGCAATAGATACAAGTGCCACAGCTGCCTCAGCCGCACTTTGTGATGAAAACAAAATTATCGGTGAGTTTTTTATAAACACTAAGCTTACCCACAGCAGAACTCTTATGCCTATGGTGGAAAGTCTGCTTGCAAATACAAATGTGCAGACCTCGGACATTACAGCCGTTGCCGTAAATTGCGGTCCAGGTTCATTTACAGGCGTAAGAATAGGCGTTGCTGCGGCAAAGGGACTTGCTTTTGCTGACGATTTGCCTTGTATTGAGGTGTCAACACTTGAAAGCCTT
>NZ_JBGVJL010000041.1:0-8109 GCF_045129435.1 Ruminococcus sp. | reverse complement strand
TCTTGACCAGATAGGTCTTACCGCTTCCTGTCGGTCCCAGCATCAGCATATTGGATTTCTCAATCTCCACATCTTCAGAATTTCCTGCTGCAATTCTCTTGTAATGATTATATACACCCACGGAAATAACTTTTTTGGCATGTTCCTGACCAATTACATACTCATCAAGAATCTCCTTGATTTCCTTTGGCTTTAAAAGCTTTGGAATATCAATGGAATCGTCTTTTTTAGCAAGCTTTGCATCGGATTCTGACTTCTCAAACTCTTCTGTCTGTTCAAGAATATTCATACAGAGATCAACACATTGGTCACAGATATATGCACCATTGCCTGCAATAAGACGACCTACTAATTCCTGTGGCTTGCCGCAAAAAGAGCAGTATATTTCTTTTTCATTGTTTTTGTTTGCCATTAAGATTTCCTCACATTATCTTTTTTCAATAACCTTATCAATAAGACCATACTCAAGAGCCTGCTGAGCAGTCATAAAGTTATCTCTGTTAGTATCTCTTGCAATTACATCAATTGGCTGTCCTGTGTTGTCAGCAAGAATCTGATTAAGACGCTGCTTCATATCAAGAATATGTCTTGTGTGAATTTCCATATCTGTAGCCTGACCCTGAGCACCGCCTGATGGCTGGTGAATCATTATGTCACTGTTTGGAAGAGCAAGACGCTTGCCCTTTGTACCGGCTGCAAGAAGGAATGCACCCATACTTGCTGCCATACCCATACAGATAGTAGAAACATCGCATTTGATGTAATTCATTGTATCAAATATTGCAAATCCATCTGTAACACTGCCACCGGGACTGTTAATGTAAAGACAAATATCCTTAGTCGGATCCTGGCTTTCAAGGTAGAGAAGCTGAGCTACTACTACGCTTGCACTTGCACTGTTCACTTCTTCTGTGAGCATAACAATTCTGTCATTAAGAAGTCTTGAATAGATGTCGTATGAGCGTTCGCCACGACTTGTCTGCTCAAGTACATATGGTACTAATGCCATTTGATCATAACCTTTCATTATAATAAATAGTAATTAACAAAAAGTGGTTAATTATTCAATTATTTAATAACTGCGTTATCCTTAACCATGTTGAGAGCCTTTTCAGCCTTAACATCAAGAGTAAGAGTTTCAGCAGGAACTGCACCCTTAACAGTTTCAACATCAACCTTATATGCCTCAGCCATCTTGTTATAAGCCTCATCAAGGTCAGCGTCAGATACTTCGATATTTTCTTTCTTAGCGATTGTTTCAAGAGCAAGTCTTAACTGAACTCTCTTCTTAGCCTCATCAGCATACATCTTCTTTAAACCGTCAAGGTCAATGCCCATGTACTGGAGGTAAGTGTTCATATCAATGCCCTGTGAACGAATTCTCATCTCGAAATCTCTAACCATCTCATTAACCTGGTTGTCATACATAGCCTGTGGAATTTCGCCCTCAAGAAGCTCAATAAGCTTTTCAGCAATCTGATTATCCTTATCCTTTTCTGCTTCATCAGTAAGACGAGCAGCGATTGTTTCCTTAAGCTCATCTCTGTATTCAGCTACAGTTTCTTTCTCAGAAACATCCTTTACAAACTCATCATCAACCTCAGGGAGTTCTTTAGCTTTGATCTCGTGAAGCTTGATCTTAAACTCAGCATCCTTGCCTGCAAGCTCTTCAGCCTGATATTCCTCAGGGAACTTAACATTGATTGAGAATTCTTCATCTGTGCTGTGACCGATAATCTGCTCCTCAAAGCCAGGAATAAAGTTGCCTGAACCGATTGAGAGGTTGTAGTTCTCAGCCTTACCGCCGTCAAATGCTACACCGTCAACAAAGCCCTCAAAGTCGATAACTGCGATGTCACCGTTAGCAACAGGTCTGTCTTCAACAGTAACCATTCTTGAGTTACGGTCACGAACCTTTTCGATTTCCTCGTTAATAAGATCCTCAGTAACCTCAGTTGACTTCTTTGTAACCTCAATGCCAAGGTAGTTGTTGATTTCCATATCAGGCTCAACAATGATGTTAGCCTTAAATGTAAAGCCGTTTTCAACCTCTGTTACTTCGATTGACTCAACTGCTACGATTTTTACACCGGCCTCTTCAGCTGCATTGTAAAGAGCCTCAGGATAGCAATCCTGCATAGCATCATCATAGAATACTTCCTTACCATACATCTTCTCAATTACATGGCGTGGAGCTTTACCTTTTCTAAAGCCCGGAACGTTAATCTTCTTAACTTCCTTCTTATAAACTGTGTTAAGTGCCTTTTCAAAAGTTTCTCCGTCAACTGTAACAACTAACTCGTATGAATTAGCCTGCTCAAGTTTTTTGCTTTCTTTTAATGCCATTTTTAAAAATCCTCCAAAATTGAATTTAATTTATACAATTATAATCAGAATTAGTTTATTATAACACAGATATTTAATTTTGCCAATACTTAAAAATATAATTTTGCATATTATCGTACTAAAATCGGTATAAATGCGAGTCTGTCGCAAGAAATCAGCTTAAAATTTATACCTTTATAGTCACCCTCAACGGCATAACGCATATTTGCCTTGCCATGAATGTGTCCGTAATAGCATCTTTTTATATTGTGCTTTAATAAAACATTCATAATTTCGCTACATTCGGTGCTGCCATATACAGGCGGGTAATGCAGAAACACCACAGGTTCAAAACCTGTTTTTTCTGCTTCGGAAATAGACATTTCAAGTCTGCCTACCTCACGATTAAGCACCTTAACATCAGCGTCAGACTCATTTTCGAGAAACCATCCTCTTGTTCCGCAAATTGCGACATTATCACACACATAAGTGTTGTTAAAGAGAATGTTAATCGAACTGAGTTCATTACTTGTGAGGAACTTGTCAATTTTACTTTTTGTTCCCCACCAGTAATCGTGATTGCCCTTTAAAAAAATCTTTTTGCCGGGCAAATCTTCTATATATTTAAAATCTGTATATGTTTGTTCAAGCTTCATTGCCCAGGAAATATCGCCTGCTACCACAACTGTGTCATCATCGGTAACAAGAGCATTCCAGTTCTTGGTAAGTCTTTCAACATAGTTGTCCCAACCTGCAAAAATATCCATTGGCTTATCCTCGCCAAGTGACAAATGCAAATCAGCTATTGCAAATAAACTCATTCTTTAATGCCGAGTGCATCAAGAACATACTGAGGCATTGTGTTTACCTCTGTAACATCTGAGAAACGAGCCTTTTTATCTTTAAGAGCTGCAAGAGGTGCAGGAACAGGAGCGTTTGATACCTCAAAAAGCTTTTCTACCATATCAAACTCATTTTCAGGAAGCTCTGAGCCATTTGCTACAGCCTCTAAAACAGCCTTTGAGAACTTATATGGACTTGCAGTTGATGCGATAACTGATGGTGTTGTGTCACCGGTTTGCTCAACATACTGTTCATATACATTAACAGCAACAGCTGTATGTGTGTCACAAAGGTAGTTATCTGTATCAAATAAAGCCTTGATTGTAGCCTTTGTCTGCTCATCATCGCAATAGCCGCCAAAGAACTTAGATGTAATTTCAGCCTTGATTTCGTCTGATACTTCGTACTTGCCAACAGTTTTGAGAGCAGTCATAAGCTCCTTTGTTGTGTCAGCATTGTTGTCTGAAAGCTTATAAAGAAGTCTTTCAAGATTGCTTGATACGAGAATATCCATTGATGGTGAAATTGTTGTAAAGAAATGTCTGTTTTTGTCATAAACACCTGTCTTAATGAAATCAGAAAGAACATTGTTTGAGTTAGACGCACAGATAAATTTATTGATTGGAAGTCCCATAATACTTGCATAGTAGGAAGCAAGAATGTTACCAAAGTTACCGGTAGGTACTACAACATTGATTTTATCTCCCATAGCAATTTTGCCTGCATTTACGAGATCACAGTAAGCAGAAATATAGTAAACAATCTGTGGAAGAAGTCTGCCCCAGTTAATTGAGTTTGCTGAGCTGAAAAGCATATTGTTTGCTTCAAGCTTTGCAGAAATTTCAGGTGTTGTAAAGATTTTCTTAACACCTGTCTGAGCGTCATCAAAGTTACCCTTGATTGCACAAACAGTTACATTGTTGCCCTCCTGAGTGTTCATCTGATGCTTCTGCATTGGACTTACACCGTCAACAGGATAGAAAACAATAATTTTTGTATGGTCAACATCTTTAAAGCCTTCGAGAGCAGCCTTACCTGTATCACCGGAAGTTGCAACAAGAATTACTGCATCTTTGCCATCATATGTCTTTTTGAGTGATTTAGTAAGAAAATGAGGAAGAATCTGGAGTGCCATATCCTTGAATGCACATGTAGGACCATGCCAGAGTTCAAGAATATTGAGTTCCTTGCCGTTAAGCTTAGCATAAGCTAATGGAGCAGGGTTGTCACTACCGAATTTCTCTTTTGTGTATGCGTTTTCTACGCAGTCGTTAATTTCTTCTTCTGTAAAATCAGAGAGAAAATCTGCGAATACTTTTTTAGCTCTGCCCTTGTAATCAAGCTTTAAAAGCTCGTTAAAAGTTTCAGCGGAATACTTAGGAAATTCCTGTGGTACAAAAAGACCGCCGTCCTTAGAAATACCCTGGGCGATAGCCTGAGCAGCCGATACTACTTCGGCAGCATTTTGAGTACTGTTATACAACATATAAATCTTCCTTTCAGAGTTGCTTTACACAAGGTACATTTTACTACATAATTTATCAAATGTCAAAGTTTTCAAAGAAATTAACTGCATTTTCATAAAAAATTTTATCAATTATGGCTTTTGTGTAGTTTTTTTGCAGGAAAAGATTATAAATTTCATAAAGATTTTTATTATTCTGAATGTCAGACGGCAAATTTCCGCCATCAAAGTCACTTCCAAGGCAAAGATAATTTTCGCCGCCAAGTGTTAAAAAATGCTCGGCGTGTCGTAAAATATCATCAATACACGCCTTTTGCGGCTCATCATTAAGGAAAGCATTATGAAAATTCAGTCCTATTATTCCGCCGTTTTTAAATATAATTTTTGCCTGTTCATCGGTCAGATTTCTTTTGTGTGCAGTTATTTTTCTTGCGTTTGAATGAGTTGCAATAAAGGGCTTTTTTGCAATTTCACATACATCATAAAACAGCTTATCGCTTGCGTGAGAAACATCAATTACAATGCCTTGATTTTCCATTTCAGGAACTGCCTTTTTTCCAAACTCGGTAATTCCTGTTGGATTTTCTGTCATTGCACCGTCACCAATGCAATTTGAATCATTCCAAGTAAGCGTTGCAATTTTAATATTACTGTCTGCAAGATATTTTATATATGAAATGTCATTATCAATTATTTTGCAATTTTCAAGAGTGAACACAGCTTGTTTAGCTAAGCCTTTTCTAATATAATCAAAGTTATTAATAATTGAAATATCGCTCTTGCTACATTCCTGCGGTAATTTATTTTTAGCTTTTTCAAAAAGCTCTCTGCCCTGCTTTGCTGTTAAATCGTCCGGAATCCATATGGCAAAACATTGCAAATATTTTTCAAAATCAACATCCGTCTGAACTTCATAGTCAGAAGATAAAAAGCCGTGGCCTTGAGTCACGACTTTGTAAATAGTATCACAATGTAAATCAAATACTTTCATAAGAATCTCCTTCAAAAGCATTTTCGATATAATTAATGTCAATCACCTTGCCGCATTGTGGGTCAGTAAAAACTTCGCTGACATCAAAACGGAAATATGCGTCAAGCCCCTTTTGAGCAATATACATTGCTGCAGTTTTTCTGATTTTTGAAATCTTTTTTCTGTCAACAGCTTCATAAGGTCTTGCAAGAAAATTTGCAGACCTTGTTTTTACTTCTACAAAAACAATATATTCACCATGCTGAGCAATTATATCAATCTCTCCGCACTTTTGTCTGTAATTGCGTTCAAGTATTTTATAGCCATTTTTTCTGAGATAATGCACGGTATAATCTTCACCTGCATCACCTCTTTGCTTTGCAGTAAATAACTTCATCATTTTTTATACAGTTTTTTAAGAAAGCTTTTGCGGTGATAAGGGCATGGACCGTACTCAAGGATAGCCTCTCTGTGTGCTTTTGTACCGTAACCTTTGTGCTTGTCAAAGCCGTACATTGGGTATTCTTCTGCATACTTATAAAGCAATCTATCTCTTGATACTTTTGCAAGAATAGAAGCACACGCTATTGACATTGACCTTGCATCACCCTTTACGATACATTCCGCATCAATATTTAGTTCCGGTATTTTGTTTCCGTCAATCATAGCGTAATCTGCCTTTACGGAAAGTCCCTCAACAGCTCTTCTCATGGCAAGCATAGTTGCGTTAAGAATATTCATTTCCTCAATTTCATCAACAGTTGCATAAGCTATTGAATACGCAAGAGCCTGCTCTCTGATTACATCAAACAAAGCTTCACGCTTTTTTTCAGTAAGCTTTTTAGAATCATTCACACCGTCAATTACTACGCCCTCAGGCAAAATTACGGCAGCCGCACATACAGGACCTGCAAGAGGGCCTCTGCCAGCTTCATCTACTCCGCAAACAGCCTTGTAGCCATTTGCGATAGCTTTATTTTCAAATTCAAGCCAATCCATAGTTTCACCTTACTGTCTTTGTGGCATTTCAAGAGTAATTCTGCCAAGCTTTCCACTTCTGAATTCATCAAGAAGCATAATTGCAGCTCTTTCTGTATTAATTTCACCGCCGGAAATTAACATTCCTCTTTTTTTACCGATAATATTGAGTAACTCATATGAATCCACAGCGTCAAGATCTACATCATCAAGCTTAAATCTTGCTATAAAATCAGCAGGCTTTAAGCTGCGCAAGAAGTCAAGAAGTCTTACGGCAAGCAACTCGGTATCAAGAATCTGATCTTTAACTGCACCTGTGAAAGCAAGTCTTTCGCCAACAATTTTATCATCAAATTTAGGCCAGAGTACACCCGGTGTATCAAGCATTTCAATATTCTTGGCTATTGAATACCATTGGTTACCCCTTGTAACACCCGGTCTGTCTTCAACCTTTGCTCTGTTCTGCTTTGCAACCTTGTTTATGAATGAAGATTTACCGACATTTGGAATGCCTACAATCATAATTCTGAGCATTGGATTTACCATACCCTTAGCTTTGAGTCTTTCCCTACGCTCTGCAAGAACATTATTGACAGCAGGAGCAAATTTATTAAGCCCCCTGCCACTTTTGCAGTCAACAGCGATGGCGGTAATTCCCTGAGATGCATAGAAGTCAATCCATTTGCTTGTTGCCGTTTGATTTGCCATATCGCATTTATTTAAAAGCACAACCTTTGGCTTGTTCTGAATAAGCTTTTGTAAATCAGGATTTTTACTGCTAAGCGGAATTCTTGCATCAAGAATTTCTGCAACTGCATCTACAAGCTTTAAGCTTGCCTGAATCTGTCTTTTTGTTTTGGTCATATGACCGGGAAACCATTGTATAGTTTGCATTTCGCTCATTTTATCAATCCTTATATGTAATATTCTCAGTAAAGATATTTGAAGTGATTAAAAGGATACAGCACAAACTGTGCTTTTCCCATTACCATAGTTTTTGGAATAAGCTGAATACTGCCACTTCTGCTGTCAAGAGATACCGAACGATTATCACCCATAACAAATACATAGCCCTCAGGAATCGTTTCAGGAATTTCCCAGCCTATTGTAGGCTTTACAGTAGGAGATGCAACATAATCTTCATCAAGCACAATACCGTCAACTATAACCTTGCCGTTGTCATAATCAATTTTTATTGTCTGTCCCTCTGTGGCAATTACACGCTTAATAATAATTTTACCAATCTGCTGATCAGCGTCAATGGCTACTATATCACCCACCTGTGGATTATACAAAAAATTTGTAAGCACAACCTTGTCGCCGTCAATCAATGTGTCTTTCATTGACTCGCCGTCAATGTTTACATCTTTAATAAAAAATGTAAACACAATGCTGATAATCGCAAATAAAAAAATTACAGTTTTAAATATATCAAATATACAAACAGGCATTTTATTATTATTGACCTGAATTTTTGTTTTAGATTTATTGGATTTTGCAGTTCTCATATTTCCTCCAAAAAAATTAA
>NZ_JBGVJL010000040.1:0-9870 GCF_045129435.1 Ruminococcus sp. | reverse complement strand
TAAAAATTTGGTCAACCTTTTTAAAGGTTGTGGGTGTGGGCAAAGCCCACAAATACTTTTCTCTTACGCAAAGCTTCGATAGCCAAACAGCAGGCTGTTTGGCGGCTTGAACACAATAGCGAAAGCCTTATAATGCGACAGCAACACAAAAATCCGTTCTTCTTTATTATGAAGTATCTCTTTTAAAAGGCTGTCGCCTGTTTTAACAAACTTTGCTTTAGCACACACAAACAGCGTTGCTGTTTGTGCCTGAAAATTTGAAATAAAAACAGCTTTCTTGGGCGTTGCCCAAACCCACGAGCCTTTAAAAAGGCTCGACCTAAATTTTATATTATTTATCAGAAACTCTCTGCTAAACAATAATTTACCCCAATCATTGACATTAAGCCAAAAAATACCGCTTGGTTACAACACCAAGCGGTAAATAATAATATTCAATTTAAAATCAACCGTTGAAAGAGTAGTTTGGAGCTTCCTTTGTAATCTGAATATCATGTGGGTGGCTCTCACGAAGACCTGCACCTGAAATTCTTACAAACTGAGCCTTCTGATGAAGTTCAGAAATAGTAGCACAGCCGGTGTAGCCCATACCTGACTTAAGACCACCCATAAGCTGATAGATTGTGTCGCCAAGAGTTCCCTTGTAAGGTACTCGACCCTCAACACCCTCAGGAACAAACTTGTTGTTGCTTGCCTGGAAGTATCTGTCTGAGCTGCCTTTACCCATTGCACCAAGGCTGCCCATACCACGGTAAACCTTGAACTGTCTGCCCTGATAAATCTCTTTTTCTCCGGGGCTTTCCTCACAGCCTGCAACAAGTGAGCCGACCATAACAACGCTGCCGCCTGCGGCAAGTGCCTTTACAATATCTCCGCTGTACTTAATACCGCCGTCGGCAATTACAGGAATACCGTACTTAGAAGCCTCGCAAGCTGCGTCATAAATAGCTGTAATCTGTGGTACACCGATACCTGCAACAATTCTTGTTGTGCAGATTGAACCGGGGCCAATACCAACCTTTACTGTGTCTGCACCTGCCTCAATAAGAGCCTTTGCAGCTTCAGCTGTAGCAATGTTGCCTGCAACGAGAGGAACATTAGGATAAGCCTTTTTAACCTTAGCAACGGTTTTTACGATGTTTGAGTTGTGACCGTGAGCTGAGTCAAGGAAGAGTACATCGACCTGTGAATCAACAAGTGCTGCAACTCTGTCAAGAACATCAGCAGTAGCACCGATAGCAGCACCACAGAGGAGTCTGCCCTTGTCGTCACGAGCTGAGTTTGGATACTGAACTGATTTTTCAATATCTTTAATAGTAATAAGTCCCTTGAGGCTACCGTCAGGTCCAACAAGCGGAAGCTTTTCAATTCTGTGCTTGCGAAGAATTTCCTGAGCCTGCTTTAATGTTGTGCCTACAGGAGCAGTAACAAGGCTTTCGTATGTCATAACGCTTGCGATTGGCTGGTTAAAATCTGCACCGGTCATAAAGCGAAGGTCACGGTTTGTGATAATACCAACAAGCTTGCCGTCACGGCAGATTGGCACACCTGAGATTTTATACTTGCCCATAAGGTCATTTGCGTCACGAACTGTATTCTCAGGAGAAAGGAAGAACGGATTTACAATAACACCGTTTTCGCTTCTCTTAACACGGTCAACCTGGTCAGCCTGCTTTTCGATGCTCATATTCTTGTGAATGGCACCAATACCGCCCTCTCTGGCAATAGCAATAGCCATTGCAGTTTCGGTTACAGTATCCATTGCGGCTGTAACAACAGGAGTGTTAAGTTTGATATTCTTTGTAAGATTTGATGAAATGTCAACATTTTTCGGCTCAACATCTGACTCGCCCGGAATGAGAAGTACATCGTCAAAGGTAAGACCTTCTTTGCCGAATTTCTGATTGTAATCTGTATTCAACATAATCTATCCTCCATTTTCCTTTTCTCGTAGTATTTATTATTAAATTTAATTATATCAAAAAAATCCTTTAAGTGCAACAGGTAATTTGTAGTTTTTATAATTTTTATGTCGAAAAATTTATAAGCTGTTATTGTCTGCGTAATCAGTAAATTTTTGTTTATATTGAAAGATATTACTTACGCTCAGTTGTATAATCAGCACCTATACTTCGTTGTTTTAAATAATATTTTCCTGTTTTAATATGCAAAATGACAAAAATATTTTGCTTTTACAGATGTATAAAAAACGCTTTTTATAAACTTTATTACAACCGCAAAAAAGCCTTGCTTTACCTTTATTTGCGTATTATAATATAGGATAGCTATTTAGATTATAATTTACGAAAGGATAGATTTTATGCCTTTTATAGATGTTAAAACAAATATCGCTTTCTCAAAGCAGAAAGCAGACGAGCTTATGAATGAACTTTGTTCTTCACTCAAGGTTATCGGTAAAAGCGAAGCATATGTGATGTGTGCCGTTAATGACGGAGTAAAAATGAGCTTTCAGCAAAACAGTGACGAGCCTGTGGCAATAGTGGAGGTCAAGCTTTTGGGTAAGGCTACAAATGACGGCTACGCAAAAGCTACCGAAAACATCTGCAAAATTATGCAGAGCTACGGTGTTTCGGGCAAGCGTTGCTATGTAAAATATGATGAAATTGAGCATTGGGGCATGGATAGCTTTATGTTCTGAAAATAAAACTTTAAAACTATTATTTGGATAATTATTATTGGGAGAAAGAGTTATTATGAGAATTGTTGTTCTTGCAGGTGGATTAAGTACAGAGCGTGATGTGTCTATATCTTCAGGTATCAAGGTAGCGTCTGCTCTTCGTGAAAAGGGTAACGAGGTAGTTTTGCTTGATGTGTTTATGGGTTATGAAGAAAATATCTGTGACATTGACGCACTCTTTAAAAACAACTACAGCTTTACAGACAGCCTTGGCGTAGGTACAGAAATTCCTGACATTAAAACAGTTAAGGAAAAGCGTCTTGATAAGTCAGCTCGCTTTATCGGTATGAATATTATAGAAATTTGTGCCGAGGCTGATATTACATACCTTGCACTTCACGGCGGTGAGGGCGAAAACGGTCAGATTCAGGCAACACTCGACCTTTTCGGCATTAAATATACAGGTTCAGGTTACTTGGGTTCGGCTCTTGCTATGAACAAGGCACTCACTAAGAGCGTTCTTCTTCAAAATCAGGTTACAACTCCTGCCGGCAGAGTGTATAAGTCAGCAGAGGACGCTGAGGACTGGGGTTACTACCCATGCGTTGTAAAGCCTTGCTCAGGCGGTTCAAGCGTTGGTATTACAAAGGCAGAGAACAGAGCCGAGTATTTAAAGTCTGTTAAAGAGGCTTTTAACTATGAAAAAGAAATCGTTGTTGAGCAGTTTGTTGAGGGCAGAGAGTTCTCAGTCGGTGTTATCGGTGGCAGAGCATTGCCACCAATCGAGATTATTCCAAAAACAGGCTTTTATGACTATGTAGCAAAGTATCAGGCAGGTGCAACAGACGAAATCTGTCCGGCGGACATCACACCAAGTGAGGACGATGTACTTCGCAAGGCTGCCGAGGCTGCGTTCAAGGCACTTAATCTCCAGAGCTATGCACGAATTGACTTTATTCTTGATAAAGTGTCGGGCGAAGCATATTGCCTTGAGGCAAATTCACTTCCGGGTATGACTCCTACAAGCTTACTTCCTCAGGAAGCAGCGGCAGAGGGCATTGACTACCCATCACTTTGCGAAAAAATCATTGAGGTTTCTCTCGAAAAATACAACTAATTGCAGTTTGAGGTGACTTTGCGGTGAATGAGACTGTATTACTTTATAATTACAAGGGCGACAGACTAAAGACAGTGAGAAGCGTGCTTTTATCTATGAAAATTCCCGTTAAAATAGCCGTTAAAAAGGATTTTTCAAAGCCTGTGGGCGAGCTTTTCGGCTTAAAGGATATTGAACCGTTGCCCGACAGCTTTGAAAGCTTTTCTGACGAACTTATGGTAATCAAGGATTTTCCGTACCTCACCTTGAATATAATGCTTAAAAAGCTTGAAAGCTTTGGCATAACAAAAATGCCCCTTATGTGTGCCTTAACTCCCGACAATAGCCGTTGGAGCGGCAACCGCCTTTATAAAACAGTCAGCGAGGAGCATAAGCAGGATAAACAAAATACTAATCTTAAAATTAAATTGTAAATTTATTAAAGCATATTTTGGCAGAGCAGTATTTTATAATATTGCTCTGTTTTATTGTTATAATTTTAATCTTGCTAATCAAGCTTTTTTTTGGTATTATATAAAGATAGTATAGGTTTAGTGAGTGATTGTATGTATATAAAAACAAAGCCTTTTGTAAAATGGGCAGGTGGAAAAAGTCAGATTATCAGTGAAATAAGAGATAAATACCCTGAAAATATAAAGTGCTATTGTGAACCTTTTGTTGGTGGCGGTGCAGTATTATTGGATATATTGGCGAACTGTCAGCCTGAAAAAGTATTAATTAATGATATAAATAAAGAACTTATAGTTACATATAATCAGATAAAAAACAATGTTGATAGTCTTATTCATAAATTATCTGCATTGCAAAATAATTTTATTAGTGCAGACACAGAGCAAAGAAGGAATATATTTAACGAAAACAGAAGTCTATATAATTCACTAAAGAATAATCACAATAAATATAATGAATTAGAGATAGCGGCTTTATTTATATTTTTAAACAAAACTTGCTTTAACGGCTTGTATCGAGTAAATCGAAATGGTGATTTCAATGTGCCTGTCGGTGCATATAAAAATCCGCTAATTTGTGATGAAACAACTCTCAGACAAAACAGTTTGCTTTTAAAAAATGTAAAAATATTATGCGGTGATTACAGTAACTGCATTAATTACATTAATAATGATACTTTTGTTTATATAGACCCTCCATATCGACCGTTGACGCAAACATCATCTTTTACATCTTACTCTTCTAAAGTGTTTGATGATAAAGAACAAATACGATTGGCGGAGTTTATTGATGCTATTTCTGATAAGGGTGCTGTTGTTGTTGCAAGTAATTCAGATCCACAAAATACAGATGAAAATGATATGTTTTTTGATGATTTATATAAAGACTATAACATTAAAAGAATACCTGCCAAGCGTATGATTAATAGTAAAGGCAAAGGCAGAGGAAGTATAAACGAACTATTAATAAGTAACTTTTAGATAAGGAAATATTATGAAAAGAAATTTTGATGAATGGCTCGCTGAGTTTCGTGGAAGTATTGCAAATTATGATTATTATATTGATTTTGATAAGATTTATAATAATATAAATAAAATCAAGGTTGAACTAAATATTTTAAATAGTTTAATCGGCTCAAAAAATATAGAAAAAGATTTTGAAAATGTAATATCAAAATATCCTGAAACTTTAAAGTGTATCCCTTTGTTGCTTGCGGTAAGAGCAAATGAAATATATGCTATGGATAGTGACGGTGAATTTACATATAATTTTAAAACTCAAAATTATAGTATTGAGCAATACAAAATATTTATGAGAAAGACAGGTTTGTTTGATTTATTGGAAAACCATATAATAAATAATCTTGTAGATTATGCTACAGGTGTAGAAACAGGACTTGACTCGAACGGCAGAAAAAATCGTGGTGGTCATTTAATGGAAGATTTAGTAGAAAGCTTTATTAAAAAAGCAGGCTATAAGAAAAACGATACCTATTTTAAAGAAATGTATATACATGAAATAACTGATAAATGGGGCATAGACCTTTCTGCGATATCTAATAGTGGAAAATCTGAAAAAAGATTTGATTTCGTAATTAAAACAAAAAATATGATTTATGGAATAGAAACGAACTTTTATGCGAGTGGAGGTTCAAAGCTCAACGAAACAGCGAGAAGCTATAAACAGATTGCTCAGGAAGTTGACACTATAGACGGTTTTACATTTGTGTGGTTTACAGATGGTTCGGGCTGGAAAAGTGCAAGACACAATTTAGAAGAAACATTTGATGTAATGGACACAATTTTTAATATTAAAGATTTGGAAAATGATATAATATCGCAATTAGCTTAATATTAACATAGTGGTAAAATTAATATGAAACAGAAAAAAATTAAAAAGTGGGAGCCTGAAGATTTTGAGTTGGAAATGACTACACACTGGTCTTTTCCTAAGCGTGGTGATTGGGCTACTCACGATGCAAAGTGGCGAGGTAATTGGTCGCCTTATATTCCGAGAAATATTATTCTAAGATACTCGCAAGAAAACGATCTTGTGCTTGATCAATTTGCAGGCGGTGGCACAACACTTGTTGAAGCAAAACTTCTTAACAGAGATATTATTGGTGTAGATTGTAACGATGTTGCTCTTGAACGCTGTGAAGAAAAAACTAATTTTGATTATGAAAAAGCTAACGGAAGAGTTTATATACGCAAGGGCGATGCAAGAAATCTTGATTTTGTTGATGATGAAAGTATAGATTTAATATGCACACACCCACCATATGCCAATATTATTAAGTATAGTGACGGACTTGAAGATGATTTGTCACAGCTTAAAGTAAAAGATTTTCTTGAACAGATGAAGCCTGTTGCAAAAGAGTGTTACAGAGTGCTGAAAAAAGGTAAATTCTGTGCGATTCTTATGGGGGACACAAGGCAAAAGGGACATATGATTCCTATGAGTTTTGAAGTAATGAAAATATTTCAGGACGCAGGCTTTACTTTAAAAGAAATCATAATAAAAGAACAACATAATTGCAGGGCAACCGGATATTGGAAAACCAACAGTGTAAAATACAACTTTTTACTCATTGCACACGAATATCTTTTTGTGTTTCATAAAATGTAATTAAAATATAATTTAGCAGAGCAATATTTCTTATCTTATAATATTGCTCTGTGTTTTTATGCTTTAAAAATAATTGCAAATTCGCTGATATTTTGTAGGAATTAGCAAATTTATCTTGCGGTTTTTACTTGATTTATTTTTGATTTTGTATTACTATATAGATGTATGATTTTTAAAAGAAGAAAAGGGGATTTTTCTATGAAAAAAGTAATTTCATTGGCACTTGCGGCTGCAATTTGCTCAGCTTCAATGCTCCTTGCTGCTTGCGGCGGCAACGCAGGCACAGCTACTAAGGACGAAACATCAGACACAAAGACTATTGCTACAGTTGACGACCTTGAGGGTGCAAAGATTGGTGTTCAGCTTGGTACAACAGGTGACATTTACGCAAGTGATTACGAGGACAAAGGTTCTATAATCGAGCGTTACAACAAGGGTGCCGACGCTGTTCTCGCTCTTACACAGGGCAAGATTGACTGCGTTATCATCGACAGCGAGCCTGCTAAGGCATTCGTTGCAGCTAATGAGGGTCTTAAAATTCTTGACGAGCCGTTTGCAGAGGAAGATTACGCAATTTGCGTAGCTAAGGACAACACAGACCTTCTCGGCAAAATTAACACAGCTCTTGCAGAGCTTAAGGCTGACGGCACAACAGAGAATATTGCAAAGAACTTCATTGGCGATGACACAAAGGGCAAGACTCCTTATGTAACCCCCGAGGGAACAGAGTATCCTAACGGCGAGCTTCATATGGCTACAAACGCATTCTTTGAGCCTTATGAGTATTATGAGGGCGACACTGTTGTAGGTATTGACGCATCAATGGCTCAGGCTATCTGCGATAAGCTCGGCTACAAGCTCGTTATTGACGATATGGATTTTGATTCTATCATCACTGCTGTTCAGACAGGCAAGGCTGACTTCGGTATGGCAGGTATGACTGTTACCGAGGAGAGATTGCAGGCTATCAGCTTCTCTGACAGCTACACAACAGCTACTCAGGTAATTATAGTTAAGGAATAATTAAGAATTTTGGAAAGGCAGCCGAAAAAGCTGCTTTTCTGATGTATAAAGGGATTTAGCATATGGATCAATTTTTTCAGGAAATGGCTGCAAGCTTTCAGAAAACCTTTATTAAGGACGACCGCTGGCTGCAATTTTTAAAAGGACTTGGGGTAACCGTTGAAATTACAGTGTTTGCTGCAATTATCGGCATTGTTCTCGGCTTTTTGATTGCTATGGTTCGCTCAACCTACGACAAAACCCTTATGGGCAGAAAATGCAGAAAGCCAATGGATTATCTCTTAAAGTTTTTGAATGTGCTTTGCAACATCTACATTACAGTAATCAGAGGCACACCTGTAGTAATTCAGCTTATGATTATGTACTACATTGTGTTTGCGTCATCAAGAAACGGCATTATCGCAGCGGTGCTTTCATTCGGTATTAACTCCGGTGCGTATGTGGCTGAAATTGTGCGTTCGGGTATTATGTCAATCGACAAGGGACAGTTTGAGGCAAGCCGTTCACTCGGCTTTAACTACAGAAGTACAATGTTCCACATCATTTTGCCACAGGCATTTAAGAATGTACTACCTGCTCTTGGCAACGAGTTTATCGTGCTTGTTAAGGAAACCTCAGTTGCCGGCTATGTAGCATTGCAGGATTTAACCTATGTGGGCAACCTTATTCGCTCAAGAACCTACGAGGCTTTCTTCCCACTTATTGCGATAGCGTTAATCTACCTTATTATCGTATTGATTTTGACATACTTCCTCAAGAAGCTTGAAAGGAGGTTACGCAGCAGTGACCACTAATGATGTTTTAATAAAGGTCGAGGGTTTAAAGAAATCCTTTGGCGACAAAGAAGTGCTCAAGGGCATCAATGCCGAGATTGACAAGGGCGATGTTATGGTGGTAATTGGTGCGTCAGGCTCGGGCAAATCAACATTTTTACGCTGCCTTAACCTGCTTGAAGAGCCAACAGACGGCAAGATTATTTTTGACGGCGTTGACATCAGCGACCCGAAAATCGACATTGACCTCCACCGCAGAAAAATGGGCATGGTGTTCCAACAGTTTAACCTTTTCCCACATATGACCGTTCTTAAAAATATGATTTTAGGCCCGGTAAAGCTTCTTAAAAAGAGCAAGGAAGAGGCAACAAAAGAGGCAATGGAGCTGCTTGAGAGAGTAGGACTTGCCGACAGAGCCAACGATTATCCGTCACAGCTTTCGGGCGGACAAAAGCAGCGTGTAGCCATTGTAAGAGCGTTGTGTATGAACCCTGAGGTGATGCTTTTTGACGAACCGACTTCGGCACTTGACCCTGAAATGGTAGGAGAGGTGCTTGAGGTTATGAAAAGACTTGCCAAGGACGGAATGACAATGGTTGTTGTAACCCACGAAATGGGCTTTGCACGAGAGGTGGCTACAAATGTAGTGTTTGTTGACAATGGTGTAATTGTTGAGCAGGCACCGCCACAGGAATTCTTTACAAATCCAAAGAACGAGAGATTGAAAGAATTTTTGTCAAAGGTATTTTAATTGAATATTTAACCTATAGCCTGATGAGTAGTAGCTTGTCAGGCTTTTGTGTTTTTTATTACGAGAAGATAGTTTGCTGAATAACAGTTTTCTTGTTCCCGACAATAAATGAGTAATAGTCGGGAATTAAAAGCATTGATTTTTCTATGCTTTCTGCTCGGATATAAAATTTAGGTCGAGCCTTTTTAAAGGCTCGTGGGTTTGGGCAACGCCCAAGAAAGCTGTTTTCATTGCAAATTTTCAGGCCAAACAGCAACGCTGTTTGTGTGATAAAGCAAAGTTTGATAAAACAGGCGACAGCCTTTAAAAAGAAATACTTCATTAATAAATAATAAAAGAAAAATGTCTTTTTGTGTTGCTATCGCAATTAAAATGCTCACGCCATTGCGTTCAAGCCGCCAAACAGCAAGCTGTTTGGCTATCAAAACTTTGCGTTATCTAAAGTATTGTGGGGGTTTGCCCCCCCCCCAACCCTTGTAAAACGGTTCCC
>NZ_JBGVJL010000039.1:0-8754 GCF_045129435.1 Ruminococcus sp. | reverse complement strand
ATATTTGTAGAGCATATTTGTTCCTCCGTTTCTGGTTTCTAAGCAATTCTATTTTAACGGATTTTAGACAAATATGCTCTACTTTTTTTAAAATTATTTTTGTAGGCTCTATTTGTTACCCCAACATTTATTATAGAGCCTTTATTTACAAAAAGTCATTAGAGTGTTTTTGTATTGCCTGACCTTATTATTAGTGATATAATATAGCTGAAAAATGAAATGTTATATAAGCGTAGGGGTTGAGTAATTTTTATGGGGGATAAGGATGAAGAAAATATCCTTTAATGTTAATGAAAATGGATTTTATGGAGTGTATTGGGAAAACAAGATAAAATCCGACTCGGCATTAATTGCTATGCTTGGAGATGATCCATCGGATTATTTGGCGAAAGGCTGCGTTAAATGGCTGCAAAAGAATGGTATGAATGTAATGACTATGTCACCTGCAAAGAAAGACTACGGGCACCATAATTACCCTTTAGAGCGAATTGAAAAGGCTATAATGGTGTTAAAAAAATATGGAAATACAAAAATCGGCATTGTGGGTGCGTCAACTACGGGTATGCTTGCCCTTGTGGCGGCGTCTTATTTTTCAGACATTACTCTTACTATTGCTATGACTCCAAGTGATTTTATATGGCAGGGATTTATGCAGGGCAACAAGGACGGCTGCAAGGAATGGCCTGTTGAGCGTGAATCTACGGTTTCGTGGCAAGGTAAACCGCTTGCTTATGTGCCTTTTGCGTATAAGCATCCGGATTATTGGAAAGTTATTGAAAAGGAAACCAAGGGTTCAGGCAATTTCTTGTGTTCAAGAAAGCTTTTTGACGATTCGGAAAAGGCATATCCGATTACAGAGAAAGAAACCATAAAGGTTGAGAATATTTACGGTAAATTATTTTTAATCGGTGCAGATGACGATACCTTGTGGGATACAGGCAAATATATAAGGCGAATGGACGAAAGACTTAAAAGTACGCCACATAAATGCGATTATGAAGCTATTGTATATGAATACGGCACACATTTTGTATTTCCTGAAACATTGATAAAAGCACTTGTGCCGGGCTTTTCTAAGATTATTATGAAGTTTATTTTTAAATCAGTTAAAGAATATGCTGACGAATGTCAAAAAACAAGGATTGATATTGATTTAAAGTTAAAACAGGCTATGCAAAGCTGGAGTAAAAAATAAAATGGGTTCTGATTTAAATGTTGGGATAACTTTGACAAATTATGGTTTGTAACGGTCGGGAAATTTTTGCTTGACTTATTGCAGACTTTATACTCGGACATAAAAATTTGGTCAACCTTTTTCAAAGGTTGTGGGTGTGGGCAACGCCCACAATATTTTAAGCTAACGCAAGGTTTTGATAGCCAAACAGCTTGCTGTTTGGAGGCTTAAACACAACAGCGAAAGCCTTATAATTGCGATAGCAACACAAAAAGCCATTCTTCTTTATTATTTATTAATGAAGTATTTCTTTTAAAAGGCTGTCGCCTGTTTTGTCAAACTTTGCTCTATCACACAAACAGCGTTGCTGTTTGTGCCTGAAAATTTGCAATAAACACAACTATTCTTTGGCGTTGCCCAAACCCACGAGCCTTTAAAAAGGCTCGACCTAAATTTTTTGTTATTTATCCGAAACTTTCTGCTAAACAATAATTCACCCCAACTTTTGACATAGAGCAAAAAATGTAAGGTAACAGTAAAGCACCGCTCAGTAAGTTCCTGAGCGGTGCTTTTAGGTTAAATTATTTTAGTGGATTTATTATTCAAGATCCCAAAAATCAAAATGAATATTTTCTCTTACTTGGTCTTCCTGAGGACCTACAGGTGTTGAAGTTGTGATGACATCTTCATTTTCTATTTCCTGAATTTCTATTTCAATTTTTTCGTAAGCTAATTTCATTACAAACTAAGCTCCTTATAAATCTTTATTAAATACAGATAATATAATATCACACAAACACCAACAAAACAACAACAAAATAATTTATAAAATGTAGAAAAAACAGATAAAAGCAAGAAAAATATGTATAAATTAAAAATAATAGTTATTATTTTGTCATTAAAGATGAGAACCAACAAATTTATTGATGCTTTCCTCGCTCACATATTTGGGTACATCTATAATTACGGTTGTACCCTCGTTTTTGCGACTTCTGAAAAGCATTGTGCCGCCAAGCAATACCTCAATGCGTTCCTTAACGCTTATAAGTCCGATGTGACCTCTGTTATCGTTATTTATTGGAATATCGTCTATTGAGTCGGCGTCAATTCCCACTCCGTTATCCTCAATTTTTATAAGTACTCTATCGTTTTCATTCAAAGTGGAAATTATTATGCTTCCACCGCCCTTTTTGTTGCCAACACCATGTTTTACGGCATTCTCCACAACAGGCTGAAGCGTGAGAACAGGCAGATAAAAAGAGGACACCTGTATATTGTAGAATACCTGCAGCTTGTCGCCGTATCTGAGCCGTTCAAGATTTAGATAATGTTTTATATTTTCAAGCTCCTGTGAAAACGGAATATAGGTTTTCTTGATGCTGTTATCAATATTTGCCCTTAAATAAGCCGAAAAATCGTCCATAGCATTGTCGGCTTTTTCCTGATCCTTTTTGTAAAGCACACGAATTGTAGCCAGTACATTATACAGAAAATGCGGTTGCATTTGACTTAATATCATCTTGGTTTTAGCGTCAAGCAATTCTTTATTCTGTTCTTCCTCAATCTTTACTAAAAGGTCGATTTTGACTATTAATCTATGGGTAATTATGTATGCACCGCCTAAAATTACAAATAGCGTGTTTATAGTGTCAGTAATAAATATTTCTCTCGGTACAAAAAAGAATTCAAAAGATACTATGGTGGCAAAGCAGACCGTATAAAATAATATATAATCGTGCGGATAACTGTCGAACGTAGCACTTATTATAAGTAGGGCAATGTACATAATAACGCTTATATTCGTAGGTTTTACCACAATGTCATAAAACATTGTTAATAAAAAAGCAGAAAAAGAAAAGATAGAAGTTAAAAAACGAGCGTGCATTACTATGTGTTTAGAGTTTTTATCAATAACTTTTAACACTTTTTTTGAACCGAACAAAAGGAAAATGATAATTGCCCATTCAATCAAAAACGGAACAGTGTTGATAACTGAAAATCCGTAAATCAAACATCGCCCTGCCATAAAAACAAGAATAACAATCAAGGCAAATTTACTGTATGATACAAGCGAAACGAGGTTATCCCATGCAAGTGTTTTTTCAAATCTTTTTATATTTTGTTCTTTAAAAATTTTAAGCATTAAATGGTTTAGCTTATCTTTAAAAAATTTCATAATAAGCCCCCTGCATTTTGATAATATAATTATAAATGATATTGTTATAAACTGCAATCATAAGAGGAAAAAACGCAAAAATTGACGATTTATTGGCATTTGTTATATTTACAACAGCCTTTTGCAATGCTATACTAAAGCTGTAATACACAGGTATTACAATCTGTAAATGGAGATGGTAATGATGAAAACATTTAATTGGGCAACTCTTGGTTGTGGTGTAATTGCAAACGAGCTTGCTAATGCAATGCAGAGTCGTGGACAAAAGCTTTATTCTGTGGCAAACAGAACTCACGAAAAGGCTGTAGCCTTTGCCGAAAAGTATGGCATTGAAAAGGTATATAATAACATTGACGAGCTGTTTGAAGACGAAAATGTTGATATTATTTACATTTCTACACCGCACAACACACATATTTCCTATTTAAGAAAGGCACTTAACGCTAAAAAGCATGTGCTTTGTGAAAAGTCAATTACCCTTAATTCAGATGAGCTTGAAGAAGCAATAGAGCTTGCAAATAAAAATAATGTTGTGCTTGCTGAGGCTATGACAATTTACCATATGCCAATCTACAAGACTCTTAACGAAAAAATTAATTCGGGTGCTTTGGGTGAGTTAAGGCTTTTGCAGATGAATTTTGGCAGTTACAAAGAATATAATATGAAAAACAGATTCTTCAACAGAAATCTTGCAGGCGGTGCAATGCTTGACATTGGCGTGTATGCACTTTCATTTGTAAGGTGGTTTATGTCATCTTGCCCGAATGAAGTGCTTTCTCAGGTGAAATACGCTGAAACGGGCGTTGACGAGCAGGCGAGTATTCTCCTTAAAAATAAGGAAGAAGAGATGGCAAGTGTAATTTTATCATTACACGCAAAACAGCCAAAGCGTGGCACGATTGCATTTGACAAGGGATATGTTGAAATTTTTGAATATCCGAGAGGCCAAAAGGCGGTTATTACATACACCGATGACGGACATACGGAAACAATCTGCGAGGGCGAAACCAAAAACGCTTTGCTTTACGAGGTGGAAGATATGGAGCAGGCTGTGGCAGGCAATACAAATCTTATGCACCTTGACTTTACAAGAGATGTAATGAAAATTATGACAGATATTCGCAAAGAGTGGGGAATGACCTATCCGGAAGAGGAGTAAGGGTAGGTTTAATTTATAACACCTACTGATTCCGATTTTTTGCGTGAAAAATTTGCTTAAATAAAAAGGTGCTTTTTCAATAGTTGGGGTAAATTATGGTTTTTATTACGAGAAGATAGTTTGCAAACTAATAATTTTCTTGTTCCCGACAATAACTTAGTAATGGTCGGGAATTAAAAGTATTAAAATTGCCTATGCTTTCTGCTCGGACAAAGAAATTTAGGTCGAGCCTTTTTAAAGGCTCGTGGGTTTGGGCAACGCCCAAGAAAAGTTGTTTCCATGCAATTTATAAGACACAAACAGCGTCGCTGTTTGTGTGCTGAGGCAAAGTTTGACAAAACAGGCGACAGCCTTTTAATAAGAAATAATTAATTTTTCATTATATAATGAATGGTTTTTCTTGTTGCTATCGCAAGTAAAAGGCTCACGCTGTTGTGTTCAAACCGCCAAACAGCAGGCTGTTTGGCTATCAAAGCCTTGCGTTAGTTTAAAGTATTGTGGGCTTTGCCCACACCCACAACCTTTGAAAAAGGTTGACCAAATTTTTATTTTCGAGTATAAAGTCTGTATTGATTCAAAGAAAATTTCCTGACCGTTGCTAAACCATAATTTATCAATATTACCCCAACATTTAAAACAGAACCAATAAAAAATGAGCCAAATGTTTTTAGTGCATTTGGCTCATTTTATTTTGTTATTTATTCCCATGGCTTGCATAACAGTTGCAACCTTGTTTATTTCGTCTTTATTATTAAAGCTTTTGTAGCGGAGGTTTGCATCTGAAATTGTTTCTTTTTTGTGTAAAAATCCGCTTACCACTCTATGTATCTGAAAATAGGGAATAGTAATCGGATACTTTTTTGCAAAAGGGTATTTTCGCTTTATGTTTTCGCTTGAAAAACCAAATTGATTAAGAAAGTGCTTTAAAACCCTTTTGTTATGACTTCCCTCAATTTCAGAAACTTTTATTTGATGATAAAAGGCATCACTTCCGAAAGTACCGCTGTTCAAAATAAAAACGATGGCTGATTTTAAATCATCGTTTATTTTTTCCCCGTCAAAAAGATATTTTGAAATGCTGTTGACAGCAGAGAAAAACTTTTCAAGCTCAAGCTTTTTTATTATTTCGTTAATTCTTTTGCTATCAATGTTGGGGCTTTTTTGTATTAAGTAAATATCAAGCAACATTCTTACTCCCGCACCGCTGTTTACAAAATGCTTGTAAAGGTGCAAAACTGCGTATAGAAGATTGGCTGTATCGGTAAGGCTTTGTCTGTAGCCGTTCTCAGTTGTGCAGTCACTCAAAATTTCATTAAGAACATCTGCATAAATTTTATTTTCAGCAGTAAAGTCTGTGTGCAATTCAATGTAATAGCAAGGCTTTTTTTTGAAATTAACTGAGTTTTCTTCGCTTTTTGCAAATTCAAAGCCGAGCAAGGTTATAATATTTTCTGCCTTTTCCTTGTATTCGGAATTTATGTAAAAATCAATATCACTTGTTTTGCGAATAAGCTCCGAAGGGTAGTATTTTTGAAATTCCACACCTTTTAATATTGTATGTGGAATTTCAGCCGAGGTAAACTGCTTTGAAAGCTTTTGAGCAAGTGCATCGGTTTTTATCTGATAAAATGAAATCTGCTCTGCCTTTTTTGCAAGCTGTGAAAGCTTATCTTCAGGGTATTCACAGTATTTAAGGGCAGGGTAGAGCATAGTTGTCAGGTTGTGCTTATCGGCAAACATTGCCATTTCAGCCACGCTTGGCAGTGCTGATATATCAATATTTTGGGTACTGTTAATTAAATTTCCGATTAGTCTGCATACGGCAAGACCGCTGTTTATAGTTTTCATTTTGTAAGGTGTCCGTAAATATGCGTCAGCAAACGCTTGGTTTTAAATGAAAAGCAAAAGCAATGTGTGTATAATTTGTAGCGGAAACTGCTGACTTTTATAACCTTGCCGTTTCTGCAAAATTCAGTCATTTTTCCGATAATTTGCTTACGCTTTATAATTCCTTTTTTGTATTCGTTATCTCCGCACATAACGGCGGTGTCTGTGCTAAGTTTAAGTATTCTGTGCAGTACAAGTTGATTTGTATTGCGTCTGAACAAAACCACATCATATTTTTTTAGATTTTCAGGCTTTACTATATACACCGAATCCCTGTGATTATACAGCAGAGGATACATACTCATTCCATGTACGGGTGCGGAGTAAAAACCTGTAGTTTTTATTATATCTTCCGGCTTATTCATCGAGCAGTCCTGCTTTTCGTACTTTGGCAAGAAATTCGTCAAAATCTGCCCTTGCGGTTGCTTCGTCATTGCAAAGACTGTTTATGACAAAGTCGTATTCAACATCATTTTGCAGTAAATTCCAGACAAATTCGCCTGTGCTGTTCATCTTTATAAAAGAATTGCAGTAATCTGCCATATCATCATCGGCTACCGCAACAATTCTGTCGGCAAATTTTCGTAGTACAAAACCGTTTTTAATCTTCATTTATTTCACCTTCTATTGCTTTTAGGGCTGTGTAGCAGGCATCATCCTCCATCTTACAGCTCAGCTCAAATATTTTTACATCGTGACTCAGCCTGTCTAAAAATTCAAGTGCTTTAATTTTGCCAAGCTGGTTTTTAGGGCAGGCTATAGAATTTATAAGTGAAAATACGGTGTCGGATTTGGCTGTTTTTACGCTGTTGGCAAGTCCTCTTTTCAGAATGAAAATTCCGTCAAGAGGATAGTGAGCATTACTGCCAAGGTTTTCCTTGCCCTGCCATGGTGTGCCAAAGGCAATCGGTTTGCCGTTTATGTATCTTATAAAAGGCTTGTCGCCGTTGATTATTTTCACCTTGTCACCAAGGCATTTTTGCCATATCTTAATATGAGTGGTTTTGCCTGTGCCTGACGGTGCAGAAAAAGCGTATGCCTTGCCGTTGTAGGCAATTACCGCACAATGAATTAACGCACCGTTGTAATTTAACAGCAAAATATTGCTCAGCTTGCGAAGAATTGCCGTTGCCTCATACATTCCGTCTGAGTAGCCGGCAACTGTGTTTTTCTCTTTTTTTATATCCTCGGCGGTTATTTCAAGTGAAAAATCAAATTTTTTTGCGTCTGATAAATAATTTTTCAGCAGATTTTTAGCGTATTCACTTTTACATTGGATATTTATAAATAAATCTGCAATTTTATATATACTCATAATTACCTGCTAAAAACGCCTTTACAACGAAAAGGCTATAAAGGCGTTAATATTATGTTAAGTTTTTTATAATCAAGGCTTAACTACAATGTTGTAGTAGCCTTCTGAGTCAACTGAAAGTGTGGTAGGCTCGGTTGAAGGTTCTGTTGGAGATTCATCAGGAAATTCATCAATAAAGCCTGAAATATATGATTGAATATATGTAACATCATTGATAGAAATAATTTCATCACGATTTACATCGGCAAGCTTTGACTGCTCATTGTCAAGAATATCAATGTCAGCTATGTAAGACTGAACAAGTGTTGCGTCTGAAATATCAATGTTTTCATCTCGGTTTACATCGCCAAGATTATATTTTGCCACACCGGCCGATACTGAAAAAACAGCGACAAGCGAAATGCTTAAAACTGCAATAACGCTTAAAATAGAAATAAATTTTTTCATTTGTTCCACCTCATATTATTCAAGATCAAAATAATTGATTTCCGCCTCATTTGATGTGCTGTCAACAGCTTCTGTCTGAGTCGGCTCGGCTGTTGAGGCAGATGCGGAAGTGCCTTGAGTTGCCTTTGGCTCATCACTTTTACTGCATCCGCAGCCGACAACTAAAAAGGCAAGCGTAAAAATGCAGACAATTATGCCAAGGCTTTTAAAAATACTATTAGTTTTCATTGCATACCAACTTATTTTAATAATTAAGATATAATATTATATCACAAAAGCCTGACAAAACACCAACAAAACAATAATTGTTTTTAAAAATTATGTTTGAGCTTGTAAATATGCGTTTGTTATTTCTGCCCAACTGTAATTTGCCATATATTCTCCCTGATACAAATTCATAGCGGTTAAATCACCGTTGTAAAAATCATACACATCGCAGGAGATTTTGTTTGTATCTATTGAGGTGCGGTTTCGTGAACGAATCAGAACATCACTGATGTGGTATTCCTTTAGTGTTCTTCTGAGTGACGAAATAATAGTCGCCACATTTTTTATTTTTTCATCATCTTCCCACAATGCCAGTGCAATTTCAGCAT
>NZ_JBGVJL010000038.1:0-3615 GCF_045129435.1 Ruminococcus sp. | reverse complement strand
TGCTGCATATTATGTGTAACCATAATAATGGTGTATTTATCCTTTAATTTCATACAAAGCTCTTCAATTTTACCTGTAGAAATAGGGTCAAGAGCAGATGTTGCCTCGTCCATAAGTAATACCTCAGGCTTTACTGCAAGTGCTCTGGCAATACAAAGTCGCTGCTGCTGACCGCCCGAAAGTCCAAGGGCACTCTTTTTGAGTCTGTCCTTGAGTTCGTCCCAAATTGCCGCATCTCTTAAAGATTGCTCAACAATTTCATCAAGCTCTCTTCTGCTTCTGATGCCGTGTGTTCTCGGGCCAAAGGCAATATTGTCATATATGCTCATTGGGAACGGGTTTGCTTTCTGAAACACCATACCAACTCTTTTTCTGAGAACATTTACATCCATATTTTTGCCGTAGATATCCTCGTTATCAAGACGAATATCACCTGTAATCTTACATCCCTCAACCAAATCATTCATTCTGTTAAGTGACTTTAAAAGGGTAGATTTACCACAGCCTGACGGGCCGATAAATGCTGTAATGCGGTTTGCTTCCATATTAAAGTTTACGGACTTTAATGCATGAAATTTGCCGTAATACAGGTTCATATCCTTAATTGTAAACTTATCCATTTATTTTCCTTCCACTCTTACTTATTTTTACTTGTAAGTCTTTTGGCTATGAAAGCCGAAAGTGTATTAATTAAAAGTACAAGCACAAGCAATACAACTGCCGTTGCCCACGCCTGATCTGTATGCAAGCCCTCATTTGCAAGCACATACATATGGATTGCAAGGGTTCTGCCCGACGACATAAGTCCGTTTGCAAGTCCGGATGCTGAACCTGATGTATATAAAAGTGCTGCCGTTTCTCCGACAATTCTGCCGACTGCAAGAATTATACCTGCAAGAATACCGGGCATAGCACTCGGTAAAATTACCTTTATAATAGTTCTCAGCTTTCCTGCACCGAGTCCGTAGCTGCCTTCTCTGTATGAATCAGGAACAGAAAGCAATGCTTCCTCTGTTGTTCTCATAATTGTTGGTAATACCATAATTGCAAGTGTAAACGAACCTGCAAGCAATGAAAGTCGCCATTGAAGTGTGGTTACAAAGAAAAGCATACCGAACAAACCGTAAACGATTGACGGAATACCCGAAAGGGTTTCTGCCATTGTTCTGATAAGCTTAACGAATTTATTTCCTCGTTTTGCATATTCCGCAAGATAAATTGCCGCACCCACACCAAAAGGAACTGCAATTACAAGTGTAAGCAAGGTTACTACAATAGTATTGATGATTGCCGGCATACAAGAAACATTGTCGCTGTTGTATTCCCAGGCAAAAAGATCCGGAGTGATGTGTGGCACACCCATTACAAGGATATATACTATTAAAAATACCAGAGCAAGTACCGAAAATGCAGCTGCAACCACTACAAGAATAAGCAATACAAGTGAAAGCGGCTTTCTTTTGTACTCTCTTAATCTTTGGGCAAATCCTGTTTTATTGATTGCCTTAATTTCGTTATTATCAGCCATTCTTTTCACTCCTGCTCTTTATTGCCTGCATCGAAAGTGTGATAATAAGAATAAATACAAATAATACCACACCTGTAGCTATAAGTGCCTGTCTGTGAAGTCCTGTGGAATAACCCATTTCAAGCACAATATTTGCGGTAAGTGTTCTTACACCGTCTGTAAGTGATGTTGGAATCTGTACCTGGTTGCCTGCAATCAAAATAACCGCCATAGTTTCGCCGATAGCTCTGCCTATGCCAAGCACAACACCGGCAAGAATACCTGACTTTGCGGCAGGAAGCATTGTTTTAAACACGCTTCTCTCTCTTGTTGCACCGAGTGCAAGTGCACCCTCGTAGTAATTTTCAGGTACTGCACGAATTGCAGACTCGGATACACCGATTATTGTAGGCAAAATCATAATGCCGAGCACTATTGACGCTGCAAGCAAGCTTGAACCGTCACAGTCGAAGTTTTCTCTGATAAACGGTACAATTACCATAAGTCCGAAAAAGCCGTAAACGATTGACGGAATACCTGCGAGTAATTCTGTTGCGGGTTTTATAACCTTATATAAGGGCTTAGGACAAAAACGAGCAAGGAAAACCGCTGTTAAAATTCCGATTGGCACACCGATTACTACCGCACCTGCCGTTACATAAATGCTGCCGATAATCATTGTAAAGATACCGTAGCTTGCCGGTACATTGGTAGGTGCCCATTCTGTGCCGCCTATAAAATCAAAAAATCCGATTTCTGCCATTGCCGGAACACCGTTCCAGAAAAGGAAAATACATATAAGCACAACTGCCGCTATGCTGGCAAGGGCTGTCAGGAAGAAAACTCCCTGCATAGCCCTTTCTTTAATATTGCTTAATCTCATTTAGTTATATCGCTCCAAACCTTAGCTTCGCCTGTGTAGATAGCCTTTACCTGATCCATTGTGAGATTTTCTGTAGTATTGTTTGTATTTACGATTACTGCAATACCGTCTTTTGCGATTGTAACAGATGTAAGAGCTGTTTCTGTATCTTTAAGCTCTCTTGATGCCATACCGATGTCGCATGTACCCTCAAGTGCTGACTGCATACCTGCTGATGAGTCTGATGTCTGAAGCTCAATGTCTGCCTTTGTGTTTACCTGCTTGTAAGCCTCAATAAGCTTTTCCATTACAGGAGATACCGAAGTTGAACCTGCTACTGTGATTTTACCCTCCGGTTTTGTGCCTGCATAAGCTGCATTTTCAGATACAGGAACATAACCTTCGTTAGAAATTACTGCCTGACCGTCTGAGCTTAAAATGTAATCAACAAAGTCCTTAGCAAGACCGTCAAGGTCGCCCTTGTAAGCAATGTTGAACGGACGGCTGATTTTGTAATCGCCTGACTTTACATTCTCTGCTGTTGCGTCAACATCTTCAATCTTGAGTGCCTTTACGCTGTCGTTGAGTGAACCGAGTGAAATGTAACCGATTGCTGCGTCATTGCCCTTTACATTAGTAATAACTGCCTCTGTACCGTTTACTGTAACTGCATCTGTTCTTGTTGTATCTTTCTTTGTATCGCCGTCTTTTACAAGCACGCCTGTAAGTTCAACAAACGCATCACGAGTACCTGAACCCTGCTCTCTTGTGATAACCGAAAGGGTTTTGCTTGTATCAAAAGCACCTGTGCTTGATGAGCCTGCATTACTTGAACCGTTGTCTGATGCTGTTGATGATGAGCTGCCGCCGCAACCTGCAAAAGCACCTGCCATAATTACGCCTGCTGCTAATACTGATAAGATTTTTGTACTTGTCTTTTTCATAAATATAATCTCCTCAAATAATTATCGTACTTCTTTTGAGTACGATCTTAGTTTATTAGAAATTTGTAAAGGTATTTATCTCCTATTTGTAAAATGCCCGTAAATAATTATTTTTATTATGTAATGAAATAATATTTTCTATAAAATGTAATGACAAGTGGCAAATAATATGTTATAATGTGATAAATGATAAAAATTAGGAGGCTAAAGCCAATGGATAACACAAATATTCCATATAAAATTTATCTTGACGAAAGTGAAATACCTACCCAATGGTATAATGTTCGTGCAGATATGAAAAA
>NZ_JBGVJL010000037.1:0-11370 GCF_045129435.1 Ruminococcus sp. | reverse complement strand
TGTTCTTCTTCCCTCAGAATGAACTTGCAAGAAATCAGGCTAAAAAGATGTTTGAAATTATTGCAGAAAAAGAGGGACTTGAAATTCTCGGCTGGAGAAATGTTCCGTCAAACCCGGAGGTACTCGGCAAAAGAGCCGTTGAGTGTATGCCTCACATTATGCAATGCTTTATTAAGCGTCCTAAGGGCGTTAAGAAAGGCTTGCCTTTTGACCGCAAGCTTTATGTTGCAAGACGAGTTTTTGAGCAGAGTAACGAAGACACATATGTAGTTTCTCTCTCAAGCAGAACTATTGTATATAAAGGTATGTTCCTTGTTGGCGAGTTAAGAAGATTCTTTACAGACCTTCAAGACCCTGACTATGAATCAGCAATCGCTATGGTTCATTCAAGATTTTCAACTAACACAAACCCAAGCTGGCAGAGGGCTCATCCAAACAGAATGATTGTTCACAACGGTGAAATCAACACAATCAGAGGCAATGCTGACAAGATGCTTGCTCGTGAGGAAACCATGAAGTCAGAGCATTTAAAGGGCGACCTTGACAAGGTTATTCCTGTTGTAAATACTGAGGGTTCAGACTCAGCAATGCTTGACAATACTCTTGAATTTTTGGTAATGAGCGGTATGGAATTACCTCTTGCCGTTATGATTACAATTCCTGAGCCTTGGGACAGAAACCACACAATTTCTCAGAAGAGAAAGGACTTTTACCAGTACTACGCTACAATGATGGAGCCATGGGACGGCCCTGCTTCAATCCTCTTCTCTGACGGCGATATTATGGGTGCAGTGCTTGACAGAAACGGTCTTCGTCCGTCAAGATACTACATCACTGACGACAACAACCTTATCCTTTCATCTGAGGTCGGTGCACTCCCTATTGACCCTGCTAAGATTGTTACTAAGGAAAGACTTCGTCCGGGCAAAATGCTCCTTGTAGATACTGTACAGGGCAAACTTATTGACGATGACGAGCTTAAAGAGTACTATGCTTCAAAGCAGCCATATGGTGAGTGGCTTGACAGCAACCTTGTTCGTCTTAAAGACCTCAAGATTCCTAATGTAAAGGTTGAGGAACACAGCTATGACGAAAGACAGCGACTCCAAAAAGCCTTTGGTTATACATATGAAGAGGTAATGACTTCTATTCTTCCAATGGCTAAAAATGCAACCGAACCAATTTCTGCAATGGGTACAGACAGCCCGCTTGCTGTACTTTCAAAGGAACCACAGCCGCTGTTTAACTACTTCAAGCAGCTATTTGCTCAGGTTACAAACCCACCTATTGACGCAATTCGTGAAGAAGTTGTAACATCTACAACAATCTACATCGGCGAGGACGGCAACATTCTTGAAGAAAAGCCTGAGAACTGTAAGGTAATTAAGATTCATAATCCTATCCTTACTTCTACTGATATTCTTAAAATCAAGAATATGAACATCAACGGCTTTAAGGTTGCCACTATTCCGATTCTTTATTATAAAAACACAAGCCTTAAAAAGGCTATCAACAGACTTTTCATTGAAACAGACAAGGCATTCAGCGAAGGTGCAAACATCATCATTCTCTCAGACAGAGGCGTTGACGAGAACCACCTTGCTATTCCGTCACTTCTTGCGGTTTCAGCAATCCACCAACACCTTGTTGTTACAAAGAAAAGAACATCATGTGCTATCATTCTTGAAAGCGGTGAGCCAAGAGAAGTACATCATTTTGCTACACTTCTCGGCTATGGTGCAAGTGCTATTAACCCATACCTTGCTCAGGAAACAATCCACGAACTTATTGCAGACGACCTTCTCGACAAGGATTACTATGCCGCTGTAAGCGACTACAATGACGCAATTCTTCACGGTATTGTTAAGATTGCATCTAAAATGGGTATTTCAACAATCCAGTCATATCAGGGTTCTCAGATTTTTGAGGCTATCGGTATCGGCAAGGAAGTTATTGATAACTACTTCACAGGCACAGTCAGCAGAATCGGCGGTATCACATTAAAAGATATTGAAAAGAATGTTGACAGACTTCACACCTCTGCATTCGACCCACTCGGTCTTGGCACAAAGCCTGACCTTGAGTCAAGAGGCAGTCACAAATTCAGAAGCGGCAAAGAGGAACACCTCTATAACCCACAGACAATCTATATGCTCCAGCAGTCAACAAGAACAGGCGACTACGAGCTTTATAAAAAATATTCACATATGATTTCAGAGGAAATGGACCCTGTAAATATCAGAGGACTCTTTGACTTCAATTATGCTGAAACTCCTGTTCCGATTGACGAGGTAGAAAGCGTTGATTCAATCGTAAGACGCTTTAAGACAGGTGCTATGTCATACGGTTCTATCTCTCAGGAGGCTCACGAAGCACTTGCTGTTGCAATGAACAGACTTCACGGCAAGTCAAACTCAGGTGAGGGCGGCGAAAGCCTTGAAAGACTTCTCACAAAAGGTACTGCCGACAACCGTTGCTCTGCAATCAAGCAGGTAGCATCAGGCAGATTCGGTGTAACCTCAAAGTACCTTACATCTGCTGACGAAATTCAGATTAAAATGGCACAGGGTGCTAAACCCGGTGAGGGCGGACATCTTCCGGGCAAAAAGGTTTATCCTTGGATTGCAAAGACAAGACATTCAACTCCGGGTGTATCGCTCATCTCCCCTCCACCACACCACGATATTTATTCAATCGAAGACCTTGCTCAGCTTATCTATGACCTTAAAAACGCTAACACAGATGCAAGAATTTCTGTAAAGCTTGTTTCGGAATGTGGTGTAGGTACTGTTGCTGCAGGTGTTGCAAAAGCCGGTGCAGGTGTTATCCTTATCTCAGGCTATGACGGCGGTACAGGTGCTGCTCCGAGAAACTCAATCTACAATGCCGGTCTTCCATGGGAGCTCGGTCTTGCTGAAGCTCATCAGACACTTATTATGAACGACCTCAGAAACAAGGTTGTTATTGAAACTGACGGTAAGCTTATGAACGGCAGAGATGTTGCCATTGCTGCTATCCTCGGTGCTGAGGAATACGGCTTTGCCACTGCCCCACTCGTAACACTCGGTTGTGCTATGATGAGAGTATGTAACCTTGACACCTGCCCATTCGGTGTAGCTACTCAGAACCCTGAGCTCAGAAAAAGATTTATGGGTAAACCTGAATATGTAATGAACTTTATGCGTTTTGTCGCTCAGGAACTCAGAGAGTATATGTCAAAGCTTGGTGTTAAGACTATCGATGAACTTGTCGGCAGAATTGACCTTATCAAGAGAAAAGACGGCATTGAGGGTCAGGCATCTGAAATTGACCTTTCAAATATTCTTAATTCTGACTTTGTTTCAAACAAGGTTGAATACAAGAAGAAGAACCTTTACGACTTTAAGCTTGAGTCAACACTTGACGAAAAGGTACTCTTAAAGGAATTTAAGTCTTCCCTTTCAAACGGCAAGAGCAAGACAATTACTGTTGATGTTAAGAACACAGACCGTTCATTCGGTACAATTCTCGGTTCAGAAATTACAAAAACATTTGATGATAAGCTTGAGGACGATACATTCAAAATCATTTGTAAAGGTTCAGGTGGACAAAGCTTTGGTGCATTTATTCCTAAGGGACTTACACTTGAACTTGTCGGCGACAGCAATGACTACTTCGGCAAGGGCTTATCAGGCGGTAAGCTTGTAGTATATCCTCCAAAGGGCTCTACATTTAAGGCTGAGGATAACATCATCATCGGTAATGTTGCATTCTATGGTGCTACAAGCGGTAAGGCATTTATCAACGGTGTTGCAGGTGAGCGTTTCTGCGTAAGAAACTCCGGTGCTGTAGCAGTTGTTGAGGGTGTCGGCGACCATGGCTGCGAATATATGACAGGCGGCAGAGTTGTAGTTATCGGTAAAACAGGTAAAAACTTCGCCGCAGGTATGTCAGGCGGTGTTGCCTATGTGCTTGACGAGGACAGAGATCTTTACACAAAGCTTAACAAGGAAATGGTACTCTTCTCCGAGGTAAAGGAAAAGTACGATATTATCGAGCTTAAATCCCTTATTGAGCAGCACACAGAGGCTACAGGTTCTGCTAAGGGTAAAGAAATTCTTGATAACTTTGATGAATATCTTCCAAAGTTCAAGAAAATTGTTCCTCACGATTACAAAGAAATGATGGCTGCAATCGCTTCTATGGAAGAAAAGGGCCTCAGCAGCGACCAGGCTCAGATTGAAGCATTCTATCAGATAATCAACAACAAGTAAGGAGGGCACACAATAATGGGAAAGCCAACAGGTTTTATGGATTACAATCGTGAAGATGCCGAGGCATTTTCAGTTAAGGAAAGAATACAAAACTATAACGAATTTCACACACCTTTAAGCAAAAAAGATCAGGAAAAACAGGGTGCAAGATGTATGGAATGTGGTGTTCCGTTCTGTCAGGCAGGTATGCAGATTGGCAACGCATTCTCAGGATGTCCTCTTAACAACCTTATTCCTGAGTGGAACGACCTTATTTTTAAGGGTTGTTGGGAACAAGCATATAACAGACTTAAAATCACAAACAACTTCCCTGAGTTTACCTCTCGTGTCTGCCCTGCCCTTTGTGAAAAGGCTTGCACTTGTGGTGCTAACGGTGACGCAGTAACTGTAAGAGCAAACGAGTACGGCATTATCGAAAATGCCTACGAACAGGGGCTTGCTGAGGCAAATCCACCAAAGGTAAGAACAGGTAAAAAAATTGCAATCATCGGCTCAGGTCCTTCCGGACTTGCTGCCGCTGACCAGCTCAACCAGAGAGGTCATTCGGTAACAGTATTCGAGCGTTCTGACCGTGTAGGCGGCTTGCTTATGTACGGTATTCGTAATATGAAGCTTGAAAAAGAGGTTATTGACCGCAAGATTTCTATTATGAAAGAAGAGGGCGTTGAGTTTAAAACAGGCGTTAATGTCGGCAAAGATGTTAAAGCTAAAAAGCTTCTTGAAGAATATGACAGAGTTATTCTCTGCTGCGGTGCTTCTAATCCAAGAGATATTAAGGCAAAAGGCAGAGAGGCAAAGGGCATTTACTTTGCAGTAGATTTTCTCAAGTCAACTACAAAGGCATTGCTTGACAATGGCTTAAAGGACGGCACATACATTTCAGCAAAAGGCAAAAATGTAATGGTTATCGGCGGCGGTGATACAGGTAATGACTGTGTCGGTACAAGTATCCGCCACGGTGCAAAGTCAGTTATTCAGCTTGAGATGATGCCAAAATTACCTGATCAGCGTACAGCTGACAACCCATGGCCACAGTGGCCGAGAGTCTGCAAAACAGACTACGGTCAGGAAGAAGCTATTGAGGTATTCGGTCATGATCCAAGAGTATATCAGACCACAGTCAAAGAATTTCTTGCTGATGATAAGGGCAACCTCAAGGGTGCAGTTCTTGTTAAGTTAAAGCCTGAAAAGGACGAAAAGACAGGCAGACTTATGATGAAAGAGGTCGAAGGTTCTGAGTACAAAGTTGATGTAGAGCTTGTACTCATTGCAGCCGGATTCTTAGGCTCAGAAAGCTATGTTACTAAGGCTTTCGGCGTTGAAGTAAACGCAAGAACAAATGTGGCAACAACCGAAGGTTCACACGCAACCAATGTAAAGAATGTATTCACAGCCGGCGATATGCACAGAGGACAGTCACTTGTTGTATGGGCAATTCGTGAAGGCAGAGATGTAGCCAAAGAGGTTGATTTAAGCCTTATGGGTTACACAAATCTTTAATGTATAATAATTAAATCTTCCATTATCTAAATGCACAACGGTTTTTAATCGTTGTGCATTTGCTTTTGCAAAACATATAAGTTTATAAATTCGTTTACCATAAATAATAAAACATTTAGTATATTTTATAAATGTAAAATAAATTTAAAACCACTATATCTTTATATATTTTTATGTTATAATATGTTAAAATTAAATTAAATTAGAGGTAATAACATGAATAACAAAAAGTATTTAATACTAATACCGATTATAATCATTTTTTTATTCGTAATTTCAATTTTATTGCCCTCTGAAATTTGGAGTAAATTTGTTGATATTTTTAATATAATACTTGCAATTTCTGCAACAATCATAGCAATAGTTGAATATAGAGAAAGTGAAGAAGAAAACAGAAAAGAAAAATTTTCTTCTATATACTCAATTTTTTCTCAAAATCAATATCAATTAAGACAATATCTTAATGATATAGAATTTAGCATAAATAAAAGCAATGAAAATCTATTATTTTATAAAAATGATTGGATGTGTTTAGATAAAAATCCTATTCCAATTAGCAAAATATCACTTATCGCAGATACCAAGCAAAACAATTCAGATTATTCAATTATCAAAAAAACTTTTAAAAAATACAATATTTTGCCTAATAATGATCTTTCTCTATCTGATAATCTACTAATATATCAAAATTCTCATATTTACAATTTACCTTGTTATGGTTTAAGCAATATTGATATTGATGACAATACTATCAAAATAACAATTAAAGAAGGTTTTTATTTTGATTTTATTAATTCTTGCTTTCCATATGGCCTTGAACTTGCATTAAGTTATAAAAATAAAAATAAATTAATAATAAGGAATAATAATTCTATATATGATTTTTCTAATAGATTTTCAACAATAGGAATTGTTACATTGTTAGTACTAAAAAATGTAAGGAAAGATGATAAAATATCAAATTATATTTTGATACATCAAAGAGGAAATGGTGTCGCAGAAAGTCAAGGCTTAATAAACGCAGTACCAGGAAGTACATTTCAACAAACAAGTGACTTTAGATATAAGGACTTGAATGAGCGATTAGGAAAAGAAGGTATCGCCTATAACATAACAAGAGAGATTTATGAAGAAATTTTTAATGTAAGAGAATTTTCGTATAAAACATCTTTGAATAAAATACAAAGCGAACCACTTCTACACGTTGTTGAAAATAATACATATTATATTGGTAGTGGTATTAATCCTATTAACGTATACTTTGAAATGCTTACTATTACAGTGTTAGATTTTATCAACCCTGATATTCAAACTCTTTTTGGCAGTAATAATTATTATGAAATTAAAAATAAGATAGAACCCAATTATGAGGGAAATATTTTTATTGAAGAATTAAACACTGATATTTTAACCTATTATAGGTATAATACACAATCAGCACCTACTCTTCAAACTATTTGCAGCATTATTTTAAATAATGATAGATGTCGTGATTTATTTAATTAAAAAGTCCGAATATATAAATAACGCTCGCAATATTCGTTATTTTTCACAAAATGAGTATTACAATATTTTGTTATATTTCTTATAGTTTAAACTCAGCGTAAAATATTAATTTGTAAAAAATAATTTTTAAAACTTATAATTCTTTGAAAATGGCTAGGAAATTTTAGCGTAAAGATAACAAATATAAAATATTTTAAATTAATAATTACTAACAGTTATATCTCTAATTCTTTATTTTTTATTTAAAAACTAACTTCACATACATAGCAAAAGCCGACCCCTTTCGAGGTCGGCTTGAATTATTTAACTATTAGCTTAGCTAATTGGAACTGCGATTGGTGCGTCTGGGTTTGTATCTGGATTCTCTGTATAGAATGTAAGATATGTGCCACCCATAACTTTAGCATCATCAATTACAATCCAAAGCTCGTTATCAATAAAGCCCTTATAGTCGATTGTCTGGTTTGTACCTGTGTCAGAAACAATTACATTGAAAGAACCAGCCTTTGTGCATGTGAAGTCCTTAACATACCAGCCGTTTTCGTCTTTTTCTGTAAGAGTATCACCAGGCCATGTGCCTGATGTTGTGTAGTTGTCTGCATCAACACCGTTTGTGTCTGAACCCCAAAGCCAGAGTGTTGGGTCCCAAGTCAAAGAGCCATTGTGCTTAACATGAAGCTTAACATCCATGCTTGATGCTACATAGTAGTAGTCAATGCTTACATCTACACCAAATGGAATGTGACCAACAGCATTTGTAGGCATTCTTGTTGTATCTACTGAGTAACCGATTGTGCGGTAGTTCTCTGTTGTGTAGTCATCGCCTGCTCTGCCTGAAATTACAGTTGAAGGAGTAAGCTTCTTGAGTGTGCCGTCCTCAGCTGTGTAGTAGTGGTTTACTGTAACGCTGCCTGCTGATACAGGGTCACCTGAAAGGTAAACCTGAAGTGCTGTAACATCGTTTACATCTTTACGAGTATCGTAGTTTACATCTACTTTTGCAACTAACTCTGCATCGTAATCATCAGGATCAGAGATGATTTCCTGCATCTTTGTTACATCACGAACATCAACAACGCCGTCATTTGTAAGGTCAGCATCAAGGAATGACTGTGGAACATAGTCAGCATAGTAGTATGTAACCTCAGCAGGAGTTGAAGAGTATGTGCCTGTAGCAGGACCCTCAACCTTGCTCAATACATATGTATTAGCAATGCTTGTGTTGCCGGCTGTTGTGTAGCCTGTGCCGATTGTACCCTGAATAACCTCAGGATCTACAAGGTTTTTACCTGTCTTTTCGTGAACATACTTTACAGTAACCTGACCCATACCGTCATCAAGTGCGAGCTTATCAAAGCTTGCCTTGTCAACAGCGATAATTGTTGTCAATGCAGGAACTGTGAATGTTGAGCCTGATACCTCACCGAGGTTCTTAAGGCCTGCTGTTTCGCCGTTAGCAATAATTACCCACTCTGTGCAGCTCTCATCTTTAAGCTTTACTTCCTTAGCTTCTTTCTGAGAGTTGTGGATAACTGCCATTGTCTGCCACTCGTCAGCCTGGTCGTTCTTTACTGTAAATGCAACCTGATTAGAGAATGCACTACCCATTGCCTGATTGAGTGTATAGTTTGCAGCATAATTTGTATCCATTGCTGTGAATGGTGTGAAGTTCTTTCTGATTTCAAAAAGGCCCTTATAGTAAGATACGAGATCCTGATACTCTACAATGTTGTTCCAGTTAATCTTGTTGATCTCCGGTGATGACTTGTAGCTGTTTGTATCTCCGTACTTTGTACGAGCCATTTCCTGACCTGCAAGCATAAATGAAATACCCTGTGAAGTATTTACAATAGCACCTGCCATTTTGTTCATCTTAACGAGGTCTTCGTAACGGTTGCCGTAGTCGCCTGAAACTGTAGAAGCAACGAGCTGATCATAAAGAGCAGCGTTGTCGTGGCAGTCAGCGTATGTAACTGACTGTGAAGGAGCTTTAGCCTTCCACTTGTAGTTACCGTTTGAGTTAGCGAACAAGCCGTAAGCAATACCCTTAGCAGCACCCTTTGAGCCCTGAACAAAACCTGTGTTTGCAATGCTCATAGCACCGCCCTTGATAGCGTCACGAACAGAGTCATTGAAGATACCGATTCTCTCGCTGAGTGAGCCTGCGTTTGACTGAACAGCCGGCATAAACTTTGTACCGTCACAAGTATTTGTTGGGTGGTAAGAGTCGCCGCCGTTCCAGCCTTCACCCCACATTGTAACCTTTGTATCAACCTGATCGAGAGCATCTCTGATCTGGTTCATAGCTTCAACATCCATAATACCCATAAGGTCAAAACGGAAGCCGTCAACATGGTACTCATTTACCCAGTAAAGGCAAGACTGAATTACATAGTTTCTGTACATTGCACGCTCAGTTGCACACTCATTGCCGCAACCTGAGCCGTTTGAGAATGTACCTGATCTGTTAAGTCTGTAGTAATAGTTAGGAACAGTCTTCTGGAAGCAAGAATCTGTTGAATATGTGTGGTTATAAACAACATCCATTACAACGCTGATGCCTGCGTCATGGAGTGCCTGAATCATTTCCTTACACTCTGTAATTCTTACATTACCGTCATATGGGTTTGAAGAATAAGAGCCTTCCGGAACATTGTAGTTCTGTGGGTCATAACCCCAGTTGAACTGCTCATCGCTGCCAGCTTCATTTACAGAAGCATAGTCATAGAATGGGTTAAGCTGTACTGTATTAACACCAAGATCCTTAAGGTAGTCAATACATGTAGAAATGTTGCCTTCTCCGTTGAGAGTAGTGCCCTCTTCTGTGAAAGCAAGGTACTTACCACGGTTAGCCTCTGAAACACCTGATGCAGGGTCGTAAGAGAAGTCCTTGATATGAAGCTCATAAACTGTGCTGTCTGTAACCTCATTCTGGAATACATGGTTATCTTTTTCCCAACCCTCAGGGTCTGTAGAGTCGAGGTCAACAACCATTGAACGGTTACCGTTTACGCCTACTGCCTTTGAGTAAACATCCTGTGTTTCGCTTGTAGTAGTTTTGCCTGTTGTAGGGTTAACTACTGTGATTGTGTAAGTGTAGTAGAGATTTTTCCAGTCGCCAACAAGCTTAATCTCCCAAATGCCTGTAGCGTCATCTTTTTCAAGCTGGAAAGAGCCTATTTTAGTTGCTCCCTCTTCACTGTCTGAACCTGTTGTAAAAATATTTACCTTAATGTCAGTTGCTGTAGGTGACCAAACCTTGAAAGTGGTTGCTTCTTTGGTATAAGTAGCACCAAGGTCATCTCCATTGTATCTATACTTTGCGTCAAGCTCTTCAAGTGCTTTTGTAGCGGTAGTATCCGCTGCAACAGAGCCGCCCGAAACTGCTTCATCATCAGTGGTAGCTGCCATAGCTGTTACCGCTGCTGTAGAACCGAGCATACAAAGTGCAAGAACAATAGAAACAAATTTCTTTGTAGTTCTCATAGATTTATTTCCTCCTTGTGATTTTTATAATCTATCCCTTGTGGGATTAACTACCAAAAATTATTCGTCTATATCCATAGACTCGGCAAATGCCTTTTTTCTTTTATTTGTTGAGTAAATTGTGCTTGCCACACAGCCTGCAAGAATAAGTCCTGCGGCAATGTAAACAACAACCATTACAGACTTGAGCGGGTCTGCGTCATTTGAATATGAATAAATAACATTAATTTCAGTCTTTGTAAAAGTGCCGTTAGCATTCTTAGGAACAAATCTGAGAGTCATATCCTCGAACTCTTTTTCGGAGCCATTGTATTCCTCTCCCTCATTGCCTGTAAGAGTTGTTTTTTCCACAACCTTACCGCTGCCGTCCATATAGATTACATTTACTCGGCACTCGTCCTTTGTTTTGTCATCGTCAGCAATTTTTTCATACTTAAATGTTACATCAAAATCCTTGTCGGGAAGTACACCCGATGCGTTATCAGGTAACTCATCAAGCACAAGTCTGTAGTTCTCAATACCCGGAATTTCAGGTGTATAATACTCAACGCCTGTTCTGTTCTTGATTGAGTAAAAATCTGTTAAATCTTTTCCACTCTCTTTATCAACAAAGTGGAATGTAACT
>NZ_JBGVJL010000036.1:0-7558 GCF_045129435.1 Ruminococcus sp. | reverse complement strand
AAAACAGTGCCAAATATAATTAACATACGAACACCCTTTATTTGGTAGTCATAGCTTTTTTAATTCTTTAAAGGCATCATTTTCGCCGGTTCGTCTGTTTTTTTCGGCAAACTACTAATAAAATAAAAAAAGAAAAAATAAAAACATAAATTATATATCTTTAAATCATATATCATAGTATTAATATAAAAAATTATTTTTTTATTTTTATTTTTCAAAATGTTTTTAGTAGAAAAAACTGGCGAACTGGCGATAATACATAAACCATAATTTACCAATGTTCCCCCAACATTTAAAACAGAACCATTATAAATATCTATTGACAAAATACTAATTAAAAAATATAATTATATTAGTTAATTAGTTAATTATCTAATTAACTAATATCGCAAAGGGGTGACTTTTATGGGAGATGTATGGAAAGCTTTGGCTGACCCTACAAGACGAAAAATACTTAAACTTTTAAAAAAGAATAGTTTAAATGCCGGAGAAATTGCCGCAGAATTTAATATGACAAAACCATCAATAAGTAATCATCTTAACATTTTAAAGCAAGCTGATCTTGTAGATTCAGAAAAAATAGGTCAAAATGTAATTTATTCGCTAAAAACAAGTGTATTGGAAGATATGTTAAAAATGTTGTCCGATTTAACAGGCAGAGAGGATAAATAATATGAAAAAATATATTTTATTAGTTGTATCATTAATTAACATTGTTGTAACAGCTATTTTTATTGCTATTAATCCAAATGAAGAATTACCTTCACATTATAATGTTAATGGGATTGCAGATGCCTATTCATCAAAATGGTTGCTTTTATTTATCCCGAGTATTCTTGTATTGTTTTCAGTTATATATGCAATTTATGCAAAGGTTAAAGAAAATGATGAAAACTATAATTCGTACAAAAAATATGCCATAAGATGTATAGTATCGATTTTTGCTTTTTTATTTTTATTTTTTTGGATGCTAATTGCATTGATATTGCAAAATAAAGTAAATATAGATAATCTGTTTTTACCGTTAAGCTGTATTTTTATGGGTTGTATGTTTGTTTATTTATTCAATTTAATGCCTAAAATAAAGCAAAATTCTTTGCTGGGTATAAGAACAAACGCAACATTAAGCAGTAAATCTGCATGGAAAAAAGTACACCGCTTTGCAGCATATCTTGGAGTGATTTGTGGTATTATCGTAATAATATTAGGTATAATTTCATTATTTATAACAAATGTTAGCAGTGTGCTGTTCTTTATATCGATTATTATAGTATTGATAAGTGCGATAGTTCCTGCAATATACGGAGAAATAATATATTCAAAGGAAAGAAAATTAAATAATTACATTGAATAAACTTTATAAAATCCCGACAAGGCAGAATTCGCCTTATCGGGATTTTTACAATTTACAAGACAGGTTACAGAGTTACACGCTCATTTTTTCTCGTATTATGGCAAGAATTTTATGTTCTCTGCGGCTGACCTGCACCTGCGTCATTGCAAGCCGGTCAGCGGTTTGTGATTGGGTTTTATTCTGAAAATAGCGTAGATGTATAATCTGTCTGTCACGCTCATCAAGTTCGGCGATTGCTTCGTTAAGGCTCAGCCTTTCGGTAATTTCCTCTTGTGAGTCGCTTACAGGTATGTCTATTCGGGAGTTTACGTCATCGTCATAGTCTGCATTTAGGGAGAGTGGGGAACGGCTTGCAGAAAGTGCCTCGCAAATTTTATCTTCACTTACATTTAATGCGTGAGAAAGCTCACTTACGCTCATTTCTCTGCCGAATTTTTGCCCGTGCTCGGTGTTAAGTCTGCAAATTTTCATTGAAAGCTCTTTAAGGGTGCGACTAACCCGTACAGAACCGCCGTCACGAAATATGTGCTTTATTTCTCCCAATATAACCGGTACGGCATAGGTAGAGAATTTTAGCCCTCGGCTTTCGTCAAAACGCTCAACAGCCTTTGCAAGACCAAGACAGCCTGCCGAAAACAGTTCCTCGTACTCTACACCCTTGCCTGCAAAATGCTTGCAGCAGGAGTGAACAAGTCCCATATGCTTTTGTGCCAATGAATTTTTATCCCCAATAAAATCATCACGACCTTCCGACATTCTGCCTAACGACCCCGTGCAAGAAATCTGCCCGATGAAATCACCTTTTCAAGAGTAACTGTAGTGCCTTTGCCGACTGTGGATTTTACCTTTACTTTGTCGCAAAAGCTTTGCATTACCGCAAAGCCAAGACCGGCTCTGTCTTCTTCGGGTGCAGTTGTGAAGAGCGGCTCCATTGCCTTTTCAATATCTGCAATGCCACAGCCTTTATCACGAATTTTTATGACAACCTTGTTGTTCTCATATATTTTTCCGTTTATGTAAACTGTTCCGCTTTCTCTGCGGTAGCCATGTACAATGCAGTTTGTAACAGCCTCGGACACAGCAGTTTTTATGTCTGAAAGCTCGGCAACGGTTGGATCAAGACCGATGATAAAGGCGGAAACCGCACTTCTTGCAAAAGCCTCGTTACTGCTCTTTGACGGAAAGCTAAGGCTCATTTCGTTTATTAAATTCATCTCAGCACCCCCAATCCTTCAAGCCCGGAAAGAGCAAAGAGCCTGTACATATTTTCGGGTATATTAACCACCCTCACAGTACCGCCGATTAATTTCATTTGACGGTATCTTCCAAGTACCAGACCTATTCCGGAGCTATCCATAAACGATACTCCCGAAAAGTCAAGGCTTAAAAGCTTTGGCTTGAGTGATTCGCAGATTCCGTCAAGCTTTGTGCGTATTCTTGCGGCTGAGTCGTGGTCAAGCTCGCCCTCAATGAACGCTGTCAGCACATTGTTTTCAAATTTTGTTTTGAGCATTTTAAACATCCTTTTTACTGAAAATTCAGCTCGCTATTTTGCCATTTGCAGGCAAATAAAAACTCCATAACTATATAATAATAGCTATGGAGTGAAAAATTTGTACTATTGTGTTGCCAAAAAAATTATTTCTTTGCAAGTGTGCTTGCAATCAGTTCAAAAGCATTAATTGCGTGATTAACAAGCTTTTTATCCATTTTATCATTGTATGAAAGTGTAAGCATATGTGCAATATCAGATTCTTTATTTGCTTGTGAAACATAAAATCTGTAGGCAATTATATGAGAATTAGGGTCGTCATACTCAAATCTGTCTTCAATAATCTGATGACCGATTACCTTTTTATGTACAAAATTTTTAAATTCTTTTATATCTTTATTAAAGCAGCAATATTCTTCAAAGTATATCATCGGCACTTTATAAATAGCATCATCGTAATCATCTAACTGTTCTTCTTCATCTTCTGCATATATTACAGCGAAACATGATGGAATTTCAGATGCACATGTATCGTATTCCAAAAGCCCGTCAGCAAGCTCATATGTATATATTAATAAACCGTCATCGACAGCTACATTTTCGTCAAAATCAATGAAAGTATCGTCTTCGTGATAGCTTCCTGTAAGTGCTGGTCGCATAATTGTGTAGCTCTGTGGCTTAGCAGGTGTGGCAGGCTGATTATTAATCTGACTGCCAATGGTGTTCATTGCCTGGTCAGCAGCTTTGCCGACTACCTCATTTACGGTTTTGTTGACAGCTGATTTAAAAAGTGAATCTAAAAATCCCATATTATTATCTCCGTAAAATTATTTGTTGATTGTGAGCAAATAGTTGTAAAAATCTTCAAAAGTACCGTTTTTAAAAGCTGAATAGTCTTTGCCACTGCGGTTTATAATGCAGTCTGTGATTAAATATGTATCAAAGCCAAGCTCAGCTGAGCATAAATCTTCGTCAACATCGTTGCCAACCATAAGGCTTTCTTCCGGTGCAATACCGCATTTTTCGCATAAATCCTTGAAGTATAAAAGGTTAGGCTTACAACTGCTTGAGTTGTCATAAACGGTAATGTATTCAAAATCGTCAGGATTTACTCCTGCCCATTCAAGCCTTTTATAGGTAGCGGGCTTTGGAAAAATCGGGTTGGTTGCGGCAAAAATTCTGTAGCCGTTTGTCTTTGCAAAATCAACGCATTTTTTAGCATAAGGATTGACAGAGGTTGCGGCTTTTGCGGCAACAAATTCATTGTTGTAGTAATCGTTGAACATATCCTCGTATTTCATAAGGTCAACTCCGCTTACCTTTGAAGCAAACTTCCAGAAAACATCTCTGTTTAAAGCGGAACCGTCATTTTTTGACATTGCACCGAGTCCGGCCATTATAGAATCGGTTAGTGCTTTAGGTTCAATTTTCAGCACAGGAATCATTTTTTCACAGAGTGAGCCAAAATAATATTTAACAAATTCGTGAACATCCATCGGCAAAAGTGTGCCGTCAACATCAAATAAAATATTTTTATACATCTTTATACCTCCACAACAATTATACATTTTTTGACAAATGATTGCAAGATAAAAAAATTTGTGTATAATAAAATTAGATTTTGTGGTGATACAGGAGGTTATAGTATGAAAATAGTTTTAACAGACGCACAAACTGTTGTGGATAATCTTGTGCCTGCCGACAGACTTTCAGAATTTGGCGAAGTGGTGCAGTACGGACTTCTCACATATGACGAGGTAGCTGAAAAAATTGCCGATGCGGATATGGTTATCTGCAACAAAACACGACTTGACGCCGGCTCATTAAGGCTTGCTAAAAATCTGAAATATATCGGACTTTTTGCCACAGGCTACAACAATATTGATATAGAATATTGCAGGAAAAACGGAATTACAGTCTGCAATGCAGGCTCATACTCCACAAATGCTGTTGCACAGCACACATTTGCTTTGATTTTGGAGCATTACAGCAAAGTGAGGGAGTACGCTCAGTTCGTGACTGACGGTCAATGGAAGCGTAGCAAGACCTTTTCGCCGTTTGTATATCCTCTTAACGAGCTTGCAGGCAAGACGATAGGCATTGTCGGCTTTGGCAGTATAGGAAGTGCCGTTGCAAAAATTGCACAGGCTTTTGAAATGAAAGTGCTTGCGTATAATCGTTCTGAAAAGCAGGCGGAAGGTGTTGAGTTTGTAAGCTTTGATGAATTGCTTGAGAAAAGCGACATTGTAACAGTACATTGCCCACTCAACAGTGATTCGGACAAGATGTTTGGCAAGGAGCAATTTGCGAAAATGAAAAACAACGCTCTGTTTGTAAATACCGCAAGAGGCGGTGTAATGGCAGAAAATGACCTTTACAATGCTTTGCAGAATGATGAAATCGGCGGTGCGGCAGTTGATACATTGGTTGTTGAGCCAATGGAAGAGGATTGTATTTTAATGCAGGCGAAAAACTGCATAATCACTCCGCATATTGCGTGGGCACCTGTGGAAACCAGAGAAAGACTGATGGGTATTGTTGCCGAAAATATTCGCTGTTTTATAAACGGCAAACCGCAAAATGTGGTAAGCTGAGGTAGCTATGGACGAAAGACTTAAAAAGCAATTTGACTTTATAAAGGAAATTGACAAGGAAAAATTAATACAAAGGCAAACCCTGCTTACTGACGGAAAACGCAAGGAAAACGATGCCGAACACGCATGGCATATGGCACTTATGACTGTGCTATTAAGCGAATATTCCAACGAAAAAATAGATGTGCTAAAAACTGTGACAATGCTTTTATTGCACGATATTGTAGAGATCGACGCAGGCGACACCTATTGCTATGACGAAGAGGGCAAGAAAACTCAGCATGAAAGGGAGCAGAGGGCAGCGGAGAGAATTTTCGGACTGTTGCCTGACGACCAATGCGAAAAGCTTAAAAATCTCTGGATTGAATTTGAAGAGGGTAAAACCCCCGAGGCAAAATTTGCCCACACAATGGATAATACTCAGCCGGTTATGCTAAATGACGCAACAGACGGCAAAATGTGGGCAGAGCGAAAAATAAAATTAAGCCAGGTGCTTGGCAGGCAAAAGAATACAAAAGACGGCTCAGAGGTTTTGTGGGAATATTCCTACAATAACTTTATAAAGCCGAATGTATCTAAAGGCAGATTGATTGACGATACACAAAAAGATAGCTGAAAACCCCGTTCTTATCAGCGTTTTTATAATTGAATTTTGTCGGTTTTTGTGATATAATTATGAACGAAAAATTTATAAAAGGGCGATATTCGTGGAGAAAAATGTTAAAAAAGAAGCGTGGCTGCACTTTTGCGTAAGTTCAATCGGCGGCTTTATGGGTGCGTATGCAATTATAAATCATTGCGATTTGCTCGCATCATCGCAGACCTCAAATATGATTCACATTGTGCATAATCTGTTTGAGCCGGAACATTCTCTGCTTGTTTATATGTTGCTTGCCGCTGTGGTGTATGCCTGTGGCAATGTGACCTATGTGTTGTTCCACAAGTTCATAAAGCTTGATACAAGGATAATCAGCCTTGGTTTGACTTCGGTTGCCTTTGTGCTTGTAAGTGTACTTAATTTTGTGGAAAATGCGTACCTTGCAATGTTGCCGCTGTTTTTTGCCGCTCCGATTCAATGGAACGCTTACGCAGGAGATGCAGGCTACGGCAGTTCAACAATCTTTTCTACAAACAATATCAGGCAAACGGTAACTTCGCTTACATCATATCTTATTGACGGCGACATAAAAATGAAGCATAAAGCTCAGTTTTTCGGAATGACCTTGCTGTTTTTCCACATCGGCGTTGCTCTTGCAAGCGTAACAGAAATTTTCTGGGCAAGAGAGAGCATTTGGTTAGGATTTTTGCCACTTGCTGTGTCATCTGTGTGCTGTATGTGGTATAAAGATGTAAAGGTGTTTTCTTTCGGCAAAAAAGCAGAAGCTTTAGAAACAATTACAGAGGAACAAGTTAATATTTGATTTATAAAAAATAAGCCTTGCAGATTTTGCTCTGCAAGGCTTTTGTTGTGTGGGTAAATTAGTTTGAATTTACAATGAATTGCTGAATGTCGGTTACATCAAGTACATCTATTATGCCGTCCTGATTGTAATCGGCAAGTAATTTCTGCTCATCGGAAAAATCTTTCGATTGAGAAATATACATTTGTAATTCCGTTACATCATTAACTGATATTTTTCCGTCTGAATTTAGATCGCCAATTAACTGATCTTTATACTCGATTTCAAAATCCATACTATCAGATACAACATTATTATCCGATATAATTCTAACAGAGTACTTTCCGCTATCAAGAAATATTATAAAACTATTTTCAGTCAAATTATTTTTAGATATGACTCCATTATTTGATTTATTTATTATTTCAAGATTATAAGACTTAGCATTTAACACTTCATCCCAATTAAAAACTACTGATTTATTATTCATAATTCTTGTATTAATTTTAGGTTTTACTGTAAACGAAACGACATTACTCATCCTTACATCATAATAATTACCAGTATCCACATACGCTTCAAAATTACCTGCTGGAAGCTGAATGTCGGTTTCCGTTTTATTTGCAGGAATATTCCAAAGATTCAAATAGCTGTCATTTTCCCAGTGCTTTTCATTCCAAATCCTCAAATTATAATAATTCTCTCCGTAAACATTATT
>NZ_JBGVJL010000035.1:0-5975 GCF_045129435.1 Ruminococcus sp. | reverse complement strand
AATAAACATAATTGTTGGTAGTGAAAGGAGCACCGCTGCATCTGTAAAAATTAAAAGTACCAAAGGCAAAAATTGCAGCAACAAGAGCAATTATAAGATACCTGTTTTTAATTTTAGTGCCAAATTCTCGGATATAACATCCTGTAAAATAGTAGGTGATAGGGTAAATTCCGACCCACCAGCTCGGAATAAGCTTTTGAAAATCAGTATCAGAAGCAGGATTTGCCCACCACTCAAGTGAATCAAACTTAAAAGAATTAAAAAGGGACGGCAAAATCGTCATAGCAATGAGAGTAGCAAGCAAAATATTTTTCTGCTTTCTGCCGTCAAGGTTTTTATAAATAATATTAAGAAACGGAACAATTAAAAACAAACCTATGTACATTTCAATGTACCACGAATAGTTTGCACCTGTAAAATCAAATATTCCGGTAAAAAATGTAAGCGGAGTAAGTGTGTAAGAGCCGATTATTGATTTATAAATAATACACGCAATCGCCACCAAAACATAAACTATAACGGTTTTTCTGATGCCGGAATAGTAACCCTTTTTAAGCGTTTTGTTACACAGAAGAAAGCCCGATAAAATCATAAACAACGGTACACATACAGCGCAAAATGTGCGTATTACGGTAGCAAAGTACATTTCAACATTATCGTTATTCGTGTAATAATAACCCGAATGGTAAAAGAAATGTATTCCGATTACGCACAGCACAGCAACAATTCTCAGAATATCCATAGCAGGGTTTCGTGTTTTCATTTTTTCAAGATTCATTATTACCCTCTCATTAAATGCCCTTCGCAAAAACACGAAAGGCATTGATTCAATATTTTTCAGTTTTAGTCCTCAAGAAATTCCTCTACAATATATCTCGGACGCCTCTTGACTTCTAAATAAATCTTGCCGATGTACTCACCGATAACACCTATAGCAAGAATCTGAAGTCCGCCGATAGCCCAGATAGAGCAGAGAAGACTAGCCCAGCCACTTACCGCAAATCCCATAAAGTAGCTTACAAGGCTATATATAATCATAATAATGCTTGCCGCAAACACTACAGCACCCAATCCCGTAATCATTCTGATCGGCTGAATACTTAATGAGGTAATGCCCTCCCATGCAAGAGCAAGCATTTTCTTTAGCGGATACTTGCTTTCACCCGCAAGTCTTTCAAAACGCTCATATGTAACAATATCAGACTTGTAGCCGATAAGCGGCACCATACCTCTTAAAAAGATGTTGGTTTCCTTATATTCCGCAAAGGCGTTGAGTGCCCTTTTGCTCATAAGTCTGAAATCTGCGTGGTTAAAAATAACCTTTGCACCCATTTTATTGAGAATTTTATAAAAAGCCTCAGCGGTAAATCTCTTGAAAAATGTGTCGGTTTCTCGCTTTGAACGCACACCGTAAACTACATCACAGCCGTTTTCGTACTTTTCAACCATTTCATCAAAGGTGTTAATATCGTCCTGCAAGTCGGCGTCAATCGAAATTACAGCGTCCGCCTTGTCCTTAAGAGTAATAAGTCCGCAGAGCAACGCATTCTGATGACCTCTGTTGCGGCTCAGCTTAATGCCCTGAAACACAGGATTTTCCTTGTGAAGTTCAGTGATAATACTCCATGTCTTGTCCTTTGAACCGTCATCAATAAACACAATCTTACTATCGTCGGTAATTTTCCCCTCAAGCATCATTTTGCTGAATTTATCGGAGAGTTTATTTGCCGAATCCCTAAGCACTTCTTCTTCATTGTAGCAGGGAATGGCAAGGTATAGCTTTGTCATAATAATTGCCTCCATATATTTCAAATACAGAATTATCCATTATTTATAGTTATATTATATAACCTAAATATACCAAAGTCAATAACGCACAAAACAAGGAAAATGTACTTTTTAAAACAGAAAAGCGGGGTAAAAGAAGAAAATTTTTATAAAATAGTAAAATTACTCTTGTAAAGGGTGAAATATTGTATTATAATTAAGAGGTAAAAAACCTTATGGAGGTATAATATAATGGCACAGAAATCAATAGCAGTATTAACAAGTGGCGGTGACGCTCCTGGTATGAATGCCGCTGTAAGAGCAGTAGTTCGTGCAGGTATAAATAAAGGAATGAGAGTTTACGGCGTTTACCGTGGCTACAACGGCTTGCTCAACGGCGATGTTCAGGAAATGAATCTCCGCAGCGTATCAGACATCATTGGCTTTGGCGGCACAATGCTCTACACAGCAAGAAGCGAAGAGTTCGCTACTCCTGCCGGCATCAAGAGAGCAGCAGATTTTTGCAGAAGCATTGATGTATCAGGCGTTGTTGTAATCGGCGGTGACGGCTCATTCAAGGGTGCTCGTGCTCTTACAAACGCAGGTATCAACTGTATTGGTATCCCTGGTACTATTGATAATGATATTGCTTGTTCAGAATATACAGTAGGCTTTGACACAGCTATGAATACCGCTCTTCAGATGGTTGACCGTATTCGTGACACAGCTCAGTCACACGACCGTTGTTCAATCGTTGAGGTAATGGGCAGACGCTGCGGCGACATTGCTTTGCAGACAGGTATTGCAACAGGTGCAACAGCTATCCTCGTTCCTGAAGTTCCATACAACATTGAAAGAGATGTAATTCAGAGAATCGTAAACACTCAGAAAACAGGTAAAAAGCACTTTATCGTTGTTGTTGCTGAGGGTGTAGGCAAGGTTGCAGAGCTTGCTAACTATGTAGAAAACAGACTTGGCATTGAAACTCGTGCTACAATCCTCGGTCATGTACAGCGTGGCGGTTCACCAACACTTCGTGACAGAGTTGTTGCAAGTGAGATGGGCTTTAAGGCTGTAGAGTTGCTCGAGCAGAATCTCGGCAACAGAGTTGTAGCAATGAAAGACGGCAAAATTATTGATCTCGACATCAATGAGGCTCTTGATATGGAGCGTGTATTTGATGAAAATCTTTACAAGATTGCTATGACAATTTCTATCTGATTTTTATTAAATTTAATCAGTATTTTAGGTCGGGGCGGACTATGTTCGCCCTGACTTTGTATTCTTATATAATTGAAAGGATTTTCGCCTTATGATAACCTCTCAGCAGGAATTGACAAGGGATATGATTTTTTATTCGGTCTGCGTGTCAGAATTTGAAAAGCTTGACTTCAAAAACGATGCTCTCGCAGGCGTGCGTGCAAATTATTTCAATTCAAAACACCGCCCACAGGCAGATGATACCGACATTTCTCTTGACAATGTTTTGTACAAGCTTTCATACAAAATGAGCAAAAATCAACCTTTGTCTTGGAAAGTAACAAAAAATCTCCGTCCATACCAGTCTGTAAAGCGTGAAACAGGCGGAATTTACTGCGTGAGATACTACACAGAAAATGCCACAGTCTATAAAAAGCAGTTCTTCGACAGCTCACACCTTTGGGTAAGAACTGAGTATTTTGACAAAAGCATTGAGGGCGAAAGGCTTTGCACTGTATCGCCAAAGAAAATCGACGATGTTATTGCAATCAAAAAAATCACTTTCAGCAATAACCGCAAGGTAAGTAGTGAAACCCTCTTTCCGTCAGACAAAAATCCCGAAAATATTTCGTCTGCACTTGTTTATTCCAATAATGGAATGATATGGTATGACAGCTCTTTTGCTCCTAAAAAATTCAAGAGCAAAGACAACACAGCCGCTAAGGCAGAGCAAACCAAGCTTGATATTGAAGAGGAGAAATTTTCACCGGATTATAAGCCTAAAAATCCGATAGATTTATCGTCACTTGAGTATCTTGAGGACACCTTCACAGAACCAAAGCCTGAAATTACCGCTTATGACAGAATAGAAAACATTCTTCTCGAGGCTCACAAAACCAATAAAAACCTCTTTGGTCAAATTATTGAACATTCGGGCGTAGAAGTAGCTGATGAAGAAGCTGATGTACTGGCTGAAAATACCGAAAATACCGAACCAAAAACTGAAGCTGTAGAGGATATTCCTGTCAATCAGCCACAGACTAAAGAAAGCGATGCTGTAAATACTAAAAATGAAAGCACAGAAATTTCAACTGACGAAAACGAAGCTGAAATTGTTGCCACTGATGAAGAGAAAAAGTCAGATGCAGTAGTAAGCACAGCCTCAGGTGACTATAAATATTACGGTGCAGTTGATGAAAACGGCTTGCGTACCGGCAGAGGTATAACTGAATCACCGAGTGGAATTACCGCATATGACGGTGAATATTCACAGGGCAAGCGTGACGGTTTTGGTGTATTTTACTATAAAAACGGCGATATTAACTATGTTGGCGAATGGAAAGAAAATCAGCGTAGCGGTGCAGGTGTAGGTTACAGAACCTCTGACGGCACAATGCACATTGGCAAGTGGGAAAGCAATTCTCCGGCAAGCTATGGTGCAAGATTTGACAAAAACGGTACATTTCTCGATGTAGCCGATTATAAAAACGGACTGAAAAACGGAAAGTGCATTTCACTTGACGAAAACGGCAATTTCTATATTTCAATCTGGGAAAACGGAAAGAAAATTTCAGAACATATAATTGAATGGTGATATAATGGATAATTTCGATTTTATTTCTGCATTAAATTCTTTTAATGAAAAATATCTGCCTAAGATATTAATTTTCTTAATAGTTTTGGCTGTTGGAACAATAACAGTAAGATTTTTCTTAAAATTAGTTAAAAAACTGCTCAATAAAAGCAAAATTGAACGAACAGTTGTAACGTTTTTATTTTCAATTTTAAAGGTTGTTTTATACATTGTCATTGTAATGACCGCACTTTCAACAATAGGTGTAAATGTATCCTCAATCATTACAACCTTTGCCGCTGCCGCACTCGCTGCAGGTCTTGCCTTGCAGGAATCACTCGGAAATGTGGCAAGTGGTATTGTAATTCTTGTCAGCAAACCGTTTGTGGCAGGTGATATACTTGAATTTGAGGGTGTAAAAGGCTATGTAAGAAGTATCCGTATTTTTTCTACTCAGATACATACCTTTGATAATAAAATTGTGAACATTCCAAATTCCCGCCTTACAGCAAACAATGTTACAAACTGCACAGGACAAACAAACCGCCGAATTGACCTTTCATATACCGTAAGCTATGACGATGACATTGACCTTGTTCGTAAAATTATCTTAAAGCTTGCAAAGGGTGACGAAAGAGTCCTCAAAGACCCTGAACCAAAGGTATATGTAGATAAACACCTCGACAGCGGTGTTCAGATAGTAGCTTGGGTTTGGGTAGAGCCTGAAGATTACTACGGTGTATATTATATGATGCAGGAAAATGTTCTCAAAGAATTTAAAAAGAACGGCATCACAATACCATACCCACATATTCAGCTTGTAAAGGAATAAAAATTCATAAATTCAAAACTATTGCTAAAAATAATAGTGCCTTCAAAGCGGAGGCACTATTTTTGTATATAAGGATGATTTTATGAAAAAGATAATTGCCGCATTGCTTGCAACAATAGCTTTTACTACAGCCTTAACAGGTTGTGGCGGTAAGAAAAACGAATCTAAAAATGAAAATTCAACCACAAGCTCAGCGTCATCAAACAATGAAAAATCTTCAAGCAAAAGCGAAACCGAAAGCAAGGCAGACTCCATGACAGACGATGCCGAGCGTAACGGCAGAGTTCGTGACGGTGACGGAATCATCGGAAACGAAGATTATGAAAATCGTGATGACGGCTTAATGGACGGAGTAGAGGACTATGTTGAGGGCGGAATGGAAAACGGCTCAACACTTGCAAACGATGCAATTTTTTAAAGCAAAACGGGCGTTAAAAGCGTCCGTTTTTACTTTAGGTTCTTTTTCAATAGTTGGGGTAAATTATGGTTTAGCAGAAAGTTTAGGATAAATAATATAAAATTTAGGTCGAGCCTTTTTAAAGGCTCGTGGATTTGGGCAACGCCCAAGAAAAGTTGTTTCCATTGCCTTTTATTTGGCACAAA
>NZ_JBGVJL010000034.1:0-5634 GCF_045129435.1 Ruminococcus sp. | reverse complement strand
TAAAGTAAATTTTGGCGAGATTAAAATTGAACTTGGCGAAGGATCTACAGCAATTGTTTTAAATGCAGATAATGAAACAGTAACTCGTGACATTATGCCAGACGATACTTTAAGAGTATCAATGTTAGTAGGTAAAGCAGCTGATACTGAAGACTTTTACTGGAAAGCAAAAGCAACAGTTACTATTGCCGATACAACTACAACGCTAGACAGCGGTTGGAGCACCGAAACCTACAACACAAAAGAAGATACATCTGCAGTTACAATTGATTTCAAATTAGATGGTGATACATACGGTAATGAATATGAAAACAAAACTGTAACAATTGGCTATGAAATTCGTGCAATCCAAATGGCTAACTTAACAGAACCACAAGCAGATTATTCTATTGAGAACAATAGTGAACAAGTATTTTTTAGTGGTGAAGATTTAGTTATGGATTCTTCTGAGGTAGCAAGTGAAGGTTTAAAATTCTCTACAGCAACATTAATGTATATTAGTGCAGTAAGTTCAGCTTCAATAGCCGAAGTTGGAAATGTTGGAGTTGAAGAATCAAGTACGGGTCTTGTATATGTTGTAGATGAAGAAGATGATACAACAGCTACAGAATGTTTCTTAGTAGGGCTTGGAACATGTACAGACACTGAAATTGTGGTTCCAAAATATGATGAACTAGGAAGAAAAGTTGTTGGTGTTGTAGGAAGTGCAGTTAATTACGCCAACATCTTAGGTGTTAAGATTGAAGGCAATGTTGATACAACAATTAAAAGCATAACTTTACCAAACTCTATTAAGTACATAGATTCAGGCGCTTTTGCTTGTATGAGTGCATCTATCAATTTAGATGAATTAACAAACTTGGAATATATTGGATATGGTGCATTTGCAATGAGCACAATAAGTGAACTTGTTATTCCAAGCAGTGTAACAGCAATTGGAGAAAATGCTTTTGCATATAGTCCTTATTTAAGCAAAGTTACAATGTCTAGTGGAATTACAGAAATAGGGAAAGCTGCGTTCTACAACTGTACAAATTTAACAAGTATAAATCTTCCAAGCACTGTTAAAACAGTTGGAGAAGGAGCATTTCAAAATTGTTCCAACTTACAAACAGTAAGATTAGGCGGTATTACAGAAATACCATACGGATTATTTTACGATTGTAAAGCATTAAGCAGTGTAACACTTCCAACTAATTTAAAAACAATTGGAACATGGGCATTTGGAAATTGTTCTAACTTAACAGAAGTAACAATTCCTGCTTCAGTTATTAGCATCGAATATTCTGCATTCAATGGTTGTACATCACTTTCAAGCGTAACACTATCAAGAGGTTTAGAAACTATTGGAGACTATGCGTTCTGGTATTGCAATATGTCTAGCATTGAAATTCCAGATACAGTTACAACAATGGGAACATATGCTTTTGCTTACTGTTCAGCATTAAAAGATGTAAAATTATCTAGCGGATTAACTGTTTTAAATGAGTGGTCATTCGCATATTGTACAAATTTACAAACAATAATTTTTACAAAAAGTATTAAAACTGTAAACACATCAGCATTTAACGAAAGTTCACTTAATATTATCTACTATACAGGTAATAGCTCAGAATGGGCAAGCACAACAATTAACACATATAACGATGCATTAATAAATGCAAGAGTTTATTATTATTCTGAGACTTATTTAGATACAGGTTGGCGTTATGTTAATAATGTTCCAACAAGATGGAGCAATGCTAGCGAAGGGCTTGAATTTGCTGTGTTAACAACATATTCAAGTGTTAGTGAAGTTTCTGCCAAATCAGATATTGTAGGAACAGCAGAATGTATAGGATTGGGTTCTTGCAGTGATACAGATATTATTATTCCATCTGTATGTTTTATTGATGGTAAATTATACTCTGTAACTCAAATAGGAAAGCAAGCATTTCATCCATTTACTGGTGGTAATAGGATAACAAGTATACAAATATCTAAAAGCGTAATTAATATAGGTGAAAAAGCGTTTCAGGGATGTTCAGAGCTAAGTACTGTAATGTTTGAAGATGAGGCAAAATTAACTAGCATAGGAGAATATGCTTTTTCCGGGTGTAGTAAATTAACAAATATTGAGCTACCAAACGAATTAGAAAACATTGAAGCTTATGCACTACATAATTGTAGCTCTTTAAGTAATATAAAAATCCCAAGTTCTGTTATTAATATGGGGGAAGCTGCATTTAAGATTTGTGAGAAATTAGAAGAAGTAATATTTGGAGAAAATTCACATTTAGGCAGCATAGAGAAAGATACTTTTTATAATTGTTATTTGTTAAAAAACATAGAAATTCCAGGAAGTGTTATTAGTATAGGTGAAAATGCATTTTGGCATTGTTGGGGATTAGAAGAATTGACATTTACTAAAGATTCGCAATTAACCACTATAGCGCAGAATGCATTTAAATCGTGTAGAAAGATAAAAACAATTGTGTTTTTAACAAATGCAAATTTATCAATATATAGCGAGGCGTTTAGCGGTTGTGAGGCATTGGAAAACATAGTATTCCCAAGTACTTTACAAACAATTTCAAGTGCGGCTTTTTATGCTTGTAGTAAATTAACTTCAGTTTATTATGCTGGAACTGAAAGTAGTTGGAGTAAACTTAATATTAATTCATATAATAACTCACCTTTAATTTCTGCAACAACATATTATTATAGTGAAACCGATACAGGGGCTGATAATATTTGGCACTATGTGGAAGGAATGCCAACAGTTTGGCAATAGTGGTATATAAAAGAGATTGCTAAAAATAAAATAATTGGCTATGTCACACTAAATGGTTGATTTTTTCATAAAAATATGCTATAATAATAGTAGATAAAAACATAGGAGTTGATTTCAATGTCTGCTATTAAAGATATTTTAGATAAAATCGATAAGTTAAGCCCCGCCGATCAAGAGCGTCTTAAAACAATCCTTTTTAGCAAAACTTTTACAAAATCCATAAGTATCGAAGAGTTTGTTACAAAAGAAAGGTTTGCTAATGGTCGCGTTTGCCCTGTTTGTGGTGCTACTCACGTTGTTCGCAACGGCAAAAGAAAAGACGGTACTCAAAAGTATATCTGTAAAGATTGTGGCAAATCGTTTGTTATTACAACCAATTCCATCGTGTCTGGAACACGTAAAGACCTTAACGTATGGATTAAGTACGTTGATTGCATGCTGAACGGCTTTTCCGTTCGCAAAGCTGCAGAAGAATGTGGTATTCATAGAAATACAGCATTTGCTTGGCGACACAAGATTTTGGATGCCCTTCAAAACATGGCTAACGATGTAATCCTTGATGGCATTGTCGAGGCTGATGAAACCTTTTTCACCATATCTTATAAAGGCAACCATAAAAAGAGCAAGAAGTTTACAATGCCTCGCGAGCCGCACAAAAGAGGCAATTCAACGCATGTACGTGGTTTGTCGAGCGAGAAGGTTTGCGTACCTTGTGCGGTAAATAGAAGCGGTATGTCAATTGCCAAAGTTTCTAATACGGGAAGAGTATCGACCAAGGATCTCCACGAGATTTATGATGGTCGCATAGATCCGTCCGCAACGCTTGTAACCGATAAAATGAACTCTTACGTACGTTTTTCTAATGCAAACGGTATTGAGTTAGTGCAGTTAAAGACGGGCAAAGCCAAGAAAGGCATTTATAATATTCAACACATAAATAGCTATCATAGCCAACTCAAACGCTTTATGAAGAGTTTTAACGGCGTATCTACAAAGTATCTGAACAACTACCTTATTTGGCACAACTTTGTTAACTACGCCAAGGAAAGTGACGTTGAGAAGCGTGCTATCTTATTAAGCTATGTGTTAACTACATTGAAAACTGATCGGAACAGCAGTTTATCGGATCGTCCTGCTCTTCCGTTAGTTGCATAAACTTGAATTTATATAAGACAAGGAGAAATGCTTATGGCAAAGATAATAGCAATCTGTGGGAAAATATGTTGCGGAAAAACCTATTACGCAAATCAAATAAAAGAAAAAGAGAAAGCAGTTATTTTATCATGCGATGAATTAACAAAGGATTTGTTTGATAATGATTTGGGTGAGAAACACGACGAAATGGCGTTAAGAATTTGGAACTATTTTAAGAAAAAATCGGTGGAATTGGTAAATATAGGTTGTACTGTGATTTTAGATTGGGGGTTTTGGAGCTTAGAAAACAGAAGAAGCTTAACCGAGTTTTGTCGCTCTCAGAACGTTCAGTGTGAATGGCATTACATTGATGTTAATGACCAAACATGGAATAAAAATATTGAAGAACGAAACTGTAGGGTATTAAATGACGAAGGTGGTTCAGATTATTATCTGGATGAAGGTCTTATGGGAAAATTATTGTCCATGTGGGAAGCACCTTCTAAAGATGAAATAGATGTTTGGCATACATTAGAAAGAAAATAAAATTGTTATATAGAGAACAACAAATTCCAATTTAGCGAAGTGAGTAAAATAAATAAAACTCGGTAACAGACCGAGGTACAAGCGATTAAATAAAGGCATCTTGTGGGAATATAACCGTTTCCCTAAATCCGACCCCCCCTTGCTAATTCCCATCTAATGAAACGGTCGAAAACGGGGTAAAATTAGCAGTAATTCCGTAACACAGCTTAACACTCAAAGTACGAAAAAGCCTTGAAAATACGGGATTATCGGGTACAGGAAGTGACTCTACAACCGAGTTTCGAGGTCACTCCTAAGGGTTAGTTGAGGGTTCGATTCCCCCAAGCGGTGCCAGCAGCGCCCGTGCGCAATATGTAAACAGGCGCTGCTTTTTTTATTAATGCCGTAATTCTCGCTTGACCGAGACAATGGTTTGGATTATCATATAAATCTCTAAATAATTTTCTATGCAAAGAAGTATCTCAAATGATTTATCGTGTCAACGAGCTGCGTGACAATATTACAATGCAGGAGCATGACAGCTCTATGATTATTTTCTCTCTTACTGACAATGAAGACAACGCGGCAATAGTCGGAGCGGATAACGGCGGCGCATACGCGATCAAGGTGAGCAAGTCTGTGCACAGCGATTGGAAGCTGGCAGTCGGAGATTTTATAGGATATTGCACCGCAAACAACATCAATGCCGTGTTAGAAATGTCGCAGACAGATTATGACACGGCAATGCAGCATTACAGCGGTCACAGCTTCAATGAACGCGTACTCAGGACTTACGAGCCGCAGATATTGATACACAGCACCACTATGGAAAGCTGGAACCACATTCAGCGCGACGGGATGTTGAAAAGCTGGAACAGATTAAGAAGCGAACAGGCAATCACGGAGAAACACCCCATCGGAATTCAACTCGGAGACCCGGCAAGCTTCAGCGATTATATTATGTTTGGCGGCGGCGTGACCGGAGAGATAGTTGTGAATTCAAAGCAGTCCGGTGCGATAATTATGGATGTCAACACGCAATACCTGACCGGTGCGAGACTGTATTTGGATGCGAAAAAGATAGCGCAGGACGGTCTGCTCGTCCGCGACGGCTGTCATACCAAAGTAAAAGACGCCCTGCCCCTCGAACCGTATTTGATATGGGCGGCGACTTGGGATAAAATCGGTCTGCCAAGTCAAGT
>NZ_JBGVJL010000033.1:0-28992 GCF_045129435.1 Ruminococcus sp. | reverse complement strand
GGTAAATTATGGTTTAACACCGGTCGGGAAATTTTGATTGAATTAGCACAGACTTTATACTCGAATCAAAAATTTAGTCAACCTTTTTCAAAGGTTGTGGGTGTGGGCAAAGCCCACAAAACTTTTAGTTTACACAAAATTTTGATAGCCAAACAGCAGGCTGTTTGGTTGCTTGAGCACAATGGCGATAGCCTTATAATTGCGATAGCAACACAAAAAGCCATTATTCTTTATTATTTATTAATGAAGTATTTCTTTTAAAAGGCTGTCGCCCGTTTTATCAAACTTTGCTTTAGCACACAAACAGCGTTGCTGTTTGTGCCCGATAGACTGATGTAAAAACAACTTTTCTTGGGCGTTGCCCAAACCCACGAGCCTTTAAAAAGGCTCGACCTAAATTTTATAATATTTATTCAAGACTTTACGCTAAACCATAATTTACCACAACTTTTGAAAAAGAACCTACAAAAAACACCGCCCGATTTTAACCGAGCGGTGTCAGAGTATTTATTTTATTAACCTGCAATAATAAGCTGAAGGTCGGTAACATCTCTTACATCTATGATGCCGTCTTTGTTAATGTCAGCCATTTTTACGCCCTCTGCGTCAAGTGAGCCGTTGCCTGCAATGTGAAGCTGGAGGTCTGTTACATCACGAATATCTACAACTCCGTCATTGTTAAGGTCATTTTCGAGTCTTGGATTTTCAGGCTCGTAATCAGCATACATCTGACTGCTAAGCCACGCTGCTCTGCTTGTGAACCAGTCTGCACAGTAGTTGTACATACCGTCAAAGTCATTATTATATCTTGTAGTAGTATTGCTTACTGTATATTTGCCTGTTGAGTAGTCAAAAGCCGCTGTGTTAAGCTTGCTGTGGTCTGCAATCCAACTACCTGTTTTGAGCAGCCAACCACTCTTATAATTCATTTCCGCACTACCCTTTACATAATTGTAGTAAACATCAGAAGAATAAATCTCGCCCTCGCTTACTCCGCTTGACATAAAGGTCTGCATAGCCGGAACAAAGTCCTCAAACCAAATCTTTGGTGCTACCTTTAGAACATTCTGGTTTCTTGCAATAAGGTTCATAACATTATTAGTGCCACGGCTGTTTTTGCCCTTACCCTTATATTTGCACCACCAACCGCTATACTGCTGATAGTCATTTACACCGATATTTCCAAGCTCCCATTCAACACCAACGGCATTGCCAAGTGAATTATCATAGTCCCATACAGGTGAACCGAAGAACTTCCAATCGCCGTTTTCGTCCTGCTTGTATGTAAAGTAAAGGCTTGATACACCGGAATCCCAGTTCTTGCCGAGTTCGTTTATAAGGTAAATTTTTGTAACCGAGTCAACATCTGCATACTCTGAAAGGTCTGTGCTTGAGCTTTTGATTGCGTTATAGAAAGCATCAAACTTTTCTTTTACATAATTTTTAACCTCATCATAACCCTTATCCCCCGGAGCAAGCTCAGGAGTTTTGATTGTAATAGGGTTACCGCTTGATGAAGTAAAGTGATAATCATCATCGTTTGCACTTGCGTCAACCTCGCATACAAATGCAAAATCCTCGTTGATTGAGCCGTCTTCATTGAGATAGCCGGTTTCGTCAATATCACTGAGAAGGTTTGTCTTACCGGTGTCAATCTTCTGGCACATCTGATAGGAGCCCCAGTAATAACCGTTTGAGTAGAAATCAACATAACGGGAATCAGATGCATATGGCATACCTACAGCGTCAGATAGGTCATATAAGAATCTGTTTCTTGAAAGAGAATCGTCCTGAAAGTTAGCAAGCAGAGAAAATTTCTTACACTTCTCCATTGAACCTACAGTTACATTATCTTTGAATGTTATATTGTACGGCTTTTTATCCTTGTACCAAGTTGTATTTCCTCTGCCCTTGATTTTCTTGACCTCTGCAGCCTCAAGGGTGCCGTCTGCGTCAGTGATAGCAGCCATTGCGGTTGCTGAGTTGCTCTTTGACTGGTTAAGGTAAGGAATCAGGCTTGTACCGTTACCGTCTGCATTATCGTTATTAAGATAAACGGCAGCCTCAGCAGTTGACTTCATAAAAATCAGCGTGATATTTTCGTTGCCTGCCTTTACAGTGTACTCAACATTGGTTTTGTAAGGAACAGCGGCAGTCTGATACGGTGAAATTGTAACACCGTTTACCGTAACAGACGAAGAATAGGCGTTGTAAATATCTACCTTTTCATCGTTTACTGATGACGGCAAAAAGAAATATCTCGTAGATGGATTTACCTCGTAGGCTTGCCCATCATAATAAGAATGCTTGCACTGCCAACTCTGCCACGCCTGAGCATCTTCAGAATTCAAAACTGCGTGAGCGTATAAGCCTGAATAGGTTTTGAAATCGGGTGAAGATACAACGGTTTCATTAGTCTGTGCTGCAATGGCTGATACTGAAAACCCGGTTGCGAGCACTACTGCCGAAAGTCCAGATGCTATAAGTTTTCTAAAATTCATTTCATACACTCCTAAAATTTCATTTAGTTTTCACATATTCATTGTATCATAAGTATTATTAAAATACAATGTCAAATTTTGCAAATTATTATTTAATATTTACGCTTTATTTTTATAATATATTTTGCTATAATAGGGACAATAACATTAGACAAGGAATGATTTTATGAATAATTCAAACAATAAAGCAAAGAGAATTTCTGTTGCATTATTGGTTGCGGTACTTGCTGTGTCAACCTCATTTGCAAGCGTAATGACAGGCTGCGGCAATAAAGATGAAAGCTCTTCTACCGCTGCAACTGTGGCAAGCTCAACATCAGCTACAGCAGGAAGTGTAAATACAACCTCCGCAAGTGAAAAATCAGAAAGCGAACAGAGTTCTCAGAGCAGCAATTCACAAAATTCAGGCTCACAGAATTCACAGACATCTGAAAAATCAGAATCAGAGGTCAATAACGATTCTTCAAAATCCGAGTCAAAGTCTGAAAGCTCAAAGAGCAACAATTCCAATAATGCTTCAGACAAAACCTCAAGCAATTCTTCAAACAATTCATCAAGCAAAAGTGACTCTGGCAATAAGTCATCAGACACACTTACGGTTGACGTTCACGATTACAAAAAGGGTGATACAGTAACAGTCACCTACTCGGTAAAGAGCACAAAGGTACTTGCAAACTTCCAGGCTACAATTTCCTATGATTCTTCAAAATTAAAGGTACAGAAAGCCGAGTTACAAAGTCACGCAACCACAAACAGTATTATCAATGCAAAAAATGCAGGTGTAATCAAGTTCAACGGCTCAGACATTACAAAAGGATATGACTACCGCAACGGTGGCGACCTTGTTGTTGTAACCTATGAGGCAACAGGCACAGGCTCTGCAAGCACAAGCTACTTGTGGGAATCTGCAAGCACTATTGAAGACAACAAGATTATCACCCATATTGATGATAACGGTAAATCAGATGGAACCGTTACACTTTCAACATCTTATAAATAAAATGTTAAAAACTCTCGCATTGCGGGAGTTTTTTTATTATTTGGTCGTTGATTTTGGCTTGAATTAGCACAGATTTTATATTCGGACATAAAAATTTAGGTCAAGTCTTTTTAAAGGCTTGCGGATATGGGCAGAGCCCATAAAATCTTCTAATATAACAATTTATTAGGCACAAACAGCAACGCTGTTTATGTGCTAAAAGCTACATTTGACAAAAGAGGAGACAGCTTTTTAACAAGAAATAATTTATAAATAGAAAAAGAATATCTTTTCTGTTTTATGTTGCTATCGCAATTATAAAGCTTTCGCCGTTGTGCTCAAGCCGCCAAACAGCAAGCTGTTTAGCTATCGGAATTTTCCGTAAATCGAAAGTATTTGTGGGCTTTGCCCACACCTACAGCCTTTGAAAAAGGTTGACGAAACTTTGTTGTCCGAGTATAAAGTCTGCAATAATTCAAGCAAAAATTTCCCGACCGTTACTAAACCATAATTACCTCAACTATTGAATAAAAACCATTAAAACACAAAACTAAAAGGCGGATACTCAAGCTTAGTATCCGCCAAATTTTAACATATTATCTTTTATCAAGAGGTTTATAGTCTTTCATTGTTGAAATGCTCATATATGCAGGACGAATAATCTTGCCGGCATTTACAATTTCCTCGAGTCTGTGTGCACTCCAACCGGCAATTCTGGCTGTGGCAAACATTGGTGTGTAAAGCTCACAAGGAATATTAAGCATACTGTAAAGCAAGCCGCTGTAAAAATCGACATTGGAAGCAACGCCTTTATAAATTTTACGCTTTTTGCCGATAACCTGTGGAGCAAGTCTTTCTACTCTTGCATAAAGGTCAAAGTCCTCATCATAGCCCTCTGCCTTAGCAAGCTTCTGAACTGCACCCTTGAGAATAATCTGACGAGGGTCAGAAATTGTATATACAGCATGACCCATACCGTAGATAAGGCCCATTCTGTCGAATGTCTGCTTTTCAAGAATTTTTTCAAGATAAGCTGCGATTTCCTCGTCATCTTTCCAGTCTTTTATATGCTCTTTGATATCCTCAAACATATAAAATACCTTAACATTAGCACCGCCGTGCTTAGGGCCTTTAAGAGATGCCAAAGCTGCGGCTATAGCAGAATAAGTATCTGTACCTGAAGATGTTACAACATGGGTTGTAAAGGTTGAGTTGTTACCGCCACCATGCTCCATATGAAGAATAAGTGCCATATCAAGTACTTTTGCCTCAAGAGGAGTATATTTTCTGTCTGGTCTGAGCAATGAAAGAATAACCTCTGCTGTTGACATAGTAGGCTCTGCACGATGGATATAAAGGCTCTTATCACGAAGATAATGGTTATATGCGTGATAACCGTAAACAGAAAGCATTGGGAATACTGAAATAAGCTGAATACACTGACGCAAAACATTATCTACAGATGTATCATTAGGGTTGTCATCATAACAGAACAATGTAAGTACACTGCGGGCAATAGAGTTCATCATATCTTCACTCGGTGCTTTAAGGATAACATCACGAACAAAGTTCTGTGGCAAAGTTCTGTATTTTACAAGCAATTCTTTAAAATCCTTGAGCTGAACAGCATTTGGCATTTCACCAAATAAAAGAAGATATACTACTTCTTCAAAACCAAAACGGTCATCCTCAAGAATACCGCCGATTATATCATTAATATTATATCCACGATAATACAGCTCACCATCACAAGGAACAAGCTTGCCGTCAACTTCTTTATTCTGGAGAATTGTGGAAATATCTGTAAGGCCTGTTAATACACCCTTACCATCGAGGTCACGAAGTCCTCTTTTAACATTATACTTTGAATAAAGACTTGTGTCGATCATAGAATTTGAGATCATTTTTTGTGCCAAATCATGAATAGCCGGTGTGTTATCTGAATAACTGCCCATCAAAATCACTTCCTACAATAAAAATTTGTAAATCAATAGTAACCATTAAATAACATTATATCACATTTTAAAGAAAAAGAAAAGATACAAAATGCTTTAAACTGTCTTATTTATCATTACGATTATGTTATATTTATATACATTTCAGCTAAAATATCCATTTATACACAAAAAGAGGATGAATTTTACTTCATCCTCTTAGTTGTTATTGTAAATTATTTAAGATATGTACCGTTTGTACCAATCTTACCGTCAATGCCTGTGAAGCCTGCACCGCAAGCAACATAGCATCTCATATTAGCTGTACCAACACTGCCAACTGTAAGTGTACCGTTTGTAACATTCTTAACATCACCTGTAACAGCATCAATATACTTGCCGTTAGGAATATTCTTGAATGTAGCACCGCCTGAAATTGTTACGAGTGCAAGGCTGTCAACGCCTTCGCTTGCATTTGTATAACGGCGGATAAATGCCATATTACCTGATACATACTGGTTATCAGTTGTGTACTGACCCTTCTGGAGAGCAGGTACTGCTCTTCTGATCTGGTTAAGCTGTTGGAGATGTACTGAAAGTGGTGAGCTGAGTGTTTCTGCAACCTTACCGCTTGCTGTATATTTACCAAAATCGGTAGCTGTTACATTACCCTCAAGATAGTCACCAAAGTAAGCACGACCTGTTGCAGAAAGAGGAGAATTAGGACCAACATCAATTACCTGACCCTTTGCAAACTCAACTTCAGAGCCGTAGTAAATACAAGGAATACCACGGAAAGTAAACATAAGATCCATATTCTCTGCCCAAGCCTGTGTACCGCCTGTATAACGAACCTTTGAGCAGAAGTCAGGAGCATAGTCGTGTGAATCTACATAAACAACATTCCATGTTGAATCATTGAATGCTGAGTCTTCGCCAAGAGCTGTGTTGTATGCCTTGTTAGCGTTTTCAAAGTTCCAGTGCATTGTAAAGTCGATTACACCTGTACCGTTTGCTTTGCTGTAATCAGGTGTGTGGTATGAAATACCGTTAAGGAAAGCGTTGTTGCTCTTTTCTGAAACTGTCTTTGTATTATACTTTGAATAATGTGCTTTAGAATTGGCAAAGTTTGTTTCCCAATCGCTGAAGTTAGTACCCCAGTTATTCTGCCAAGCACTGTCAGTTTCTTTCCATGTATAGAAGAACGGAGAGTCAGACTGACCACCCTCGTTGATAAACTCACTCCATCTTGCACAAACCTCACCAAAGATGTAAAAGTTTTCATACTTATCGTATGTTGGGAAGTATGCACTGTTAAGAGTCCAACGGTTGATGTGCTTTTCAGTGTCAAGACGGAAAGCATCAACACCCATATCTACATAGTCGGTATATGTATCATTGATATACTTTGCAACCTCCGGGTTTTCTGTGTTAATATCACGGCAGTCACCCTCGATTGAAGCATACTGCTCAAGAGGCTGTCCCCAGCCACCGCCGGAAGTTTCTCTGTGGTAGGTTTCATTGGTATCGTGGCCGCTTGTGTGGATAGACTGCATAATGTCAAGACGAGCCTGGAACTGAGCATCACCGTTAAGTGAATCGTAATTTGGGTAAGATTTATCAAGATCACTGCCCTCAATAACCTTCATACAATCTGTGCTGCCAAGATCCTGAATTGTGTTATATTCTTTAGTAAACATTGGGCAGAGTGTTGACTCACCAAAGTTACCTGTATGGTTCCAAACAACATCCTGAATAACCTTCATACCCTTTTCGTGAGCCGCATCAATAAGATCCTGATATGTAGCACCGTCACTCTCATAACGAACATCTACAGTTGTAAAGTCGAGTGCGTGGTAGCCATGATAGTCATAACCGGAAGCATTTGTTACAACAGGAGTAATCCAAATTGCACTAAAGCCTAAAGCCTTGATGTAGTCGAGCTTATCGATAAGACCTTTAAAATCGCCTCTCCAAGCAGGATCTGAATCAGGGTTGTTTGCTTTCTGGTCTTCCCAACAATGAACATTGTTGCCTGTGTCGCCGTCATAGAAACGAGTTGTGATTACAAAGTAGATTGAATCTTCTCTGAGGTCTGCTCTTTCCCAATCCTGAGTTTCAGTCCAAGACTTAGAAGACCATCTGCCGTTTTTGTACCACCACTCACCGCTGTTTCTTGTTGTTTCAGCAGACTGAGTACCGTTTGTAACAAACATCATATTGATTTTTGTTACATTGCTAAATGTGTAGCCGTAGCTGTTATCACCCTCAGCAGTCATCTTTGGACCGGGGTAATCTGTTGAGATATTCTGCGGAAGACTGTTCCAGTAGTAAATGTTTGGAGCACCGTCCTCAGAATACACATGTACTTTAATACCGTTATAATCAGCCTGAACTGACTCATCTTCGTCAACAGTAGCAGCCGAAACCGACACAATGCCGACTGTTGCTGCGATGCAAACAACGAGCATTAAAGCAATGAGTTTTTTTACCTTTGTCATAGCTTTTCCTCCATTTTTGTTTATAACAAAATTTTACATCCATATATTATTATAAATTAGTTATTATTAATCTTATTTCTATATTAGAATTATTTAAAATCTGTACTTCCAAACATTTTATACCTGTTTTATGTAATTTACACAAAAAAGTGAATAAAGTGTAACTTTTTTAAAAAGTCATATTTCTTTTTCCTTTACTTATCATAATTTTTACACAAAAAATCCCTTCCTCAGCTAAATTTACCTAGGAAGGGACTACAATTAAAATCTATTAAATATTATCCTTTAAAACTAATTTTTCTACCGTTTTAGCCACGCCGTCATCGTCATTTGTTTCGCAAACATAGTTTGCAATTTTCTTTACATCTTCCTCAGCGTTGCCCATAGCAACACCGAGTCCGGCATAGCCAATCATTGTCATATCATTATAATTATCGCCAAAAGCAATAAGCTCTTCGCTTGTAATATCAAGCTTTTCAAGAAGCATAGGGAGCATTGAGCCCTTTGTTACACCAAACGGCATAATTTCAAGGAAATAAGGAGCACTCTTATATACATCAAGCAAGCCATCATAGCGTTTTGCGAGAATCTCGTTGTATTTATCAATCTCGTTTGGCTCACCTGAAAGCAAAAGCTTGTTGATTTTCTCCGGAATAGCAGCCATAAAATCGTCAACAACTACCATTTCCATTTTGAGAATATCCCTCTCAACATTAGAATAATCGTTGAGGTTTCCGCCCGTAATGATTTTCTTATCATCATAGGTGTGAACTGTAAGCTTTGAGTCCTTTAAAACGCTTAAAATATCAGAAAGATATTCCTTTGGAAAATCCTTGCTTACAATGGTCTGACCTGTTGTGCAGTCAAGAATTTTACCACCGTTAAAAGCCATAATGTAGCCTTCGTACTTGTCAACCATCAAATCCTTTGCAATTTCCTGAATGCCAATAGGATGTCTGCCGGACGCAAGCACAACTTTTTTACCTCGTTTTTGAGCCTCAATAAGTGCATAGCGTGTGCGTGGTGTAATCTCTTTTTGAGAATTAGTCAAAGTACCGTCAATATCAAGTGCAATAATTTTGTATTCCATAATATCACCTGTGCCTTTGAAGTATTGATTAACAAATCAGTTACAATATAACACACAAGCGGTAAAAATGCAAGTATTTGATACATTTTATAAATAATAACAGCACTTTTAGCATTAATATGCTATTTAATAAAAATATTTGCCTATCATAAAAATGAGGCTGATTATTATACCTCACTTCTTCAGTTAACAATATCTAAACGGATCATTTTCAATATAAATGCCCTGATCAACTGTATCATCACTAATTGCAGAATATTCACTGAGTATCCATGAATATTGATCCGAGGTTATTGTACTTCCGCAGTACTTACACTTGCCTGAGCTTGACATCTGAATCTTAGCACCGCAGTTAGGACAATAACGCATTTTTGGAGTACTGCTGTAAGTTTTTACATTAATATTTCGCATAAATTTAAGCGTATATCTAAGCTGATATCTTACATCAGGATCACCATACAGTACTTCCTTAGTATTTTCATCGATTTCATAATCTGTAAGTGTAGCCCGCAGATAAACCGTTACATATTCAAACTCTCTGTTTCTGCTATAAGCTGTAAGATATATGGCATCAATATCTATATCTTTTATAATGTTTATAACTCCGTCCTCAATCTTTTGCTCAATCTGTTTCTGAGTCTGATTATAAAGGTTATCGTGCAGATAAATTCTCACAGGTTCAAGATCTCTGTTCTTCCACGCATATTGAATAGCAGTATATATAAATTCCGAAAGCGAAATAAACTTTTTAATTAAAAAATTCGGATCATTTTCTTTAATAAGAGCAGCAATCTTTATTGTACGATCAGGCAGAACTACACTACTGCCCGCTGTTTGGTGGATTATTTTCTTTTTATAATAATTATCTGAAGATGTAATATCACTTCTTTTTTTCTTTTTAGAAGATTTTTTAAAAACTATTACAAAAAACACAATTGTAGGAATTTCTAAAAATACCGCGACTATAATGAACATACCGATACTTTCTTCATAAGAACTGCTTACTTTGTGGTAATCTGAGCCATGGCTGCTAAAACCGCCGCTTCCGCCTGAACCGCCACCGCCACTAAAGCCATTAGAATTACCAAAGTCAAGCGGAGGTATATTTAATTTTGCCTGTTGCAGCATTGTATATTGCGTTGCTTTGCCTGTAGTATTTGCATTTACAAAAGGAACGGCAAAAAGCATAATTATCGCTACAAATATGGCAGATGCCACAAGAAAAACTTTTTTCAATATTATACACCTATTTCAATATATTAAATTTAATATTATTTCAATAATTTTAGCGTATATAGTGCTAATTTGCAATTAATTAACACTAACAAAAAATGTAACTAACATTAACAAAATAGGGCTGAGGAATACTCCCAGCCCCTGACAGCAATTAAAAATTACTGACGATTATTCGGATTGTTCTGAGCATTGTTATTGTTTTCAATATAAATGCCCTGATCAACTGTATCGTTTCTGATTGAAGAATACTCGCTGAGTACCCATGAATACTGACCAGAAGTTATTGTACTTCCACAATATCTGCACTTGCCTGAGCTTGACATTTCAATCTGAGCACCGCAGTTAGGGCAATAACGCATTGTCGGGGTACTGCCGGAAGTTTTAACATTAAGATTTCTCACAAATTTAAGAGTATATCTGAGCTGATACCTTGCATTAGGATCACCACGCAATACCTGTTTGGTTTTTTCATTAATCTCATAATCTGTAAGTGTGGCCTTCAAGTAAACCGTTACATATTCAAGTTCCCTATCTCTACGATAAGCTGTGAGGTATGCGGTGTCAACATTTATATTATTAATAATGTTTACAACTCCGTTTGCAAGCTTCTTATCAATCTGCTTCTGAGTCTGATTATAAAGGTTATCGTGTAGATAAATTCTTACAGGTTCAAGATTTCTTTTGCTCCACGCATCTTGAATTGCAGCATATACATATCTCGCATAAGAAATGAAGTCCTCACCCGAAAAGCTTGGATCATTTTGTCTGATAAGACTATAGATCTGAGAAGTACGATCAGGAAGTATAACGCTTCTGCCTGCCGACTGTCTAATATTCTGATTTCTGTTCTGCTCTCTCCTTTTCTTACTTCTTTTTAAGAATATGCGGAGAAAGACCAGAATAAATATATTCAATCCACACGCAAGCAAAGCGATTATTATTACAGAGGAAATGAGTGCAATGCTTATTCCGGTTTTAGTACTGTCGGAAATAGAATCATCGGTTGAATTTCCATAATGGTGATAAGTACTGCTGTCATCATCATTATCATAGCTACTGTCCCAATCGTTGTCATCATCCCAATCGGAATCCCAATCATCATCGTCATCCCAGTCAGAATCACTGCCCCAATCAGAATCGCCGCTGTCGTAATCGTTATTGTCACCAAAATCAAGCGGAGGTATATTCACTTTTGCCTGTTGCAGCATTGTATATTGCGTTGCTTTGCCTGTAGTATTTGCATTTATAAAAGGAACGGCAAAAAATATAATTATCGCTACAAATATGGCAGATGCCACAAGAAAAACTTTTTTCAATATTATACACCCATTTCAGTATCACATTAAATTACTGTTATGGTAATAATTTTAGCATATATAGTATTAATTTGCAATTATTCAATATTAACAAAACGGGGCTGAGGAATCCCTCAGCCCCTGACAGCATTAAAAATTACTGGCGATTATTTGGATTGTTCTGAGCATTGTTGTCTTTTTCAATATAAATGCCCTGATCAACTGTATCGTTTCTGATTGAAGAATACTCGCTGAGTACCCATGAATACTGACCTGTTGTAATTGTACTGCCGCAGTATTCACACTTGCCTGAGCTTGACATCTCAAGAGGAGCACCGCAGTTTGGACAGCTGTGCGACTTGAGAGTCTGAGTGTTTGCACTTGTAGTCTTAATGCCTGAGTTACGGGCAAAGCGAAGTGCATATCTCAGCTCATATCTTGCATTAGGGTCACCACGAAGAACCTGACCTGTCTTTTCGTTTATCTCATAGTCTGTAAGACGGGCATTGAGGTAAACTGTAACATACTCAAACTCCTTATCTCTGCGATAAGCTGTGAGATAAGCTGTGCTTACGGCAACATTTTCAATCTTGTTAATTACGCCGTTTGCAATTTTACGCTCAATCTGCTTCTGAGTCTGATTATAAAGGTTATCATGAAGATAAATGCGTACAGGTGTCAGGTCACGCTTGCTCCACGCATCCTGAATTGTAACATATACATATCTTGAGAATGAAAGGAAGTCCTCTGCCGAGAAGTTCGGGTCGTTCTGTTTGATAAGGTCAGAAATTTGAGCTGTACGGTCAGGAAGAGTAACATTTCTGCCTGCTGACTGCTGAATTGTCTGAGATCTGCCAACAGTTGTAGAGCCGCCATTCTTTTTAGATTTTGAGCTTACACTACAAATTATTGCAATAACAATAATTACAACAATTACTGCTACAGTACCGCCAAAGCCAAGATTTCCACCACTACTGCCTGAACTGCTGTAATCCGAGCTATCTCCCCAGTCGGAACTTCCGCCCCAGTCTGAGCTGCCGCCCCAATCAGAGCCACCGCTGTCATAGTCGTTTGAATCACCAAAGTCAAGTGGTGGTATTCCTAAATCTGCTGATTGATTTGTATGTACCAACTGACTGTTTTCAATAACCGCCGCATTAGCTGACGGAATAGCCGTCAATGCGATTATTGCCATAAGAACAGTGAGTACAATTGAAAAACATTTTCTCAAAATTATATACCCTCCTTTTAATTGTGAGCATAAGCATTTGCTTATTATTGCAGTAATTTTATCATATATTGTAAAAAATTGCAATTATATTTACGTAATTGTATGTAAAAAATATTTCTTAAATTCTATGCACATTGAATATAAGGAAAAAAGCAAGTTTTTATTTTATTTTTTAATATTTTTAATTTAAAGTGTTGACAACCGAAAATGCCGGTGCTATAATAATACCTATAATTTATGTAGGTTTAATAAGAATTGAATTAATTACGGAAATCACTATACATTTTATTATAAAGGAGAATGCAATATGAAAATTTACGAGAAAATTACTGACCTCATTGGCAGAACACCAATTATGAAACTCAACAATTACTCGGCTGCTCAGGAGCTTAACACTCCTGTACTTGCAAAGCTTGAATATTTTAATCCTGCAGGAAGCGTTAAGGACAGAGTTGCAAAGGCAATGATTGATGACGCAGAGGAAAAGGGTTTGCTTACAGCAGATTCAGTAATTATTGAACCTACAAGTGGCAACACAGGTATTGGTCTTGCGGCAGTAGCTGCGGCAAGAGGCTACAGAATTATTCTTACAATGCCTGAAACAATGAGCGTTGAACGCAGAAATCTTCTTAAAGCATACGGTGCTGAGCTTGTACTTACAGACGGTGCAAAGGGTATGAAGGGTGCTATTGCAAAGGCTGATGAGCTTGCAAAAGAAATTCCGCACAGCTTTATTCCGGGTCAGTTTGTAAACCAGGCTAACCCTGCCGCTCACTTTGCTACAACAGGCCCGGAGATTTGGGAGGACACAGACGGTAAGGTTGATATTTTTGTTGCCGGTGTTGGCACAGGCGGTACTGTAACAGGCGTTGGCAAGTACCTTAAATCAAAGAACCCAAATGTTAAGATTGTTGCAGTTGAACCTGCTACTTCACCTGTACTTTCAAAGGGTGTTGCAGGCCCTCATAAAATTCAGGGTATCGGTGCAGGCTTTGTTCCTGAAACACTTGATACTAATGTATATGATGAAATCTTTGCAGTTGAGAACGAAGCTGCTTTTGAAACCGGCAAGGCTATTGCTCGTACAGAGGGTGTACTTGTAGGTATTTCTTCAGGTGCGGCAGTGTATGCGGCAACTCAGCTTGCAAAGCGTCCTGAGAATAAGGGTAAGGTAATCGTAGCACTTCTTCCTGACACAGGCGACCGTTACCTTTCAACTCCAATGTTCTCAGATAAATAATTTAACATCTATCCCCTGTAGTATTTTTAACAGACCTCAGAATTAAACTTGTTAATTTGGAGGTATGTTATTTTTATGGGCTATTTTGAATAGTTGGGGTAAATTATGGTTTAGAAACGGCCGGAAAATTTTGTTTGAATTAGCACAAACTTTATATCATGATAAATGGTTATATTTTTTATTTCAATATCTAAAATTTATCCGATTTTGTAGATAGCATATTATATTTTACAACATAAACATTGTAAAAAATGCCTTTTGAAACTTTTAAAATTTATTGTTAAAATAAGAAATGTGCAATAGGAAATGCACAATACAGAACGATATTTTGAGATATGACGCTAAAGAGAGGTAACTATTTATGAAACGAATTAAATCCGCTTGCATTATTCAAACACTTTGTTTTTCAAATCATGATGGAGTTACAACAGAATATGCAAAAAACCTAATTAAACAGGAGTACGAAAAATATAAAATGCAATTAGATAAAAGTGGTGCAAAATATAAAATTTTATCTGAAACTCAAAAAGAAAACGGCTCGATTGTTGTTGAAATAAAAAAGCAGTACAATACTTCACCAATCGGAGATTATTTTGATTAACTATTCAAACACAAAGCCATCTTTGACACAAATCAAAGATGGCTTTTAGATTCTTCTATAACGCTATTTTTAATCAGATTACATAGTCATTGCCAATGCTCTCTGCCTGACGGTCGATAATATCCTGAATTGTAATACCATCAAGATATTTTGTGATAACCTCATTAAGACCCTGCCATACAGGCAATGTAATACACTCATCACTCATAGGGCAAGTGTTTGGGTCGTGGTCAAGACAGGCAACCGGAGCAAGGCTTCCTTCTGTTATACGCAGAATTTCTCCTACTGTATATTGGTCAGGAGTTCTTGCAAGGCGGTATCCACCCTGAAAACCTCTGTTTGTAAGTAACACATCAGCTTTATTAAGAATAGGCATAATCTGCTCAAGATACTTTTTTGAAATATTCTGACGAGCCGCAATATCTTTAAGTGCAATATAACCGTCATTCTGGTGCATTGCCAAATCTATAAGCATTCGTAATGCGTATCTTCCCTTTGTTGAAATCTTCAAATTAACACCACCTTTTTCTAAATATTTGCAAAAATCATAGCATTTATCTATAACATAATAATAACATATATTTAGTAGGTTTTCAAGTTGTTTTTTAACCGATTTATGTTTTATTTATCATTAATATAATATACATAATCCATAATACTGCAAATATGTTGTAAAAATGGCAAATATTGCTTTAAAAACCTACTAAACAAATATATTTTAAGAAATTTTAAAAATAGTATTGACAACCGTTAAATTATATGATAATATACAATCACATTAAACCTATGTAATTAGTAAGTTTTAGCAAAGGAGAATTCTAATGCTTCTATTATTTGTAAACCTTTTAAGACAAAACTACCGATACGGACGAATGTGCAGTACCTCAGACTGCTGTTGTTGATACAGCAAAAACTACTACAACATCTTTATTATAACATTATAACAAACTAAATTAATTTTTGAAAGAGGTAAATAAAATGAGCACATTAAAAGATAGAAAATTACACTTTGAAACACTTCAGCTTCATGTAGGACAGGAATCAGCAGACCCAGTAACAGACGCAAGAGCAGTTCCGATTTACGCAACTACTTCTTATGTATTCCACAACAGCCAGCACGCTGCTGACCGCTTTGCACTTAAAGATGCAGGCAACATTTACGGCAGACTTACAAACCCTACAGAAGATATTTTTGAACAGAGAATTGCAGCTCTTGAGGGTGGTACAGCTGCTCTTGCAGTAGCTTCCGGTGCAGCTGCAATCGCATATACAATTCAGGCTCTTGCTAAAGCAGGCGAAAACATCGTAGCTGCTAAGACAATCTACGGCGGCACATATAACCTTCTTGAGCACACACTTCCGGCTTACGGCATTACAACAACATTTGTTGACCCGGACGAAGATGGTGCATTTGAGAACGCTATTGATGAGAACACAAAGGCTCTTTACATTGAAACTTTAGGCAATCCAAACGCTAACCTTATTGATATTGAGGCTCTCGCTAAGATTGCACACGCACACAACATTCCACTCGTTGTTGACAGCACATTTGCAACACCTTACCTTGTAAGACCATTTGAGTACGGTGCAGATATTGTTGTTCACTCAGCTACAAAGTTCATCGGCGGTCATGGCACAGCAATCGGCGGTGTAATTATTGAGAGCGGTAAGTTTGACTGGGCTGCTTCAGGCAAGTTCCCACAGTTTGCAGAGCCAAACCCATCATACCACGGTGCTGTATTTACACAGGCTGCTCCGGGTGCTGCTTTTGTAACATACATCAGAGCAATTCTTCTTCGTGATACAGGTGCTACAATCTCTCCTTTCCACGCATTCATCTTCTTACAGGGTCTTGAAACACTTTCACTCCGTGTTGAGCGTCATGTAGAAAACACAAAGAAAGTTCTTGAATTCCTTGTAAATCATCCACAAGTTGAGAGTGTGAACCACCCATCACTTCCAAACTCACCATATAAGGCACTTTATGACAAGTACTTCCCTAACGGCGGTGGTTCAATCTTTACTTTTGAAATCAAGGGTACAGAAGAAGACGCTAAGAAGTTCATTGATAATCTCCAGGTATTCTCACTTCTTGCAAATGTAGCAGATGTTAAGTCACTTGCTATTCACCCGGCTTCAACTACACACTCACAGCTCAATGAGCAGGAGCTTGCAGAGCAGGGCATTAAGCCAAACACAATTCGTCTTTCAATCGGTACAGAGCATATTGACGATATTCTCTTTGACTTACAGGAAGCTTTTGAGGCTATTAAATAATCAAATCACATAATTCAAATATTTACGGACTGCATTTTGTGTGCAGTCCGTATTTTGTTTATTACGGGTTAGTACACAGTTTAAAACAAATAATTTTAAAATTTAGGTCGAGCCTTTTTAAAGGCTCGTGGGTTTGGGCAAAGCCCAAGAAAAGTTGTATTTATTGCAAATTTTCAGGCACAAACAGCAACGCTGTTTGTGTGCTAAAGCAAGATTTGACAAAACAGACGACAGCCTTTTATAAAAGAAATAATTACTTTTTTCAATATATAATGAATGGTTTTTCTTGTTGCTGTCGCAGTTATAAAGCTTTCACTATTGTGTTCAAGCCGCCAAACAGCAGGCTGTTTGGCTATCAGAGCCTTGCGTTAGTTTAAAGTATTGTGGGCTTTGCCCACACCCACAACCTTTGAAAAAGGTTGACCAAATTTTTATTTTCGAGTATAAAGTCTGTGCTGATTCAAAGAAAATTTCCCGACCGTTGCTAAACCATAATTTACCCCAACATTTGATTAAGAACCCTTTTAATAAAAACCAACAAAACACAAAACCTGCGTTATACTCAACAACGCAGGTTTTATTTATATATCATAATTTTCAACTACTGTATTACTTTCAAGGCTTTTCTTAACATCAATTATACGCTGATTTCGGCTGCCTCTGAATTTTAGCATAAGGCTTTTTTCTTCAAGAATAAATCTGCCGTCAATCAGATAATCAGTCTGCTTTAACAAATTGATCCACTCAGGGTGTTTCTTTGCTCCCTCAAGCAGTTTTTCGTAGGTATAGCCTGTGTATGTAACTACATTATATCCGTTCTCGTGTGCGAGTCTGCCAAGCTCGGCAAATGCCTCTGCCTGACAAAACGGTTCGCCACCCGAAAATGTAAGTCCCTGCAAAAGAGGAAGTGACTTTGCAACATTGATAATCTTCTCAACCTTGCCGTCAAAACCGCCGCTAAAGTCCCATGTCTTTTCGTTATGGCAGCCTTCACAATGATGAGGACAGCCCTGGCAAAAGACTGTAAGCCTAAAGCCCGGACCGTCAACTATACTGTTTTTTATAACACCCGAAAGTCTTAAAATATCTTTACTCATAATTATGCTGTAATATCATCTGAAAAGTCTTCCATACTGCAACATTCAGAAACAGAGTGCTTTACCCTATCTCTTACTTCGGCAGCCTTTGCGTTATTAAAACGCTCTGTTGTGCCTACAAGGTAGCCTGTAATTCTGCGGATACGCTCAAAGCCCTGACCGTTCTTGGTTTCTTTTCTTCCACACTGTGGGCAATAGTCACCAATAATACCTGTATGACCACAAACAGGGTCACGATCAACAGGGTGGTTGATTGCACCGTAACCAATTCCGCTCTCTTTCATACAACGGATAACAGCCTCGAATGCGTCAATGTTCTGTGACGGATCACCGTCAAGCTCAATATATGAGATATGACCGCCGTTTGTAAGATTATGGTAAGGTGCTTCAATCTTAATCTTGTCAAAAGCAGAAATATTGTAATAAACAGGTACATGGAATGAGTTTGTGTAGTACTCTCTGTCTGTAACACCGGGAATAATGCCGAAACGCTTTTTATCAATTCTTACAAATCTGCCTGACAAACCTTCGGCAGGAGTGCCGATAACACCGAAGTTGAGCTTATATTTCTCAGTAGCTTCGTTCATTTTCTTTCTCATATAACCAACGATCTCAAGACCAAGCTTCTGAGAAGTTTCGCTTTCACCATGGTGCTTACCTGTAAGAACAACAAGACACTCTGCAAGACCGATAAAACCGATTGTGAGTGAGCCATGCTTTAATACTTCTCTTACAGAATCGTTAGGTGTCAGCTTGTCACTGTCGAGCCAAATGCCCTGTCCCATAAGGAACGGATAGTTTCTGACAAGCTTCTGACACTGAATTTCAAAACGCTCAAGGAGCTGACCAACAACGAGGTCACACATTCTGTCGAGCTGTTCAAAGAAGAAATCAATATTCTTGTTTGAAAGAATAGCAAGTCTTGGGAGGTTGATTGAAGTAAAGCTTAAATTACCTCTGCCGTAAGTAATTTCTCTGTCAGGGTCATAAACATTGCCCATAACTCTTGTACGGCAACCCATATATGCAACCTCAGTTTCAGGATGACCCGGCTTGTAATACTGGAGGTTGTATGGAGCGTCAATGAATGAGAAGTTAGGGAAAAGTCTTTTTGCAGAAACTCTCATAGAAAGCTTGTACAAATCGTAGTTCTTATCCTCAGGATTGTAGTTAATGCCCTCTTTTACTTTGAAAATTTGAATTGGGAAGATTGGAGTTTCGCCGTTGCCAAGACCTCTTTCAGTAGCATAAAGGAGGTTTTTCATAACAAGTCTGCCCTCAGGAGAAGTGTCTGTACCATAGTTAAGTGAGCTGAACGGAATCTGAGCACCTGCTCTTGAGTGCATAGTGTTGAGGTTGTGGATAAGTGCTTCCATAGCCTGGAATGTTGCCTTGTCAGTTTCCGCCTCAGCGTGCTTGAATGCAAAACGCTGAATTTTCTCTGCAATCTTATTCTCAAATTTTTCTTTAAGTAAAGCAAGCTCTTCCTTTTTATAATTTGGTGTCTGATTTTCGAGTGTTGGCCACTCACCGCTTGCCTCTTCTGCTTTCTCGCAGATTTCCTTTACTGTAGCATCAGGATCTTCAACATCTGTCAAAAGCTCAATAGCTCTTTCAAGGTTAATTCTGTAACGCTTTCTGTATGTTTTTTTAACACCGGGAGCCATTGAGTAGTCAAAGTTTGGCACACTCTGACCGCCGTGCTGGTCGTTCTGGTTAGACTGAATTGCAATACAAGCAAGTGCTGAGTAAGATGCAATATCATTTGGCTCTCTTAAATAGCCGTGACCTGTTGAAAAACCACCCTTAAAAAGGCTTACAAGGTCAATCTGGCAACAGGTTGTTGTGAGAGTAAAGAAATCAAGGTCGTGAATATGAATATCACCGTCACGATGAGCCTTTGAATACTTAGGGTCAAGAATATACATCTCGTTGAACTGCTTTGCACCCTCTGAGCCGTACTTGAGCATTGTGCCCATAGCTGTATCGCCGTCAATGTTTGCATTTTCACGCTTAACATCGTTGTCCTTAGCTGATTTAAAAGTAAGATCCTCATAAATCTTCATAAGCTTTGTGTTCATTTCACGAACTCTTGTACGCTCTGCACGATAAAGGATATATTCCTTGGCTGTTCTTGCGTGGCCGTTCTCAATGAGTACCTTTTCAACGGCATCCTGTGCCTGCTCAACGGTAGGGGCTTTATCTCCACACTTTTCTTCAAGCAAGTCGCTTACCTGTATTGCAAGAGCCTTTGCAGCCTCGTAATCATTACCGCCGATTGCCTGAGCAGCCTTATAAATGGCTTGTGTTATTTTTTCCAAGTCAAAATTTGCTTCTCGTCCGTCACGCTTAATAATTTTTGTTATCATTTCTGTTCCTCCCACATTCATTATTACTATATCTTCAATATGTAGTTATTATTTTATTAAGTTCAACTATATGTTGTGGTACACATACAGTCGAACACAAGCTTTATTCTATCACAAACTAAAGCTTTATTCAATCGGCAAACTGACAAAAACAGATTTTATTATTTGTTTAATTTGAGCAATTTTTTTAGGATAATTGCAAATTAGAATATTACAAAAATTTTCTATAATATGTGACCACTTGCCATGCACACCACAATATCTTGTATATTGTTATTAAACTGCCATAACAAACCCACTAAAGCAAAGCAAAAAGCAATCAAGCAGCAAAATTCAGCCTGATTGCTTTTACGCTTAAATTTTTATATTACCGCCACATTCAAGGCAGATTTTATCTATGTGTATCATAGGCACAAGTTTTGTGTCTATCTGAGCAATTTTTTTCTTGACGGCAATTAATGCATCTGCCTCTTTCAGTTTACATTCAGGAGGTACAACAAGGTCAAAAAGCACTCTCTGCTGTTCCTCGCCCTTAACAATTCTGAAATCGTGCAAGCTGAGTGCGGAGTCAATATCGGCAAGTGACTCTGTGATTTTCTCTTTTAATTCAATAGTATATTCGTCAGAAACCGCAATCGGGTCCATATGAATTGTCACTATACAATTATGCTCCTTCTGAATTTTCTGCTCAAGCCTGTCGATAACATCGTGAGCCTTCATAATATCTACATCATACGGCACTTCTGCGTGGAAAGAAATTATACATCTTCCCGGACCGTAATCGTGAATAAGCAAATCGTGAATACCTGTAATCAATTCTGTTGACAGCACAGTTTCTCTGATTTCATCAACAAATTCAGGGTCGGGGGTGTTGCCAAGCAATGGCGAAAGGCTCTCTTTAAAGGTGCTTATACCTGTGTAAAGAATAAATCCTGCTACAGCACAGCCAAGCCAACCGTCAATATTTACACCTGTCACAGCTGAGATACCCAAGCCGATGAGGACTACCGAAGTTGCAATGCAGTCTGTGAGTGAGTCCATTGCGGTTGCCTTTAGAGTTGATGAGGAAATTTTCTTTGACATTGCTCTGTTAAAGAAAAACATCCACAGCTTTACGCAGATTGAGCCGATTAAAATGAAAATTGAAAGCAAGGTAATTGCTGTGCCGTCCTCAGGGGTAATTATCTTTTCTATAGATGACTTCAAAAGCTCTGCACCCACAAGCACGATTGCACATGAAATGCCCAGTCCTGCGACATATTCGTATCTGCCGTGTCCGTACGGATGTTCCTCGTCAGCAGGTCTGCTTGCAAGCTTGAAGCCTAAAAAGGTTACTACCGAGCTGCCTGCGTCGGAAAGGTTGTTGAAAGCGTCTGCCGTTACAGAAATTGAGGCGGTCAGAATACCTGAAAGGAGTTTTGCTCCAAATAAAATCAAGTTCAGAATAATTCCAAGCACACCCGAAAAATTACCACAGGCTGTGCGAACCTGTGGATTTTTTGTATCGTCATAATTTTTTATGAATTTTGAAAGTATAAAATCCAGCAACTAAAACACCACTTAATTTTTATTAAGCCATAAAATGGCATTAACAATAATTTAGCACAGTATAATAAAGTTAGTCAAGAGAAACAGGAGTATTCTAAATGTTTGGTGAATCTAAAAATTGGGTTGTCGATTTTACTTTTTCAAAACAAAAAAATTTGATCAACCTTTTTCAAAGGTTGTGGGTGTGGGCAAAGCCCACAATACTTTTTGATTACGTAAATTTCTGATAGCCAAACAGCCTGCTGTTTGGCGGCTTGAACACAACAGTGAAATCCTTATAATTGCGACAGCATCAAAAAAAACCATTTTTCTTTATTATTTGTTAATGAAGTATTTCTTTTAAAAGGCTATCGCCTGTTTTATCAAACCTTGCTTTAACACACAAACAGCGTTGCTGTTTGTGCTTGAAAATTTGCTATGAAAACAACTTTTTTGGGCTTTGCCCAAACCTACGAGCCTTTAAAAAGGCTCGACCTAAATTTTTTTGTCCGAGCAGAAAGCATAGGCGATCTTAATACTTTTAATTCCCGACCATTACTAAGTCATTGTCGGGAACAAGAAAACTATTATTTAGCAAACTATCTTCTCGTAATAAAAACCATAATTTATCAATATTACCTCAACATTTAAAACAGAACCTTTTTGTATTTAGGCATAAAATTCCATAATCAAATTATAATTTTACACAATATTTATTGAAAAACTTACAGGTATGGTATATAATATAAATTAAGGAAATTTTGGGTATTATTGAAGACAGTATTTGATTTTATATGGAGGTTATTATGAGAAAGACTAAAATTGTTTGTACCATTGGTCCTGCTTGCAACAACAAAGAAACTCTGCTTGAAATGATCAACGCAGGTATGAATGTTGCTCGTATCAATATGTCACACGGTGCATATGACGATTTGGAAAACACTTTTAAAGTTCTCAAAGAGGCTATTGCAGAGAGTGGCAAGGTAGTGTCAATTTTGCTTGATACAAAAGGCCCTGAGGTAAGAGTATGTACCTTTGAAAACGGCAGCATTGAGCTTGTTGAGGATCAGCTTTTCAGTCTTTGTAAAAATAAAGAGGTTGGCGATGAAACAGGCGTTGCAATTTCTTTCCCGAAGCTTGTTGATTTGTTTAACGCCGACGGAGCAACTGCTATTGGCAGAGAATTGCTTTTAGATGACGGCCTTATTTCAATCGTTGTTGACAGTATGACACCTAACGAAATTATTTGTAAGGTTAAAAAAGGCGGTACACTCAAAAACAGAAAGAGCATTAATATTCCAGGCTATCACATCAATATGCCATATGTAAGTGCTCAGGACAGAAAAGATATTGAATTTGGTCTTACTCATGGTGCAAATGTTGTTGCGGCTTCATTTGTGCGTACACACGAAGATGTGGCTACATTAAGAGATTTTATTGACAGCCTTGGCTTTGAATATGTAGAAATCATCGCAAAGATTGAAAATCAGAGCGGTGTTGACGATATGGACGCTATTATTGATTGTGCCGACGGCATTATGGTTGCCAGAGGAGATATGGGCGTTGAAATCCCATTTATCAAGCTTCCTGAAATTCAGAAAACACTTATCAGAAAATGTGTTGCAAGAGGTAAGTATGTAATTACAGCTACTCAGATGCTTGAGAGTATGACATCTTCACCTCGTCCTACCAGAGCGGAAATTAGCGATGTTGCCAATGCTGTATATGATGGCACAAGTGCGGTTATGCTTTCGGGCGAGTCTGCGGCGGGTAAATATCCTGTAGAGAGCGTTAAGGCTCTTGACGCTATTTGCTTTGAGGCTGAGCAGAACGGTGAGTTCACAGCACTCAAGGATTACATTGAGCATCACAGTGTTCCGGACAGCAACCCGATTCGTGGCAGTATTTGCAGAGCGGCAAGAGATATTGCTCATCAGGTAGGTGCAAGAGCAATTATTGTTGAAAGTGCAACAGGTAAGGTCGCAAGAGCAATGGTGCATTTCCGCCCTGATGTTCCGATTATTGCGGTTGTTACATCATCACTTGTTTGTAAAAAGCTTTGCCTTAACTGGGGTATTACAGCACTTATCGGTGAGGAAAAGAAAACTTCTGATGCAATTACTAAGCAGGCAATGGAAAAGGCTTTAAGCACAGGCTACTTTAAGAAGGGTGACATTGTTGTAGTAATTTCATCAAACAGAACAGCACCAACCTCAAGCACAGACTCTCTCAATGTAAGGATTTTATAATATGAACAATAACATTATACTTATAGGAATGCCGGGTTCAGGCAAAAGCACACTCGGTGTTCTGCTTGCAAAATACAGCGGTTATTCATTCGTGGATTTAGACTTGATTATCACTAAAAAAACAGGCAAAAAGCTGCAGAGAATACTTGATGAAGACGGCTATGACGCATTTTTAAAGATTGAAAATCAGGTAGGCAAAGAGCTTGAATGTGAAAAAACTGTTGTGGCAACAGGCGGCTCAATGGTGCTTAGTGCAGAGGGTATGGAGCATCTCAAGAAGATTGGTACTGTTGTGTATATCAATGTTCCGATTGACGAAATCACACGCAGAGTTACAAATGTGGCAACAAGAGGAATTGCTTTTAAAGACGGTGAAAATCTTAATGATGTTTTTAAAGAGAGAACACCGCTTTACGAGAAGTACGCAGATGTAACAGTTGATTTTGAAAATGCGGCAAACCTCGAAAAAACCGTTGATAAAATTATGGAAAAATTAAATCTTCATAAGTGATTGTTAAAGCATCGATTTGAAAAAGTCGGTGCTTTTTGCTTTTGTAAAAATTGGCAAATTAAGAAATTGCGGCTCTATGACAATAGTTGGGGAAAATTGTGGTTTAGCAACGGTCGGGAATTTTTTGCTTGAATTATTACAGACTTTATACTCGGACATAAAAATTTGGTCAACCTTTTTCAAAGGTTGTGGGTTTGGGCAAAGCCCACAATACTTTTAAGCTAACGCAAGGTTTTGATAGCCAAACAGCCTGCTGTTTGGCGGCTTGAACGCAATGGCAAAAGCTTTATAATTGCGACAGCAATACAAAACAAAAAAGACATTCTTTTTATATTTATAAATTATTTCTTATTTTAAAAGACTGTCGCCTGTTTTGTCAAACATTGCTTTAGCAGACAAACAGCGTTGCTGTTTGTGTCGGAAAATTTGCAATGAAAACAGCTTTCTTGGGCGTTGCCCAAATCCACGAGCCTTTAAAAAGGCTCGACCTAAATTTCTTTGTCCGAGCAGAAAGCATAGACAAATTTAAAGTTTTTAACTCCCGACCGTAATTTATTGTCGGGAACAAGGGAATTATTATTTTGCAAACTATCTCCTCGTAATAAAAACCATAATTTACCCCAACTATTAAAAAACCGAAACACTTGATAAATAACCGATAAACAAATCCCATTACAGAAAAAACTGCAATGGGATTAAAATTTTTCTTTATTCGGCGTCAGCCTTTGCCTTATCAATTATTTTTTGAGCAACATTGGCAGGAGCGTCCTCGTATCTTGCAAAAGCAAATTCAAAGCTTCCTCTGCCCTGTGTTACCTGACGAAGATAGGTAGCGAAATCGTCCATTTCTGCCATCGGCACTTCTGCCTCAACAATCTGCATACCGCTGTCCTCGGCAGGAGTCATACCGAGCACTCTGCCTCTACGCTTATTTACCTCACCCATTACATCGCCCATATTTGAATCAGGCAATGTAACCTTGAGTGAGCCGATTGGCTCAAGAAGTGTAGGAGAAGCATTTGGAATACCATTCTTATATGCCATACTTGCGGCAGTTTTAAATGACATTTCAGATGAATCAACAGGGTGGTATGAGCCGTCATAAAGTGTGGCTCTGATACCTACCATCGGATAACCGGCAAGCACGCCCTTTTTGATTGAGTCACGCAAGCCTTTTTCTACTGCCGGGAAGAAGTTCTTTGGAACTGCACCGCCAACAACTCTTTCGGCAAACTCAAGGCCTTCGCTCTCGCAAGGCTCAAACTCAATCCAAACATCACCGAACTGACCGTGACCGCCGGACTGTTTTTTATATCTGCCCTGAGCAGAAACCTTTTTCCTTATGGTTTCACGATATGCGATTTTCTGCTTTTTAAGAACTGCATCTACATTGAATTTTGATTTAAGCTTAGAAATTACTACATCAAGGTGCTGTTCACCAAGACCCGAAATAAGCATTTCGTGTGTTTCATGATTTGTTACATATTTAATAGTAGGGTCTTCCTCGCTGAGCTTTGCAAGTCCCTGTGCAACCTTATCCTCATCGCCCTTTGTAGCAGGATAAATTGCCATTGTATAAGAAGATACAGGATAATCAATACCCTCAAGTACAACCTTTCTGAGCGGAGAACAAAGTGTGTCGCCGGTTTTTACAGACGCAAGCTTTGGAATTGCACCAATATCGCCCGCACCGATATAATCGGTTTCTACCTGCTTTTTACCTCTAACTGTAAGCACCTTGCCGATTCTCTCCTGTGTGCCTGTTCTCATATTCACAAGCGGAGTGTCAGAACTTACCTTGCCCGATACAACCTTGATGTATGAAAGCTTGCCGACAAACGGGTCAACAACAGTTTTGAATACCACTGCGGCAGCCGCTGCGTTTTCGTTTACGCTGATTTCAACAGGCTCTCCGTCAACATCAACAGCAATTTCCTCGCCCTTATCGGCAGCAGTTGGAGCAAGCCATACAAGGCTGTTTAAAAACTGATCAAATGCAAAAGTATTATGAGCGTCACCACAGAATACAGGGCAGATTGTGCCGTCCTTAACGCCCTTGCTTACACCGAGAATGATTTCCTCAGGAGTAAATTCTTCGCCCATAATAAATTTATCAAGAAGCTCTTCGCTGGTTTCTGCAACAGCCTCTTTAATGGCCTCACGCAAGCCCTCAAGCCTGTCGCCCATATCAGGGAGCGGTGTTTGCACAACAGAGCCGTCTGTATCATACTTATAAGCCTTATAATCAAAAAGGTTTACATATGTATTTGCCTGACCGTCAACAATATATGGAACAACAACAGGACAAACTGCCGGACCGAATGTAGCCTTTAAGCTCTCAAATACACGATAGAATCTGGCACTTTCGTCACAAAGACCGTTTACAAAGAAAATCTTTGTAAGTCCTGCCTTGGTGGCAGCCTTAACAGCCTTTTCTGTGCCGACATTTACACCGTCTTTGCCCGATACTACGATAAGTGCTGAGTCGGCGGCACGCATACCCTCTGCAACACCGCCCTCAAAGTCGAACAAACCGGGGGTATCTATAATATTAATTTTGGTATTTTTCCATTCAATAGGTGCAACCGAAGTTAAAATTGAAGTCTGACGCTTAATTTCTTCGCTGTCATAATCAAGAACGGTGTTACCGTCTGCAATATTACCAAGTCTTTCAGATGCCTTTGCAAGATATATCATACTCTCGGCAACAGATGTTTTACCACAGCCACCGTGACCTGCAAGGGCAATGTTCAATATTTTTTTTGCATTGTATTGTTTCAAAAGAAACACTCCTTTCGGGATATATATTCAAATCTTTAGCGTTTTCGACAATTAGTAATCAACTTACTTGTTAATTATAGCATATTTGTATAAAACTTACAATAGAAATTTGGCGGAAAGCTAAAAAATTAACTCCTTGCCTAATAAGGCAAGGAGTTAATTGTGCAAATTGCTTATTTTATTAAATCTGAATGTTTAAAACATAAAAATTCGAAAGGTTTTTTGTGCAATTATACTAATCAGAAATTACTCAAGAACAGCACCCTGAGCACCTGAAGTTACAAGCTTTGCATAACGAGCAAGATAGCCTGTTGTAATCTTTGGCTGACGAGGCTTCCACTCAGCTTTACGCTTAGCAAACTCTTCGTCAGAAATAAGTAAATTAATTGTGTTTGCGTTGATGTCAATCTCGATTGTATCGCCCTCTTCAACAAGTGCGATAGGACCGCCGACTGCTGCCTCCGGTGAAATATGACCGATAGCAGCACCTCTTGTAGCACCCGAGAAACGGCCGTCTGTAATAAGAGCTACGCAATGGCCAAGACCGCTGCCCATAATAGCAGAGGTTGGGTTAAGCATTTCTCTCATACCCGGACCACCCTTAGGACCTTCGTAACGGATAACAACAACATCACCCGGATTAATCTTGCCTGCGTGGATAGCATCAATAGCGTCCTCTTCGCAGTCAAATACTCTTGCGTTGCCCTTGTGCTGCATCATCTCAGGAGCAACGGCACTTCTCTTAACTACACAGCCGTCCGGAGCAAGGTTGCCCTTGAGCACAGCGATGCCGCCTGATGTGCTGTACGGATTTGTAACAGGGCGGATAATGTCTGTATCCTTAATCTCGCAGCCCTCAATATTCTCGGCAACTGTCCTGCCTGTAGCTGTAATAAGATCTGTGTTAAGAAGATTAAGCTTTGTAAGCTCGTTCATAACAGCATATACACCGCCTGCTTCGTTGAGGTCTTCCATATAAGTATGACCCGCAGGAGCAAGGTGGCAGAGGTTTGGAGTTTTTGCACTGATTTCGTTTGCAATTTCAAGGTTAAGCTTAACACCTGCTTCCTTAGCAATAGCAGGAAGGTGAAGCATTGTATTTGTTGAACAACCGAGAGCCATATCAACTGTAAGAGCATTCATAAATGCCTTTTCTGTCATAATATCAAGTGGGCGAATGTTCTTTTCGAGCAATTCCATAACCTTCATACCTGCATGCTTTGCAAGCTTGATTCTCTCGGAATAAACAGCCGGAATTGTACCGTTGCCCTGTAAACCCATACCGATAGCCTCGGTAAGGCAGTTCATACTGTTTGCTGTGTACATACCTGAGCAAGAACCGCATGATGGGCAAGCCTTGTTCTCAAATTCGCAAAGCTCCTCAGCAGAAATCTTGTTTGCTGTGTAAGCACCAACAGCCTCAAACATACTTGAAAGGCTTGTCTTTTTGCCCTTTACATGACCTGCGAGCATTGGACCGCCGCTTACGAATACAGTAGGTACATTAATTCTTGCAGCAGCCATTAAAAGACCCGGAACATTCTTATCGCAGTTAGGAACCATTACAAGTGCG
>NZ_JBGVJL010000032.1:0-35254 GCF_045129435.1 Ruminococcus sp. | reverse complement strand
CTGTTTGTCTATTAGAATTTCTTGTTAGCAAAAAGCTTTGTGGGCTTTGCCCACACCCACAACCTTTGAAAAAGGTTGACCAAATTTTTATTTTCGAGTATAAAGTCCGTAATAATTCAAGCAAAAATTTCCCGACCGTTACAAACTGTAACTTATTTATCTCCTGATTTTGTTACAAGTCCTGCCACGAGTCCGAAGAAAATTGCGGCGGAAATTCCGGCGGCGGCACTTTTAAGTCCTCCTGTAAGCAGTCCCAAGCCGCCGTCACTTGCCAGTGCCTCCTTAACTCCCTGACTCATCAGAAAGCCAAAGCCGCTTATCGGCACGCTTGCTCCTGCTCCTGCAAATTCTGCAAACGGTTCGTACAGTCCCACCGCACCCAGCACTACTCCTGCCACCACAAAGCTTGTAAGTATTTTTGCCGGTGTAAGCTTTGTTTTGTCTATCAATATCTGACCAATCACGCAGATTAGTCCGCCTGTCCAAAATGCGTTTATATAATCCATACTAAATTCCTCTTTATAAGATTTTATTACCATTAGTTATTTACTGATGTGCAAATTTTATTCCTGAATGTGACGGCAAAATGAAAATTTGTGTACTTACATTGATTTTTTATAAAAAATGTACACAAATCTGTTTTTATATAGTATAATATATGCTGTTGCAATATGGCTCTGTGGAGTACGCAGAGCTTTAAATATTATTAAGGAGTGAACAAGTCACATGGTTGAGGTTAAAAACCTTACAAAAAATTACGGCAACATCAAGGCTGTTGACAACATCAGCTTTACTGTTGGCGAGGGCGAAATTCTCGGATTTCTTGGCCCAAACGGTGCCGGTAAATCTACCACTATGAATATGATTACCGGATACATTTCTTCCACATTAGGCACCGTAACTATTGACGGAAAGGAAATTCTTGAGAATCCGAAAGAGGCTAAGTCAAAGATTGGTTACCTTCCCGAAATTCCACCGCTTTATACCGATATGACGGTTAAAAAGTACCTTGAGTTTATGTTTGACCTCAAAAAAGTTAAGCTTCCTAAAAAGGAGCATATCGAAGAGGTTATGCGACTTGTTCACATTACCGAGCAGGCAGACAGAATCATCAAGAACCTTTCAAAGGGCTACCGTCAGCGTGTCGGCTTTGCTCAGGCACTTCTCGGCAATCCGCCTGTACTCATTCTTGACGAGCCTACAGTCGGTCTTGACCCTAACCAGATTATCGAAATCCGTAAGCTTATAAAGAGCCTTGGCAAAAAGCACACAATTATCTTTTCTTCCCATGTGTTGTCAGAAATTTCTGCAACCTGTGACAGAATCCTTGTTATTTCAAATGGCAAGATTGTAGCTGACGCAAAGGCTAACGAACTTTCTGCATCTACTGCCGGCGAAGAAAAGCTTGCACTTATTGTTGAGGGCAATTCGTCAGACATTACCTCTGCTATCAAAAACATTCCTGCGGTTATCCGTGTAAGCAAGGTTGCCGATAAGGGCGATAATTCTGCAAAATATATGGTAGAGTACGAAAAAGAGTACGACATTCGCCGAGATGTATTTAACGCTATGGCAAGAATTAACTGCCCTATTCTTGATATGCAGTCGGGCAATGAAACTCTTGAGGAAATGTTCCTCAAGCTCACCGCAGGCAATAGCTACAAGGCAAACGGAGGTAAAAAATAATGGTTGCAATTTTAAAGCGAGAGCTTTCTTCTTATTTTAATTCAGCCGTTGCCTATGTTGTAATGGCTGTGTATTTCCTGTTTTCAGGCTTGTTTTTCAGTATGATTTGTATTGAAAACGATACTTCAAACCTTGCCTATGTTTTTGGCAATATGTTTATTATTATTCTTTTTATAATTCCTATTATTACAATGAAAAGCTTTTCAGAGGAAAAGCGTCAGCGTACCGACCAGGCACTTCTCACATCTCCCACAAGCCTGTTTGAGATTGTAATGGGCAAGTTCCTTGGAGCATTCATTCTTTTTGCTATTATTTCACTCATTTTTGTAGTGTATGCACTTGTAATTTCATTCTTTACTGCACCTGACTGGGCAGTTGTGCTCTGCACTTTTGTGGGACTTTTGCTTTTGGGTGCGGCACTTATCGCAATTAATGTATTCATCTCTGTACTTACAGAGAGTATGATTATTTCTGCTGTTGCAGGTATGGGTGTTGGTTTGCTCATCTATATGCTCAGCAATCTTTCAAACTACATTACTATCGACTGGATTTCCACCATAGTAAACAAAATTGATTTTCTTACATACTACACAAACTTTACATACGGTATGCTCAATCTTACCGATATTGTATTCTTTTTGAGTGTTACGGGATTGTTCTTGTTCTTTACCGCCCGTGTACTTGAAAAAAGACGCTGGAGCTAAGGAGGTAAAGAGCAATGAGCGAATTGAAAAAAGACAAAGCGGCAGAAAATACTGCCAAGGCTAAGGCTGAAAAAACAGACGCAAAGTCACCTAAGCCAAAGAAAGAAAAGAAAAACGGCGGACTCAAGGCTTTCTTAAAGTCAAGAAAGGCTCGTCACGGTTCTGTTGCAGTTGCAGTAGTTGTAGTTGTAATCGCTTTGGTGGTAGTGCTTAACATTGTAGTTTCCTTGCTTGTAGAGAGATTCCCAAATATGGTGCTCGATTTTACAAAGGACTCATCTTTTGCACTTGAAAATGACACAATAGATTATGTTTCACACATCGACAAGGACATCACAATCACAGTTCTTACCACAGAGGAAAAGTTTGAGGCTTCGGGTAACTACTATATTCAGGCTAACAAGCTCCTTGAAAAAATGGAGAGTGAATCAAACGGCAAAATCAAGCTTAAATATGTTGATCTTTCAAGCAACCCATCTATTGCACAGAAATACACAGATGCCGACTGGACACAGAATTCCAATATGATGATTGTTGAGTGCGGCGACCAGTACAGAGTGCTCACTATTGACGATTGCTTTGAGTACGATCAGGATTATTACTCAACCTACGGCACATATTATGTAACATCTTCAATCGTTGAGCAGGGAGTAGTCACAGCTATTCTCAATGTTACAACAGAGGATAAGGTAGTTGTAGATATGATTACAGGTAATCAGGAGCAGGATTCATCAGCTATTAAAACTCTCCTCCAAAACAACGCTTATCAGGTAAACGAGGTTTCACTTGCAACAGGCGAGCTTGATGAGGACGCAAAGTTTGCTGTTCTTTACGCTCCGTCAGTTGACCTTGACGAAAATGTAATTGAAAAGCTTTCGACATGGCTTGACAATGACGGCAAGTACGGCAGAAATCTTATCTACATTCCAACAGAAAACAATGTTGAAACACCAAACCTTGACGGACTTTTAAACGAGTGGGGTATGCAGATAAATCAGGGTGTTGTTTATGAAACAAGCACAGACCGCCTTGTAAGCAACAGCTCACCTTACATCTTCACAGTTGATTATACCGATTATTACAAGGATGGACTCAAAAATCCTAATATTCCTGTAGTAACACTCTTTGCAAAGAGCGTTACAGTATCTGATACAAGTATGGCACACGCACTTTTAACTACATCCGAATCAGCAGGTATTTATCCTACAGATGCAGACGATAACTGGAACTACAAGGACGGCATTAAGGGCGAGGCCCTCAATATTGCCGCAGAGGGTGTTAAGTCAAACACAGACAATTCATCTTCTAAGGTAATTGTATTTGGCTCATACTCAATGTTCACTACAGACATTATGTCATACAACAGCTTTAACAACTCCGGTTACTTTATGAATATGATTAACACCATTGCAAACAGGGACGATGCAGGCATTACCATTGAGGGCAAGTCAATGCAGAGTGCTGAGCTTGGCATTACAGATGCAACAACTAAGAACGCACTCTTTGTAGTATTTGTAGTTGTAGTTCCTATAGCTGTACTTGTTGTAGGCATTGTAATGTGGTTACGCAGGAGGAACAGATAATGAAGAAGAATGTTAAGTTACTTATCGCAATAGCAGCCGCAGCGGTTGTGCTTGTGGGTGTAATGTTGCTTTTAATCTTCCTGCCAAAGTCGGGCGATGATGCAGACCCGATGGACAGCATTGATCAGGGTATTGATATGTCAACCTCCGTTGATGAAAACGGTATGCACCAGGCAAAAATTAACACAAACGATAAGGGCGAAATCGAAAACAACAGCTACGGCACATTGCTTGAATATGTGCCGGCTAAGATTTCTACAATCGACCTTGAAAATACATCGGGTACAATGGAGATAAAATCCGAAACACCTGTTGATGAGGACGGCAAAACAGAGGAAACCAAATACACACTTGTAGGCTTTGAGGACTTCACTTTGCAGACAGGCTATCCTGATGCCATTGCAAATGATGCGGCGGCTCTTGAATTTACAAAGGTAATCAGCCTTGACGGTGCAAAGGCAAGCGAGTGCGGCTTTGACAGTCCAAAGGCTACAGTTGTGGTTACTTACACAGACAACACAAAGGCTAAAATCATTGTTGGCGGTGACGCTCCGTCATCAGCCGGTACATATGTAAAGTTCGGCACATCAGACACAATTTATCTTGTTGAGTCTGACGCAGTAGATTCATTCTCATATAGCCTTACAGAGATGTTCTCAAAGGCAATCAATGATGCAGCGGTAAATACAGACGATTCACAGTACAGCAAGATTACACTTTCAGGTAAGAATTTCCCTGAGGCTGTAGTGCTTGAGCCAAACAATGACGGCAAAAATTCGGCAACAACAGTTATCACTTCACCAAAGAAATCATATGCAAGCGAGGACGCAAGCAGTAATGTTTCGGGTGCAATCAGAGGCTTGTATGCTGACTCTGTAAAAATGGTTAATCCGTCAGAGGCACAGCTCAAGGAGCTTGGTCTTGCAGACCCATATGTGGCAATAGAGGCTGTTTATCCTGATACAACAGTAAGCCTTATTGCATCTCAGCCGGACAGCTCAGGCAATGTAAATGTAATGGAAAAGGGCGGAAAGGTTGTATATACAAAGGTATCTGCTAATCTTCCATGGGTAAATATGAGTTACGAAAAGCTTTCATCCGAGTATGTACTTCACCCGCTTATGTCGGCAGTTGATACGCTTACAATCAACAACGGCACAGATACATACAGCTTTAGCATAAGCTCAAAGCAGACCACCACAACGAACGATGACGGCGAGGAATCTTCAACCACCACTACAACAGTTAAGTACGGTGACAACGAGATTAATTTATCATATTTCTCAACATTCTTCCAGAATCTCACCTTGCTTGAAAAGAGCGACACAACAAGCGACAAGCCAAGCGGAAAGGCTGTATTTACTGCTGAGTACAAATACACAGACGGCAGTACAGATACAGTTAAATTCTACGACGCAGGTGGAAATAAATATCTTGCAGAGGTAAATGGCGAAAGTGTAGGTCACCTTTATAAGACCAACCCAAGCAAGCTTATAGAGCAGGTTAAGACTGTTGCAAACAATAAAGAAGTAGCAGACTTTGCAGCGTAATTTTTATTACAAATAAAGCAAGATAAATAAAATTCCCGACAAGTCATAAAGCTTTTGTCGGGAATTTTTGATTTTAGGCTCTTTTTGAATAGTTGGGGTTAGCGTAAAGTTTTGGATAAGTATTATAAAATTTAGGTCGAGCCTTTTTAAAGGCTCGTGGGTTTGGGCAAAGCCCAAGAAAGCTGTTTCCTTTGCTTTTTATAAGGCACAAACAGCGTAGCTGTTTGTGTGTTGAGGCAAAGTTTGTAAAAACAGGCGACAGCTTTTAAAAAGTGTCATTTATAAAAATCAAGAAGAATTTTTTTGTGATGCTATCGCAATTATAAGGCTCACGCTGTTTTGCTCAAGCCGCCAAACAGCAGGCTGTTTGGCTATCAAAAAATTCCGTAAACCGAAAGTATTATGGGCTTTGCCCACACCCACAACCTTTGAAAAAGGTTGACCAAATTTTTATGTCCGAGCAGAAAGCATAGGGAAAATTTAAAGTTTTTAACTCCCGACCGTTACTAATTTATTGTCGGGAACAAGAAAATTATTATTTTGCAAACTTTCTTTTCGTAATAAAATGTTAATAACTATGTTGATGATTGTTAAAATGTCACACTTTCACCGCAAAGCAAAATGCCCGACTGAATTAACAGTCGGGCGAAATTCTGAATATAAAATTATTTAATAATCATTCTTACACAGCCGTAAATACCTGCATCGTTGCCGAGGTCTGCAAGCTTGAAGAATGTATTTTTGCAAGCGTGGAAAGCAAATTCCTGATAGTACTTCTGTACCTGCTCAATGAGGAAGTCGCCTGCCTTTGACATACCGCCGCCGATTACAAATACCTGTGGGTTTACCACGCAGGCTACAAGAGAAAGTCCTTTTGCAAGGATTTTTGCGGTTTCGTCAACCATCTTAATAGCAACTTCATCGCCAAGCTTTGCTGCGTCAAAAATTGCCTTTGATGTAATTTCGGGAGTGTTTCTGAGTACGGTTTCGTCATCGTGCTCCTCAAGGTATTTCTTTGTAACTCTTGCAATACCTGTTGCAGACGCATACTGCTCAAGACAGCCGTGATTGCCACAGCCGCAGGCCTCGGTTTCTCTCTCTTTTACACGAAGATGTCCGATTTCACCTGCCGCACCGTCACTGCCCGGAATAATTTTTTCATTGATGATAACACCGCCGCCAACGCCTGTGCCAAGTGTTACCATTACAAGGTTTTTGTAGCCCTTGCCGCCGCCCTGCCACATTTCGCCGAGAGCCGCAACATTTGCGTCATTGCCAACCTTAACCTTAAAGCCTGTCTTTCTCTCAAGCTCAATAGCTACATTAAACACGCTCCAGCCAAGGTTTACGCACTTATATACTGTGCCGTCATCACCAACAGGGCCCGGTACGCCTACGCCGATACCCTCAACATCTTTCTCGCTGATGTTCTTTTCGGCAAGCTTTGCCGCAACAGCCTCAGCAATATCGTTGAGAATGTATGTACCGTTTTCCTGAGTTCTTGTAGGAATTTCCCACTTTTCAAGCAACTGACCTGTGGTTTCAAACAAGCCAAGCTTAATTGTTGTGCCGCCTATATCAACACCAAATGCATATTTTTTCATTTTATTATGCTCCTTTCAAGTAGGTAAAATATCAAATTAGTAAGATATACTATAATTTTATTATTTTAAGGGCTTTTTGTCAATACAAATTAACAGTTTTAATGAAAAATTTGCGAAAGACAGCACATACATTTGTATAAATTTTGTTGTAATTTAAGGTGCAGGTATGGTATAATCTAATTACAGATGTCTTGGGGGCAAACGCTCCTTTGATATGCTTTAAACGGCATTAATAAATTTTGAAAACAGGTGAAGTAAATATGGAAAAAAAGCTTACCGTAATCAAGGTTGGCACTTCAACCCTTACATACGAAAACGGAAAAATCAACTACCGCCGTATTGAGTCGCTCTGCAAGGTTATTGCGGATTTGCAGAACAGCGGTGAGCAGATAATTCTTGTGTCCTCCGGTGCTATCGGCGTTGGAATGGGCAAGGCAGGGCTTTCGGTGCGACCGACCGAAACCAAGAAAAAGCAGGCTCTTGCCGCTATCGGTCAGTGCGAGCTTATGTTTATGTATGACAAGCTTTTCGGCGAGTACAACCACTCTGTGGCTCAGATTCTTTTAACACGCTATGCGGTTGAAACCGAGCAAAAAAGGCAGAATGTAATCAATACTCTTGACGAACTGCTTGAGATGAATATTATTCCGGTAATCAATGAGAACGATACCGTTGCTATTGATGAGCTTGAGGGCAATAACTTTGGCGACAACGATATGCTTTCTGCCATTGTTGCAGGTCTTGTGGGTGCGGACAGACTTGTAATTCTTACCGACATTGACGGACTTTATGACGACAATCCACGCACAAATCCTAATGCAAACAAGCTTGATGTTGTGGGCAGAATTTCTCCTGAAATTTTTGAAATGGCAGCAGGCACAGGCTCAAACAGAGGTACAGGCGGAATGATTACAAAGCTTCACGCAGCAGACTATGCAACCAAGCGTGGGGTAGAGTGCCACATTGTAAACGGTGCAAATCCGAATGTGCTGTACTATGTTTTTGACGGAATGAATGTGGGAACAAAGTTCCTTGCAAGAAAGGAAAATTGATATGACACAGCTTGAAATTATGGGTGCTAACGCTAAGAAAGCGTCAGTATTTCTGCGTACAGCAGGCAGTAAAAAGGACGAGGCACTTCTTGCCATTGCAAAGGCTTTGCGTGAGCATAGCGATGAGATTGTAAAGGCAAACGAAATTGACCTTGAAAACGGCAAAAATGCAGGACTTACCGACTCTTTGCTCGACAGGTTAAGACTTACTTCTGAGCGTATCAACGGTATGGCAGAGGGTGTGGAGCAGGTAGCAGCACTTGCCGACCCTATCGGAAATGTGCTTGAGGGCAGAACTCTTAAAAACGGACTTGCCATTGAAAAGGTGAGAGTGCCAATGGGTGTTATCGGCATTATCTTTGAGGCTCGTCCTAATGTTACCTCAGACGCCGCCGCACTCTGTTTAAAGGCAGGCAGTGCCGTAATTTTGCGTGGCGGTAAAGAGGCTATCAACTCAAACCTCGCTATTTCTGAAATTATGAGAGATGCGATTGAAAGCGTTGGCTTTCCAAGGGACTGCATTGGTCTTGTTAAGGACACCACAAGGCAGAGTGCAACCGAGCTTATGCAGCTTTCGGACTATCTTGATGTGCTCATTCCTCGTGGCGGTGCAGGTCTTATTCGCTCTGTTGTTGAAAATGCGAAAGTACCTGTAATTGAAACCGGTGTAGGCAACTGCCATGTTTATGTAGATGAGAGTGCAGATGTGCAGATGGCGGCGAATATTATTTTCAATGCAAAAACATCTCGTCCGTCAGTATGCAATGCGATTGAAACAATTCTTGTGCATAAGAACATTGCCGAAAAGGCTTTGCCGGAAATCAAAAAACTTCTCGACACAAAGAATGTGGAGCTGAGAGGCTGCGAAACCACAAGAAAAATCCTCGGCAACAGCGTTATACCTGCCACCGAGGAGGACTATGCAAGGGAATTTCTTGATTATATACTTGCCGTTAAGGTTGTTGACAGCCTTGATGACGCAATCGAGCATATCGCAAAATACAGCACAGGTCACAGCGAAAGCATTATTACAAACGACTACAACAGTGCAAACAAATTTACAGCCTGCGTTGACTCGGCAGCAGTTTATGTAAATGCATCAACCCGTTTTACAGACGGCGGAGAGTTCGGACTCGGTGCGGAAATCGGTATTTCCACCCAGAAACTCCACGCAAGAGGCCCTATGGGGCTTAACGAGCTGACAAGCTGCAAGTTTATTATAAGAGGCAACGGACAGGTAAGGTAAATTACATTAATAAATACATCAGAGCCAGCAGGAGTGATGGGTCTGCCTTTTCACCCGACAGTAAAAGCAAAAGCAGTAAAATCAGGCTTTGCTCCTTGTCGGCAAGCAGAAAATCTACAAGGCTTTTTTGTTGATTTGTGGGTTTGATTTCAGCCGTCATTTCCGGTAAAGGGGCGGTATCCTCCTGCTTTTTCTCAGGCGGTTTATGCTTTTTTTCACGCTCAGGCGGTGACTGAGGGCGGGAACGGAGTTGTTGTGCTCTTCGCAGAGCCTCTTCTTCAAATGATGCCAAATGACTCACCTCCAAAGGGTGGGAATTAATAAAAAGCTCGGGTAAATTGTGGTTTGCAAAAAGTTAATATAAAATAATTACTTTTTTTGGTTGCTTTCGCAATTTAAAGGCTTACGCCGTTTTTAAGTCACCAAACAGCATGCTGTTTGGCTATCGTAAATAGTAATGATTTAAACTTTTTGTGGGCTTTGCCCACACCCACAACCTTTGAAAAGGTTGACCAAACTTTTATAATAACAAAAGAGAACTTTGAACTTTTAAAAAATATTAATATCCTTGAGCAGAGGGAGAATTTTGAAAAGCTTTAGCATTTTTTCGGCTTTGTCGAGTTTTTCTTGCTTTTCACAGGACAAAAACGGGCGGAGGGCATTTAAAAGCCTTGTGGTATCGTCCTCACAGCCGACTGATTTTATAGCCGGTAAAATTTTGAAAAGGCTTTTTGCCATATCGTCATTTAAAAATTCGGTTGGCAATGAAAGCTCATTTTTCGGTTCGGGCGGTTTCTGCGATTTTGGCTTTTCTGTGGAATTTCCTGACAGACCAAGCTGTTCGCCAAGGCTCTGCACCTGTCGCAAAGCCTCGGGATTGCTTAGTATTTCGTTTATTTTATCCTGAATATCCGGCATGGGGTTTTATTTCCCCTTTCTCAACATTTCTATTATAGCTTTTGCCTGCGGACTTTCCAAAAGCTCCTTTGTTTTTTGCGGGTCATTGAGTATTTCCTCTGCCATTTTTTTAGTATTGCCGTTTTTGGTAGCGTCCTTCAGCTCTTTTTCCGAAAGGTTGAGCTGCCTTGACATTTGTCTGAGCATATCCTGCATATTGTTATTTTCAGCCATATAAACACCTCAGATAATAATATGCGGATTTTAATATTTATATAACACTTCGCTTTAATTTTACGGAGGTATAGTATGAGAATTTTGGTTTTATCCGATACTCACGGAGATTTTAACAGAATGATGAAAGCTGTTACCGAGCAGCCTACAGCCGAGGTAATTATTCATTGCGGTGACGGCGAGGAACAGGTTGAATATTTAAAGCAGAATTTTAAGGATAAAATGATTGTAGCGGTGCGTGGCAACTGCGACTGGGGCAGTATGCTGCCTGCAACCGAAACCTTGCGAATTAACGGGAAAACAATTTTTATTACCCACGGTCATTTGTATAATGCCAAGGTGGGACTTTATACTATTATGTGTGCCGCAAGAGAGGCAAAGGCGGATATTCTTTGCTTTGGTCACACCCACTCCGCACTTTCTATGTACGAAGATGGACTATATGTCTTGAATCCGGGCAGCTGTGGAGGATATATGGCAAGCTATGGCATTATTGACATCACCGACAAGGGTGAAATTGTTACCAATACCGTAGCTGTTAAATGATTTTTGTAGCATTATAAACATTTTTGTGTTATACTAAAAGATAGGTCGGGAGGCGAAAGTGTGAATTTTTCAGATTTTGAATTTGATGAGGCTCTAAAGCTTAGGCTTGACAGCCTTTATTCGCAGAACAGACAGCCTCACGCAATAGTAATTGAGGGTGCGGACGAAGAAAAGTGCGAACAGCTTTCAACCTTTCTTACAATGAGGGCAGTTTGCAGAGCTGAAAACAAGCCTTGCGGAAAGTGCGAGCAATGTATTAAGGCAAAAGAGCAGGCACACCCCGACATTTACTATGCCCAACCGGAGAAAAAATCGCAGATTTATTCCATTGAACAAATGCGTGATATCATTGAAAATGCAAGTATTCGACCGAATGAGGCAGATATAAAGATATTTGTATTCAGAAATGCCGAGAAAAGGCTGTTGCCCGTGGTACAGAACTCATTTTTGAAATTGCTTGAAGAGCCGCCGCAAAATTGCCTTTTCCTGCTTTTGTGTAAGAATTCAAAAGGACTTTTAAATACCATTTTGTCACGCTGTACGGTCATTACGGTAAAGGGTGACGAAAGCTTTGGCGAAGAGGCAATAAGCCTGGCAAAAATCATTGCCGAGGGTACTGTAGCACCGAGTGAATGGCAGTTATTATCGGCTTTTTCAGGTTTTACAGACCGCAAGCTTGCAGACGAAACGCTTGCTGTGCTTACTGTAATTTTCAGAGATTGCGTGGCTGTGTCACGAGGAATAAAGGCGAGAATTGACGCTGAGCTTGCAATAAAGCTTGGTAAAAGAATAACAACAGGTATGGCTTTGCAGCTTGTGGAGGCAACCGAGCAGGCAAGGCAGAAAATACTGCAAAATGTAAATATGGATTTGCTTTCCGCATTTTTGAGCGGAGAGTATAGGAGGATAATATGGCAGAGGTAATCGGAGTCAGATTTAAGGAGGTTGGCAAGGTCTATTACTTTGACCCGCTCGACAACAAGCTTAATGCCGGCGATATGGTAATTGTAGAAACCGCAAGAGGACTTGAGTGCGGTAAGGTTGCCACCCCTAATAAAACTGTTTCTGACGAGGAGCTTGCGTACCCACTCAAGCCTCTTATCAGAGTTGCAACCGAGAGCGACCTTCGTCACCTTGAAGAAAATAAGCTCAAGGAGAAGGAAGCGTATAAAATATGTGAGCAGAAAATTGCCAATCATAAGCTTGAGATGAAGCTTGTAAGCGTTGAATGTACATTTGACAACAGCAAAATTCTGTTTTATTTTACAGCGGATGGCAGAGTGGATTTCAGAGCACTTGTAAAGGACCTTGCATCCGTTTTCAGAACAAGAATTGAGTTAAGACAGATTGGTGTGCGTGACGAGGCAAAAATGCTCGGTGGTCTTGGCGTGTGCGGTAAACCGTTTTGCTGTGCAAGCTTTATGGGTGAGTTTCAGCCGGTTTCCATTAAAATGGCTAAGGAGCAGGGGCTTTCGCTTTCGCCTGTTAAAATTTCAGGCACATGCGGCAGACTTATGTGTTGCTTAAAGTACGAGCAGGACGCTTACACCGACTTGCTCAAGAAAACTCCAAAGGTTGGTGCTATTGTTAATACACCTGACGGCAAGGGACTTGTGGTTGAAAACAACCTTATTGCCCGTACCTTAAAGGTCAAGCTCAACAACACACCGCCGGAAGCACCTGCAAAGACCTATAATGTAAAGCAGTGCAAGATTGTAAAGGACGGCTACATTAAGGTTGATAAGGAAGAAATGGAGAAATTAAAGGGGTTAGAGTAAACTAACCAAAAATATAATCTGGAAATAAATTATTTTTGAAAAATCTCATAAAAATATTGCATTTTTAAAAATTTATGTTACAATATAGGTGTAATATTTCACAGGAGGTGTTTTTGAATGGCATACCAGATTAGTGATGATTGCATCAAGTGCGGTGCTTGTGCTGCTGAGTGTCCTGTAAGTGCTATCACTGAGGGCGACGACAAGTATGTTATTGACGCTGATGCTTGTGTAGAGTGTGGTTCTTGCGAGGGCGTTTGCCCAGTAGGTGCACCAGCTCAGGCATAATTAATACTTAATCGAAATGAAGACAGCAAGGAGATTTTTCCTTGCTGTTTTTTGTTTGTAATGATATAATTTAGAAAACTACGGTGAATTTTATTTGCTTACTTAAAAGTTCAAAAACAAAAAGTTTAGGTCGAGCCTTTTTAAAGGCTCGTGGGTTTGGGCAAAGCCCAAGAATAGTTGTTTTAATTGCAAATTTTCAGGCACAAACAGCAACGCTGTTTGTGTGCTGAGGCAATGTTTGACAAAACAGGCGACAGCCTTATAAAAAGAAATAATTTATAAATAGAAAAAATATCTTTTCTGTTTTGTGTTACGGTCGCAATTATCAGGCTTTCGCCATTGTGTTCAAGCCGCCAAACAGCAAGCTGTTTGGCTATCAAAACTTTGCGTTAGCTAAAAGCTTTGTGGGCTTTGCCCACACCCACAACCTTTGAAAAAGGTTGACTAAATTTTTTGCCCGAGCATAAAGTTTGTGATAATACAAGCAAAAAATTCCCGACCATAACAAAAAACTACTTTGGTGGTGAAAATATGAAGCTTTTAATCAAGCAACGAGTGTTTTCGTGGACAGACACCTACGATGTCTATGATGAATACGGAAATGTAAAATATTTTGTTAAGGCTGAGGCTTTCAGACTCACTCATCAGCTGCATATTTACGACAGTATGCACAACGAAATCGGTATGATAAAACAGCGTTTCTTTACGCTTATGCCTACTTTTGATATTGAAATCAACGGGCAAATGTTCGGCAGTATCGAAAAGCAATTTACATTTTTTAAACCGAAATACAGCCTTGATTACAACGGCTGGCGATGTGACGGTGACTTTATGGCGTGGAATTACAGGGTGTATGAGGCTTGCTGTACGGTGGCAACAATTTCTAAAGAGCCTTTGCATTGGGGCGACACCTATGTTATTGATTTCATCAACCCACGCAATGAAATTTTGGTGCTTATGCTCGCCGTTGCAATAGATGCCGCCAACTGTTCGCAGAATAAATAATAGGAGTGCATTATGACAGAAAGACCAATACTTGACAAAAATCTTGACAGCAAGACATTCAGAGAATTTTATTATTTAAAGGAAGAACTTGTTGATTTTTGTCATAAATACGGCTTGCCAACCTCCGGAGGAAAGCTTGAAATAACAGAGCGAATTGCACATTTTCTTGATACGGGTGAAATTCGCTCGGCAAAAAGAGTACAGAAAAAGGCTCAGACAATTACTGATATTACAGAGGAAACCCCGATTGAATCAGATTTTGTCTGTTCAGAAAAGCACAGAGCGTTTTTTAAGGAGCATATTGGCAACAGCTTTTCTTTTAATGTTGCATTTCAGAAGTGGTTAAAAAGTAATTCAGGCAAAACTTATGCCGATGCGATTGCCGCATATTATCAAATACTTGAGGATAAGAAAAAGGGCAAGACAAAAATTGACAAGCAATTTGAGTACAATACATATGTAAGAGATTTCTTTGCGGATAATCATGGCAAGAACCTTGACGAGGCTATTAAGTGCTGGAAATATAAAAAACAGTTACAGGGGCACAACCGCTACGAAAAGACCGACCTTGTTGCGTTGGAAAAATAATTTTACACGCTTCAAACAGCAAGGTTTATTCTGCTTTTTATTGCAGTTTTGCTGTTGTGGTAGTATAATTAAAATGTTAAGCTAAATTTTACAAGGAGAGGGCAGAGGTAAAATTCCCTTTGCCGATCATATAATGGAGAATTTGCACCTTGAGCCGTTGGGCAACGGCATTGAAATATATGTTACCAAAAGCTACAGATATTCGACAGACACCATTTTGCTTGCGAATTTCTCAAAGCCTGTGGGGAGTAAAAAATGTGCGGAGCTTGGTACAGGCTGTGGCACAATTCCGCTTTTGTGGTGCAGGGACAATAAAAATTTGAAAATTGACGCTGTTGAAATTCAGGAAAACGCCTGCACACTTGCGAATAAAAGCGTTGAGCATAACGGACTTAGTGACAACATAAATGTTATAAACGCCGACCTGTGCGACCTTAAAGGCAAGTTAAGTTTTGGCTGTTATGATGTTGTTGTGTGTAATCCGCCGTATAAAATCGGCGGCGGAGGTATTAAAAATCCAACCTCGGCAAGGCTGATTGCAAGGCACGAAAGCGAATGCACGCTCGATGACATCTGTTCAACTGCGTCAAAGCTGCTGCAGTTTGGCGGCAAACTTTTTATGTGTCAGCGACCGGAAAGACTCAGCGATGTAATGGAGTCGATGCGGAAATTTGGTATTGAACCAAAGACCCTGCGACTTGTTCAGCAAAGAGTGACAAAAGCACCGAAGCTGTTTTTGCTTGAGGGCAGACGAGGCGGAAAACGAGGCTTTTTAAATGTACTGCCCACACTTTTTATAGAGGAAGAAAGCGGCAACTTTTCAGATGAAATGCTTGAAATTTACGGAAGCTACAAATCAGATCATTTAGAAAATACAGAGGAAAACAAGCTATGAGTGGAATTTTATATGTTACGGGAACACCAATCGGCAACCTTTCCGACCTATCTCCAAGGGCGGTGGAAACTCTTGAGGCTGTGGATTTTATTGCCGCAGAGGATACAAGGGTAACGCTCAAACTTTTAAATCATTTTGGCATTAAAAAGCCTATGGTGAGCTACTTTGAGCATAACAAGCGTGAGCGTGGCGAGATTATTTGTGCGAGAATTGAACAGGGCGAGAACTGTGCCATTGTTACAGACGCAGGTATGCCTTGCATTTCTGATCCGGGTGAGGATCTTATTAAGCTTTGCGAGGAGCGTGGCATCAGGACAGTGGTTATTCCGGGTCCGAGTGCGGTTATTTCGGCTCTTGCGGTGTCGGGACTCAGCACAGGCAGGTTTACCTTTGAGGGATTTTTAAGTGTGAACAAAAAGAGCAGAATGGATCACCTGAAAAGCCTTGTAAATGAGCACAGAACAATGATTTTTTACGAAGCACCCCACAAACTGCCGCAAACCTTGTGTGACCTGTACGCAAATTTTGGCGACAGAAAGCTAACTATTGTAAGGGAAATTACAAAAATTCACGAGGAGGTTATCCGCACTACCACAAAAAATGCGGCGGAAAATCTCAGCGACGGCAGTGTGAAGGGCGAAATTGTGCTTGTGCTTGAGGGAGCACCCGAGGTGGACGAAACCGAGGAGTTCACCCTTGAATATGCTGTGCAGACAGCCAAAAAGCTGATTGAAAACGGTGCAAGAGCAACCGATGCGGCAAAAGAGGCGGCGGCACTCACCGGCTTTAAAAAGAACGAAATCTACAAGGAGCTGATATGATGACCTACGAACAGGCTATTGAAAAAATACATTCATTGCTGACCTTTGGCTCTCGTCCGGGTCTTGACCGAATGAGAATTTTCCTGGAAAAGCTCGGCAATCCGCAGGACAAGCTAAAGTATATTCACATTGCAGGTACTAACGGCAAAGGCTCGGTTTGTGCAATGCTTTCGGCTGTGCTTGTTGAGGCAGGGTACAAGACAGGTCTTTTTATCTCTCCGTATATCACAGATTTTCGTGAGAGAATACAGATTAATAATGAGATGATTTCAAAGGAAATTCTCACCGATGCGGTTGAGAAAACCTTTCCGATTATAGAAGAACTTCGCAAGGACGGCGTGATTATTACAGAGTTTGAATATGTGAACGCTTTGCAGTTTTACATTCACGCAAATGAGAATTGCGACATTGTTGTGCTTGAAACCGGTATGGGCGGTCTGCTTGACTGCACAAATACAATTTTACCTCCGCTTTGCTCGGTGATTACAACCATAGGTCTTGACCACACCGCAATTCTCGGCAATACTATTGAGGAGATTGCATGGCAGAAGTGCGGAATTATAAAGGGCGGCTCGATTGCCGTTACATCAAAGCAGGAAGAAAACGCTATGAGCGTGATTGAATGTACCTGCAAGAGCCGAAATGTTCCGCTGTTTAAAAGCGAAAGTGCAAAAATTAAGGTAATTTCCGAAAGCCTTGAAAGCACAGTTTTTGAGTATGACGGCACAGAACTTGAACTTCATTTGATTGGCGAACATCAGCTTGAGAATGCCAAAACTGCGTTGACTGCGTTAAAGGCACTTTGCGACAGTGGCAAAATCAATGTAAGTAAAGATGCGTTGAAGTCGGGCATTGCAAAGGCAGTAAACCCGGCAAGGCTTGAGCTTATGAGTAAAAATCCGATAGTTTTGCTTGACGGTGCACATAATCCGAACGGAATTGAGGCTTTGAGCAAAGCGATTAAAAAATATTTGCCAAACCAAAAGCGACTTTGTCTTATGGGTATGCTTGCCGATAAGGACAGTGCAAGTTCAATAAATCTGCTTGAAGGTCTTTTTGAAGAAGTGTTTACGGTTACGGTTGATAATCCGAGAACACTTGAGGCCGAGGAGCTTGCCGAAAAATGCAGACAACACTTCCCAAAGGTTGAGGCTTTTAACGATAATAAAAAGGCACTTGAAGCGGCTCTTAGTAAGGCAAAGGCAGAGAATGTTCCGCTCGTTATCTGTGGCTCACTTTACCTTGCAGGCGAGTTAAGACCGTATCTGATAAAGTGAATATAAAATTTAAAAAATAAACGACAAAAAGTTTAGGTCGAGCCTTTTTAAAGGCTCGTGGGTTTGGGCAACGCCCAAGAAAAGTTATGCTTATTGCAAATTTTCAGGCACAAACAGCAACGCTGTTTGTGTGCAAAAGCAAAGTTTGACAAAACAGACGACAGTCTTTAAAAACAGGAAATAATTTATAAATAAAAAAGAATATCTTTCTGTTTTGAGTTGCTATCGCAATTATAAAGCTTTCGCTGTTGTGTTCAAGTCACCAAACAGCAAGCTGTTTGGCTATTAGAATTTGGTGTAAACAAAAAGCTTTGTGGGCTTTGCCCACACCCACAACCTTTGAAAAAGGTTGACCAAATTTTTTATATTCGGGTATAAAGTCCGTAATAATTCAAGCAGAAATTTCCCGACCGTTGCTAAACCATAATTTACCCCAACTATTGAAAAAGAACCACAAAAATTACCCGACCATAACTAAAAATCGGCGGTAGTCCTATTTGGATTACCGCCGTAATTTTTTAAATAATTCTATTAAAATTCAAGCATTACAAAGCTCTGTGCCGACATTTTTACCTTATTATCAGCAATCTCTGTTGTACCGATTTCGTATGCCTTTTTAGCACCCTTTGCGTCAATTTCAATTTCGCTGTCCTTGCCGAGTGGGTTAAAGAGCATTACAAATTTGCCTCTTTTGTAGCCAAATGGGAACTTGCCCAGCTCGAAAATCATCTCAAATTCACCGTTGCCCTTGAGGTCATCGTTAGCGTGACGAAGTGCAATGATGTCTGTAACAACCTTGTAAATGCTATCCGGATTGTTCTGCTGATTTTCAACAGTCGGTGCGTTCTCGTCTGTGTCAACAGGAAGGTAAGGTGTGTCGCTTGTTGAGAAACCGAGGTTCTTACCGCTGTTCCACTGCATTGGTGTACGAGAGCCTGTACGGCTGAATCCGCCCTCTTTGCTGACTAAATTCTCCTGATATTTCATACCGATTTCGTCGCCGTAATAGAGGAACGGTACGCCCGGCATTGTAAAAATCATTGCGTATGCAAGCTTGATTGCGTCCATACCGAAGTAGTGAGTCATTCTTGGCATATCGTGGTTGTTAGTCATAAAGCTGATGTAGCCGTTGTTCTTTGAAAGCTCATAAGCAGGGAGATATTCGTCTGTAAAGTTCTTTATGTCGCCCTTGCCGTTTGGATTGAAAATACCCTTGTTGCCCTCGTCGTCGCCATAGCGGAAAAGTCTGCTGTAGCCGTTGCCGTAATGGTCAAGGTAGAAATCCATATGGAAGCCTGCATTGTTGATTGCTCTTTCAGGATTGCACCATTCGGCAACCATTGCAGCCTCAGGGTAGTCCTTGTCGAGCATTTCACGAATGCCACGCCAGATTTTTGCTGTAGCAACCTTTTCATCATCATTCTTTACAAGTGAGTCAGCCATATCAACTCTGAATCCGTCAGCACCCTTGTCAAGCCAGAAACGCATAATGTCCTTGATTGCCTCAACTGTAGCAAGGCAGTCCGGATGGTCGCATGGCAACTGCCACTCAGGGTGAGTGATTTTGTGGAAGCCATAGTTAAGGGCAGGCTGTGAGCTGAAGTAGTTTACTAAGTAGTTACCGTCACGCTCGCAAATACCGCACATCATTCTGTACTGTGGCGGTGCATCCCATACTGACTTTGTAAAAATGTAGCGGTTTGTGTACTCGCTCTTTTGAGCCTTTTTAGACTCCAAAAACCATGGGTGAGTGTCTGATGTGTGACCGGGAACGAGGTCGAGAAGAATTTTCATTCCTTTTTTGTGTGCCTCATCAAAAAGTCTTACGAGGTCCTCATTTGTGCCGTAGCGAGGTGCAACCTTTTTGTAGTCACGAACATCGTAACCTGCATCCATAAACGGTGAATCGTAAACAGGATTAAGCCAGATTGCGTTACAGCCGAGTCCTTTTACATAGTCGAGCTTTTCGATAATACCGTTAATATCGCCGATACCGTCACCGTTGGTATCGTAAAAGCTCTGTGGGTAAATTTCGTAGAAAACCGAGTCTTTGAGCCACTGTGGCATAGTGAACATCCTTTCGTTGTTAATTTTTATTATTACAATAACATAGTAACATTATTAAAGGTTTTTGACAAGCATATTATGCGATTTAACAAAAACATTACTATAATTTGCTTAGTATATTCCCAAAAATAATTACTTGCAGGAACGGTGATTTCATCATAATATATATAAGAACAATTTTGATTTATCAAATCTTGCAAGGAGGGATATTTTGACGATTGACAGAATAAAAAGCAATAAAATTTTGATTACCCTTTGTGATGAGGATATGCGTGATTTTTCGCTTGATTATGAAGCTTTGAGCCTGTATGACAGCCATTCACGCAAGGTAATAATGCGAATTTTGCAGGTTGCTTGTTTTAAAATGGATATAGAAATCAAGGGCAAGCAAATGCTTGTGGAGGCACTCCCGACAGTTGACGGGTGTATGCTGTTACTCACCGTTGAGGACAAAAAAAGGAAAAAATACAGGCTGCAAAACAGCAGAAAGAGTAATTGCTATGAGGTGGGCAACAGCCGAAATTTTCTTGATGTAATTGCTTTGCTTTATAAGCAGAATGTGTGCTGCAATAAAAATTCCGCTTATGAGCAGAACGGTGTGTATTATCTGATTTTTGACTATCCCGCTGTGCCCAAAAGATATAAAAGGATACTTAACGAATATGCCGAGCGGTGCGGCGGAAATATCTGTGCCGCAAAACTCAGGGAAAACGCAAAAGAAATTTGCAAGATAAACGCTATAGCTGTGATTGGAAGATTCTTGTGATACTGATTTTTACTCGGATAAATAAAAAATTTAGGTCGAGCCTTTTTAATAAAGAAGAATGGCTTTTTGTGTTGCTATCGCAATTATAAGGCTTTAGCCATTGTGTTCAAGCCGCCAAACAGCAAGCTGTTTGGCTATCAGAACTTTGCGTTAGTTTAAAGTATTTGCGGGCTTTCCCCACAACCTTTGAAAAGGTTGACTAAACTTTTTTGCTCGGGTATAAAATCTGTGATAATTTAATCAAAAAATTTCCCGACCGTTACAAACTATAATTTATCCTTATTAACAAATAATCAAAATAAAAAAGCACAAACAAAAAACAGGCAATCAGTTTTCTATAACCCCAATAAAACTGACTGCCTGTTAATTTTTTAATTAAACCTTAGCCTTGCTACGCTCAGATTTTCTGTACTTTGACGGTGTAATTCCGTAGTACATCTTAAATGCTCTGTTAAAATTAGAAATATTGTTAAAACCTGACTTGCCTGCAATTTCAATAACCGGTGTGTCGGTTGTTGTAAGCAAAAGTGCCGCTCTTGAAAGACGAAGCTCATTAAGATAATTAATAAATGTTGTGTTCAAAAGCTCCTTGAAAAGATGTGAGATGTAGTATCTGCTCAGTCCTGTATGCTCGGCAATAATGTCGAGAGTAAGCAAGCTGCAGAAATTCTCGTTGATATACTCGGTAACTCTGCGTAATGCTCTGTCTTTTTTGCCATGAGTTTCAATATCGTAAATCTCAAATTTTCTTGATTCAAAAAGATAATAGAAAAGCTCGTAGAACTTACCTGTTGCAAGAAGATAAAATCCCCTTTGCTTGTCTATTTCTGTTTTGAAAGCAGTTTCAAAACAATCATAAATATGGCCGTAAAAATCTTCGTCCGGTTTAAAGTACAAAAACTTTGTGCAGTTTCCGCCAACAATGCTCTTGATAACGGCAGTCGGAATAAACTGCTGTGTAAGTGTTGAACCATCGTTTAAGTTCAACAGCATAATTTCAATATGCACATTATTGTTGTTGTCAAATCTGTGCTTCTGGTTTGGTGCGATAAAGAAAATATCGCCCTCTGAAAGCTGTGTGATACCAAGTGCGGTTTCAATAGTAATTGAACCGCTTCTTACTACACCCAACTCCACTTCGTGATGAACGCTCCATAAATCATCTACAACAAGCTCACCGCATGAAACACGAAAGCTTGAACTTGTAGAAGTTACAGAGTTCAAAAATCTGATAGCCACTAATATTACCCCTTTATATAATCTAAGTGCAAACAGAATTTCAGTGCGAGATACTCCCTCACTAATCTCTGTAGCTATAACGCTCTTTTGCACCGTTTACTATCGGTCACAATCTCTCCAACTTGCAGGCAGAACATTGCTCCGAATTATCCAAATTAAATATTATTTTGTTGTTGTCAATATAATAGTACAAAACTGTTTAATTGTCAATACAATAATGAACAATTAAAGCAAAAAAGTACACTTTCTTTTTTGTTAGTGTAAAATTTCGTTATTTCGTGTGCTTATTTTATTGCGTTTTTCTAAATAAAACCTATGGATTTTATCAGAATAATATTTCACCATAATAAAGTCTGTAACGTTTTTGCACATCATTCTCATAAAGTAAATAAAGGTCAGGAATTTTCAATAAACTAAAAATTCCTGACCTATAAACAACTTTGTTTACAATGCAATTAAAAAATGCACATCAAAGCAATTTATTCTGATGTAAAATAATTGGCACTCACAGCGTCAAGCTGAGCCTTAAAACCATCTACCACCTTTTGCGGTGACAAGATTTTAACACCGCCTTTAAGCCCGAACAGCCAAGCGTAGAACTGACTGCTTATAGAAATTTTTGCTGTAAATCTGAACTGATTTTCATTTTCCTTTACTATAAAAATGTCATCGCCAAACTGGTCGGCAATCACACCCACAAGCGAATTGTCCACAAGCATTGTTACTTCAAGTTCTTCGCCGCCGTACATAGAAAAAATCTTTTTAGTATATTTTGCACCGTCAAATTCGAGGATTTCCTTGTTCTGCTCACGCTTTTCATCAAGAATTTCCACGCTTTCAATCTTATCAACTCTGTAGTGCTTAATAATTTGGCTCTCACTGTCATAGCCGACAAGATAGTAATTTTCATCGTCCCAGCAAAGCCAAATTGGTGAAATCACATATCTTTTGCCGTTTTTTCTCGCAGTTTTTACAATTTTGCTGCCTTCGCCTATCTCCCACTTCATATACAAAAAGCTGATTTTTTTGTTCTGAGAAATAGCGTTTTGCAGGCTGTCAACAACATAGTAAATCTTTTCATTCAAGCCTTTTACTCTGTTTGTAATATAGACATCACGCCTAAGCTCCTTGCCCTGATAATCACTCACAAGTCCTTCAAGCTTTTCAATCAACTCTATACTCTTTTTGCGTGTAATAAATCTTGAGCTTTGCACAGCGTCAACAAGCAGTTTAAGCTCTGTAACCTCAAAATCTCTTGAGCAAACCGCATATTTAGTGGTGTTCGTCTTGGTTTTGCAAATATCAAGTCCGTAGTTTTGGAGCGTTTCAATATCATCATAAAGACTTTTTCGCTCCGACTTTATATTCTTTTCAGCAAGGGAATCAATGATTTCAGCCGCAGTAATGCCGTGATTTTCGTCTGTCTTTTTAAGCAGAATATCACGCAAATATAAAAGCTTGAGCTTTTGTCCCGATGATTTTGGCATAATGTCCTCCGTTAAGCTGTCAATGTTTGAGCAAATGCAATTACAAGCGGCATTGTAATGATTGAAAATACCGTAGTAACCGCAACAATGCTAACCGAAAGCTCGGTATCTCTGTTGTATTTTACCGCAAACATAGTAGTTGTAGCGGCAGTCGGTGCGGCAGATGCAATTACGCAGGCAACCGCAAGGGTTGACTCCACCTTGCACAAATAAAGCACGATTGCAGTAATTACCGGCACAGCCACAAGTCTTAGTCCCATTGCTATGTAAACCGACACATTTGAAAATGCTTTTTTTAGGTCTGCCTCAGAAAGGTAGTAGCCAATAATCATCATTGGCAACGGCGTGTTTAATGCCGCCATATATTCAATAGGCTGACCTATCATATAAGGAAGCTTTATGTTGAGCGCAAATACAATAATTGCAATTACAACACCGATAATACCCGGGTTTGTAATGAGCTTTTTAGCCGAAATTTCTTTAATATCGCCGCTCATACACACAAGTCCGTAGGTCCACACAAGAATGTTGAATACTGCAACGAACACAGCACCGTAAAACAAGCCGTCATCACCAAGCACAGCCTCCTGCAAAGGGAATGACATAAATGCACAGTTTGAAAATACCGTTGCAAATCGCAGCACTCTTTGCTTTGCCTCTTTGCCCTTGAAAACAAGGCTTACAACAAGAATTGTTGCCGCCATAACCGCTGTTGCACAGATTGCCATAATTCCAAGTCCGCCCAGAAGCTCAGGTGTAAAATCACGCTGAAAGGCAGACACCATTACGCACGGTGTAACAAAGTACAAAACAAGGTTGTTGATGTGCTTTGCAGACACATCTGTAATTACCTTTTTCTTACCGCATATAAAGCCTAATGAGATAAGAATAAACAGCACAAGTACCTGTTGTGCTACCACTATAAAGTTTTCTAACATTTCCTTTTCCCCCTAAAATTTAACCACTTTTAAGTATAGCACAATAACTCATTTTTTCAATGCTTAGGCAGTAATACAGCCAAATTTGGGAGGTATATAAAAAATATATATCATAGAAAAATATCATTTTGTACAAAATTATGTCGGCTGTATAGTGCAAAACAACCAATGAAAAAGAAATATTTTTTCAAATATGTATTATCCGCTGAAATTGTTTGCTTTTATTGACTTTTTATGCTTTGAATTATATAATATATATAAATAAGAACGGTTGTTTTTATTATTATTTCACAGTGATTTTATGTATATATAGTTCAGAAAGAGGGATTTTACAATGGCAACAAGAAAAACTGCTACTACAAAACCGGCAGCTGCCAATGATGCTAAGGTAGAAACAAAAGCTGCTGCAACTGCTGTAAAAGAAACCGCTCCTGTAAAGGAAGCTCCTGCAAAGAAGGCTGCACCTAAAAAGGTTGCTCCAAAGAAGCCTGCTGCTGTAGCTGCTGCAACAAAGGCTGCAAAGGCAAAGGCTGAAGCTCCTGTTGAAGTAAAGGCAGAGCCAAAGGCTGAAACAAAGGTAAACTTCGTTGTTGAGTTCAACGGCAAGCAGAACGCTGTTGAAGATATTATCAACAATGTTAAAGCTACATATGGCAAAGACGCAAAGGAAATTTCAATTTACCTCAAGCCTGACGAGAACAAAGCATATTTTGTTGCTGACGGCGAAGAAGGTTCAATGGATGTATTCTTCTGCTAATTAAAATTACTAAAATTTTAGGAGTCATACGATGAGTATGGCTCTTTTTTGTTTTTTCTTTAATATTTTAGTGATTATTTAATATACAGATTGATTTTTTACAAAGCAGACTATATAATGAAATTGTAAAAACGGCTCTATTAGTTGTGTTGAATTAGGGTTTAGCAACGGTCGGGAAATTTTGTTTGAATTAGCACAGACTTTGTACTCGGAAATAAAAATTTGGTCAACCTTTTTCAAAGGTTGTGGGTGTGGGCAAAGCCCACAAATACTTTAAATTTATGAAAAATTCTGATAGCCAAACAGCTTGCTGTTTGGCGGCTTAATCACAATAGCGAAAGCCTTATAATTGCGATAGCATCACAAAAAGGCATCATTTTTTTATTAATGAATGGTTTCTTTTAAAAGGCTGTTGCCTGTTTTGTCAAACTTTGCTTTAGCACACAAACAGCGTTGCTGTTTGTGCCTTATAAATTGTAATAGTCACAACCTTTCTTGGGCGTTGCCCAAACCCACGAGCCTTTAAAAAGGCTCGACCTAAATTCTATGTTAATTATCCAAAGCTCTCTGCTAAACCATAATTTATCAATGTTACCTCAACATTTAAAACAGAACCTAAAACCTTGGCACAGACAGTCATACCAAGGTAATAATTTCATTATAAAGGAGCAATATACAATGATTAAAAAGTACACAAGCGGCAGCCCTATCCGTACAGACGCTGTAGTAAAAGAATTTGCAAGCAACAGCATTGAAAATTTCCCAATCAAATACAAAGTAGCTGACGGCAAATTTACTTTTGGATTTGATATGCAGGACAGCGACATTGTTTTTGGTCTTGGCGAAGCACCAAGAGGAATTAACAAGCGTGGTTGGGTTTATGAAAGCTTTTGCAGTGATGACCCGTTCCACACAGAAACCAAAAGCTCACTCTATGCCGCACACAACTTCCTTATGTTAAACGGCAGCAAAACATTTGGTATTTTCATTGACTTCCCTGCAAAAATTCGCTGGGACATCGGCTACACATCACCAAACCGCACCGACATCACCATTGACGGCACAGATTTTGACATCTATATCATTGAGGCTGAGAGCAACAAGCCGCTTGACATCGTAAAAGAGTTTCGTGCCGCAATCGGTCAGAGCTATATTCCGCCATTCTGGGCATTTGGCTATCAGCAGAGCCGTTGGAGCTACCCTGACAAAGCCGCTGTTGACGGTGTAATCAAGGGCTATGAGGACGCAAAAATTCCACTCGACTGCGTATATCTCGACATTGACTATATGAAAGACTACAAGGACTTCACAGTTGATGAGGACAAATTCCCGAACTTTGCCGATTATGTAAAGGAAAAGAAGGCACAGGGTATCCACCTTATTCCTATCATTGACGCCGGCGTTAAAAAGGAAGAAGGTTACGATGTTTACGAAGAAGGTGTTGAAAACGGCTACTTCTGCAAAACCGAGGACGGCGAAATCTTTGAGGGCGGCGTTTGGCCGGGAATCGTTGGTTTCCCTGACTTTATGCAGAAAGAGGTTCGTGAGTGGTTCGGTGCAAAATACGACAGACTCACAGACGCAGGCATTGACGGCTTCTGGAATGATATGAACGAGCCTGCTATTTTCTACTCAACCAAGGGACTCAATAAGGCTCTTGAAAAAGCAAAGTCACTTGAGGGAGAAAACCTTGACCTTTCAAAATTCTTTAATCTTAAAGACACATTCCTCGGACTTTCAAACAGCCCTGAGGACTATTCAAGCATTTATCATATGATAGACGGCAAGCCTGTTTGCCACGACAGAGTTCACAACATCTACGGTGCAAATATGACAAGAGCCGCAGGCGAGCATTTTGCAAAGAAATTCGGCGACAGCAAAATTCTTATGTTCTCAAGAGCATCATACATCGGTGCTCACCGCTCAAGCGGTATTTGGTTTGGCGACAACCACTCTTGGTGGTCACATATTCTCTTAAACCTCAAGATGCTACCGTCTGCAAATATGTGCGGTTTCCTCTACTGCGGTGCCGACCTCGGCGGATTTAACGAAAACGCAACTCGTGACCTCGTTCTCCGTTTCCTCGCACTCGGTGTGTTCACACCGCTTATGCGTAACCACTCAGCCCTTGGCACAAAGGATCAGGAGTGCTACAACTTTGAAAATCCTGAGGACTTCAGAGATATTGTAACAGTTCGCTACAGACTTATCCCTTACCTTTACAATACATTTAAAAAGGCAAGCGAGAACAACGATATGATTTTCCGCCCACTCGCATTTGATTATCCGCAGGATAAAATGGCAAGAGAGTGCGAAACTCAGGTTATGCTCGGCGATGAATGTATGATCTGCCCTGTTTACGAGCAGAATGTAAGCGGCAGATATGTATATCTCCCTGAGGATATGACTTTCGTTAAGCTCAGCGGTGAAAATGCAGAAACTAAGCCTATGGAAAAGGGCGTACATTTCATTGAGGTTGCGTTAAACGAAGTTCCGCTCTTCATCAAAAAGGGCAAGCAGATTCCGCTCTGCAAGCCTGCAATGCGCACAAGCGAGCTTGACCTCGAAAATCTTTCATATATAGGTTAACCTATGAAAAATAAAATTATTTCAATTATTCTGCTCCTCCCCCTGCTTGCTCTTACGCTTGCAGGGTGCAGGGACAGCGAATACTCCGAATCGGAAATTACAGGCTTTGTAAAGGACGAATTCGGCTATGCCGAGCTTGCAAGCGCAGGCAATCAGAAATCCTTTGACAACAGAACCTCCACCCTATACACCTACCGCACAGAGCAGGGCTTTTTATTTGAGGTGGACTCATATTTTATAGCTTCAAGCGGAGTATTCGGACTGCCGTCAGCTCACCTCGACAATAATTACTTTGAGGCTATGAACGATTATCTTGAACAGGATATTAACCGGTTGGAAAGAAAATACAACGCTAAAATAAGTCAGGACGAAGAAAGCATTGATTTAGAGCTTTCGTCATTTCTTGACATTGACAAAAAAATCAATTTTGTATTTGACTATTACGCACTTGTAAAGGACTGTCTGCCCGACACAAGCAAAGACACTCCGCTTTTTTCCGGTTCCTCCGGCAAAATGACCGTAAACCTTTATTCGGGTGACAATAAAGTTTTGAAAATCTGCTTTGATGAAAAATTCAGCGAAATGACCTGTGACTATGTCAAGGAATGTGCAAGAATAAGCTATGCGCATATTTACCGTGATTTTCAAAACGGCAAGGAAGATTTCAGCTCAATTCCCCAAATGTATATCAACAGGCTTTACATAAACGGCGAGGAATTTACAAGTGAAGAATACGAGTCTGAATTTGTATATGATGTGGCAAGCGGCGAATACTGCATACCCGTTGGCTACGGACTGCACCTTGAATATAACGGCGGCGTTGACGATTATATGCAAAGGGAAATCGTGACAAATTATCTCGGCGGCAGCTACCGTGTTGACAGCAAAACAAGAACCAGCGAATACACTGTCGGCGGCAACAAGTACAAGGTAATTATGAAAGAAGACAATCCCGAAAGCGCCAAATTCTATATAAATGGCAAAAAGCAGGATATACAACTGCTGGGCAATGAGCTTGACTTCTGGGGAAGTACGGGAGCAACCTATTTCTACTATATGAAGCTTTCCGACTACGCCGAAATGCTCGGTATGGATTACATAGTTGACCAATCGGAGGGCGCTGTATATCTCACAAGCAGAAATTAATATAACACCCCCGCTTTAATATTCTGTAATACCTGATAATCAGCAGGACGGACGGAAAATCATTTAAATAGCCTGCCTTTCCTCAAGTCATCTTTATGTGCAATATTGTATTTATTTCAGACATTTTATTATTAATTTTCATCCCTGCAACCGGCGGTTGCGTGAATGAAAACTAAAATATATTGTCAAGAACAGCGGTTGCGGTGTATAATTCGGGTAAAGTGAGAGGTAAAAAAATCATTATACGGCTCACAAAGGAGGAAATTTTATGAACATAGAAACTGCAAACAGACTTTTGCAATACAGAAAGAAACACAATTTAAGTCAGGAAGAGCTTGCCAATAAAATAGGCGTAAGCCGACAGGCTGTATCCAAATGGGAGCGTGCGGAGGCTTCTCCCGACACCGACAACCTTATACTGCTTGCCGAAATATACGGAGTATCGCTTGATGAACTTTTAAAAGGAACTTGCGACTCAGAACAGGTCAGCGAAGAGTCTGAGTCACAAGCCGAAGAAAATCAAATTCCCACAGGTGACGAGGGTGTGGAATACAAAAAAGCCGACAAGGTGTCATTTAAAAACGGAATTCATGTTGACGCTAAAAACGGCGACAAGGTACACATAAGCTTTGCTGACGGAATACATGTGCAAGACAAAGATGGCACAAAGGTTGATATTGGCAAGGACGGAGTTTTTGTAAACGAAAACGGAAAACAGAGGGTTTACACCACCAAAGACGGTGAAGTAATGCACGATGCCGAAATGTCAGACGAAATGTTTAGCAGAAGAAAGCATAAAAAATTCTGGAAATCCTTTCCCTTTTTTCTTATAGCTATCTTAGTATTTTTGTGCTGGGGATTTAGCGGAGTATGCTTTGGTTGGGCATTAAGCTGGATAGTTTTGCTCACAATTCCGCTTTACTATTCACTTGTAGATGCAATCTACAAACGCAAGCCCGACCATTTCGCCTTTCCTGTGCTTACCGCAATCGCATATATTCTTATGGGGTATTTTAATGTGCTCGGCGGTTGGACGGTCGGTTGGGTAGTATTTCTCACCATTCCGATTTACTACTGGATATGCTCATTTTTCAAGGACTCAAAAGACAACGATGATTAAAACAAAAGGAGAATATTATGTCAGAATTAAATTTACCGACAGACCCAATGATTTTGTTAAGCTTTATTAATACAAAGCTCAGAGATTTCTACCCCTCGCTTGACGCGCTGTGCGAAGATGCAAACATCAGCAAGGAAGAAATAACAAAAAAGCTTGCCACTATAGATTATACCTATAACGCAGAGCTTAATAAATTTGTATAAAAATTTGCCCGACTATAGAAAGCTGTAGTCGGGCATTAAGTTTGTAAAAGGATTTATCATTCGGGAATAAATTATGGTTGAGCAACGGTCGGGAAATTTCTGCTTGATTTATTGCAGACTTTCTACCCGAAAATAAAAGTTTGGTCAACCTTTTCAAAGGTTGTGGGTGTGGGCAAAGCCCGCAAATACTTTAAGTTTATGCAAAATTCTTATAGCAAAACAGTTTGTTGTTTTGCGGTCTGAACACAATGGCTAAAGCCTTATAATTGCGACAGCAACACAAAAAAAGCCATTCTTCTTTATTATATATTAATGAAGTATTTCTTTTTAATGGCTGTCGCCTGTTTTATCAAACCTTGCTTTAGCACACAAACAGCGTTGCTGTTTGTGCCTGAAAATTTGCAATAGAAACAGCTTTCTTGGGCATTGCCCAAACCCACGAGCCTTTAAAAAGGCTCGACCTAAATTTCTTGTTAATTATCCAAAACTCTCTGCTAAACCATAATTTATCAATATTACCCCAACATTTAAAACAGAACCAATAAAAAGCAGTTCCAAAAGCCTTGCTCTTAGAACTGCCAAAATTTATTATGTTAAATTATAACTCAAGACCGCTTGTTGTCTTTAAAAACTCGTTAAGCTTATTATAAATAATCTCAACACCGCCCACAGAGTCGCTTTCAATATTGAGCGGCATAATCGGATCGTGAACAGAAAGTCTTAACAAGAACCAGCCGTCACCGTTATCCTTATCAAATGAAACTCTGATGCCCTCACGGTTATCATTAGCAACATTCCAGTCCTCCTGAGCCATAGCATATGCAGTAAGGTCATTAATAATTTTTTCACCGCATGCTCTGAAATCAGACTCTAAAATTTTAAATCTGACCTCCTCGCTCTCAACAGGCTCTTTAAGTGCCGCTGTAAGTTCGTCAAGCTCTTTGCCCTCTTTGCGTAGCTGAGCCGCCTTAATAATAATCTTTGTGCAAAGATAAGCACCGTCATCAAGGAAATAATTTTCTTTCATTGCGGCGTGACCTGAGGTTTCAATAGCAAGCGGACAGTTAATTCCCTGAGCATTAAGCTCAAGTGCCTTGTCAATAACATTCTTGTAGCCTCTGCGGTAACGATAATGCTTTCCGCCGAGCGTATCTTCAATAAATTCTTTCAGACCTGAAGATGTGATAGAGTCGGTAACAATAGTACCACCCTCGTTGCCCTCGAGTGCAATGGCAGCAGCCACAGCCACAAGGCGATTACGATTAATCTCGTTGCCCTTGTTGTCAACAGCACCTCCACGATCAACATCAGTATCAAAAATTACGCCGAGGTCGGCATTAGCTTCTTTTACTGCCTCGCAAATTGAAGCCATAGCTGTTGCGTCCTCCGGATTTGGAATATGGTTAGGGAACATTCCATCCGGGTCAAGGTAACGGCTGCCGGTTGTATCTGCACCAAGCACAGCAAGAACCTTATCGGCATAAAAACCACCTGCACCGTTGCCGGCATCAACTACAATCTTAAAGCCCTTGAGCGGGTGATCGTAATCCTCGGCATTTACCTCAGATTTAATCTTCTCGCAAAGTCCCTTAGCGTAGTCGGTCATATAGTCAACTTTTCTAATTTCGCCACAGCCGCTTTCAGCAGGTGACTCGCCATTCTGAGCGTACTCAAGAATAGACTCAATGTCACTGCCCTCAAGACCGCCCTCACGGGTAAAAAATTTAAGACCGTTTCTGTTAAACGGGTGATGACTTGCGGTAATCTGCAAAGCACCGTCGCAGCCGAGGTCAACGGTTGTCATAAACATTGACGGAGTAGAAGCAAGCGAACAGTCAAGCACAGTTGCACCACAGCGTTTGAAACGCTCACTGCAGATTGCAACAATGTGCGGGCCTGAAATTCTGCTGTCACGACCAATAGAAATTGTAAGAGCGGCAGGTGCTTTAGAAACCTTTTTTGAAAGCCAGAGCACAAAGCCGTCCGCCATTTTAGCCACAACATCATCTGTAAGGTTTACAGGCTGACCCTCAACGCCCTCGCTTGCCACACCTCTTATATCTGTGCCGCTTTTAAACTGCTTATAAAATTTGTCTAACATTTAAAGTACCATTCCTTTATTATTTTTTCGGACAATTCATCTTCAAAAATCATAGATTTTCAAAATTCACTGCATTAATTATACCCTAAACACACAAAAATCTCAATATATTAATAATTTTATTTTTGTAAAAAAAGCAACTTTTTTGAAGAATATGTCGTGTTTGGGTAGTTATTTTCACTAAAAGCAAATTAATTTTTTGCTTTATTAAAAATAAATTTTAAGTGTATTTTGTGCAATATAAATATATTTTTGTACTTAACTTTGTAAGTTGTTCATATTCAATTTGCTTTAAACACAAATTTTTATTAAGAAAATTGTTGACTTTTACAGAAATGTGATTATAATAATAATTGTCAAGTAAATAGTCCGCTTGACTATCGACTGATTATACAGTCAGACTACTCGAGTAAGGTTTAATTAGGTCGAACATAAATAATTATTTTGCCAAATGGTAAATGGCGTAACAAATTTATTAATATTATCATTTTGGAGGAAATTTTTATGACACCTATTATTAGTTTACATGATGTTGATGTAGCACAGTTTCTTGCTGTACTTGATACCTGCGAGGGTAATGTATTTCTCGTTACCAACGAGGGCGATAGATTAAATCTTAAAAGTAAGCTTTGCCAGATTGTAGGCCTTACAAAGCTCATTGAGGGTGGTAAGATTGCCGAGGCAAGCATTATCTGCGAAAACAAAAACGATGAGAGCAAGCTCTTCCGTTTTAACTTCTTTGGCGACACAGCCGATGCAGATATTAAATAATTAGCTTTTCACGTTTTCACGTTAATTTCAAAACTTCTAAATCCAAAAACAGCCGCAGTAATGCGGCTGTTTTTGGCATATGGAGAAATTTTTGTTTTCGGCAATTACTTAGTAACGGTCGGGAGTTTAAAGTTTTAAAATTTGACTGATTTTCTGCTCGGACATAAAATTTAGGTCGAGCCTTTTTAAAGGCTCGTGGGTGTGGGCAACGCCCAAGAGAAGTTGTTTTCATAACAGTTCATATGGCACAAACAGCAAGCTGTTGGCTATCAAAACTTTGCGTTAGCCTAAAGTATTGTGGGCTTTGCCCACACCCACAACCTTTGAAAAAACAAACTTTTTTGTTCGAGTATAAAGACAGTGATAATTCAAAGAAAATTTCCCGACCGTTGCTAAACCATAATTTATCAATATTACCCCAACATTTAAAGCAGAACCTTTAATATTTAACTGTAATTTACCATATAATTTCCGCTTTCGTTTATTGAAATATATATATAAACAGTTTTTGTGGTATTGTTTTTATAATGCAATTCAAAGGTTAATGTATCTCCAAAATACTCATCAAAATTTTTGATACTGTCATACACTGCTTTTACGGTATTGGAGTATTCTGTTCTGTCTTGAATATTGCTGTCATAATCCGGTTCTTTCTTACCTGTTATAGACAAAATTTCTGTTGTAAATTTTTCGCAGGTTGGCTGCCAAGTTATGAAACAGTTGTCAGAAATTTTAATATTTTCAAACGATTTGCTTTGTCCTGAAAAAACGGTTGAATCACTTTGATATGATATGCAATTATTTTTTACTGTTACATTATAATATTCCACAGCGTCGCTTACAATAGAAAATTCGATACCGTCGGGCGATATATCGAATAAATCTTGCTTAATGATATTTCCGCTATAAGAAGTATCTCTTTCATCGTAAGGTGAACCGTCTGATTTAAAATTAACGGTATAAGTAATTGTATGAATACCCGTGTTGCCGTCGAGTAAAGTTTTTATTGGACTTAATAAAACCTTTTGTTTTGAAATTTCGCTGTTCTCTGATAAAACTTTAGGTAAGGAATAAATGTGAAAGTCAGAACTGCTGTTAGTCGTACTTAAAACTTCACAAGTATTGGCAGGCTTATTAAAATTACTTTTATATATGACAATATTGGTAACTGAAACCGCACATAAGCAAGCTGCAAGGCTTGCACATATAATGATTTTTTTGCTTTTAGGTTTATAAACCAAAGAAGATGCAATTATGCTTTCGTCAATATTGCTGATTGAATTATATAAGATTTCATTATTGCTTTTTTTCATAGAAATATGTCCTCCATTTCGAGTACCTGTTTTAAACTTTTTCTTAATCTGAAAAGTTTGCCGGAAAGTTTATTTGCAGATGTGTTCCATTGCTTTGCGATGCTTTTGACAGATTCTCCTTGCCAATACCTCAATATAAACAAAGCCCGTTCTTTTTTACTTAGAGTTAATAACCATTTATTAATTATTGGTGTAATTTCCTCAAGTTCATATTCGGTGTCTGTCTGAGGTACTGATAATATATCTTCCATTTCGCTGAAAAGAATTTCAATACCTGCGTTTCTTTTTTGAGTATGATTTTTCTTCCACATATCAAGTGCAATATTTCTTGTGATTTTGCCTATGTATGCCTTAAAATTTTTAGGACTATTAGGCGGAATAGAATTCCATATTTTAAGGTAAGTATCATTTTCACATTCATCGGTATCTTCATTATTCGAGAGAATGTTATATGCAATTTTTCGGCAAAAAGAGCTGTACTTGATTTTTGTTTCTTCTATAGATTGTTCCAATCTTAAAAAGTACAAATCAATTATTTGTTTGTCATTCAATTAAATCCCTCCTTTTTAGCTTTCATATATATAGACGATATAATTATATAAATATTTGAGAGCAATTTATATTTTAACATTATTATATCAAAATATTAAAAAAGTTACACAAAAAGTAACAGCCCGGCTAAAAGTCGGGCTGTTACTTTTGAATAAGAAGAAAGAGGAAAAATCTATGAAAAAATAAAGTTGTTAGCGTTTTGCTATAAGGTTTATTTATTTTTACCTTACACATATATAATACCATATGAAGTGTGATAAAAGTGGGATAAGAATCTGAAAATTTTCGGGATTTTTCGATTTTAAATCTTTTATAAATGCTAAACTGAAAATGCACAAAATCGCCAACTCAAAATGTACAATTTTGGCAGATCACTCCTGAGGAGAGTATACTTTCCTCAGGAGGTAGAAATATGAACCAAAGGAAAGACATTTTAGAGAGGGTGAAGCAC